>JBPYFR010000162.1:0-48606 GCA_051985685.1 Acidimicrobiales bacterium
AGGCGAAACGAACTCAGACGCAAGCGTCAGGCCTCATCGGACGAGCCGCCCGCAGCGGCCAGTACAGCGAGGTCGGTCCCCGGATCGGCCAACGCCGCGAGGTCCACGGGCCGGCGCGCCGCGAGCAGGGCCTCGATGTTGTCGCCCTGGTCCCACACATTCGCGTTCATCGCCGCCGCCACCACACCGTCTCGCAGCCAGAACGAGACGAACTCGCCCCCGGCCGGGTCGCCGCGGAAGACCACCTGATCGAAGGACGGGGCCCAGCCCCGATACTCCATGCCGAGGTCGTACTGGTCGGAGTAGAAGTACGGCCGCCTCTCGTACGGCATGGCGATGCCGAGCATGTTCCTCGCGGCGGCCGGACCCTGGTTGAGTGCGGCCGACCAGTGCTCGAGCCGGATCGGCTCGCCGTAGGTCGGATGCCAGGCGTTGGCGACGTCGCCGGCGGCGTAGACGTGCGGCGCGCTGGTCGTCAGCTGAGCGTCGGTGAGGACGCCGTTGTCGATGTGGAGCCCGGCTGCGGCCGCGAGCTCGGTGCGGGGCAGGACGCCGATGCCCGCCACGACGGCCCCGGCCGGGATCACCGAGCCGTCGGTGAGGCGGACCTCTTCGACACGCCCCGCGCCCTTGATGGCGTCGATGCCCAGGCCCATGCGCAGCGACACGCCGTGTGAGGCGTGCAGCTCGCGGTAGACAGCGCCGACTTCGGTCCCGAGGACGCGCTCCAAGGGCTCGGAGGCCAGGTCGAGCATGGTCACGTCCGCGCCGAGCTCGCGCGCGGACGCCGCAACCTCGCACCCGATCCAGCCGGCGCCTATCACTACGATCGGAGCTCCGGACGTCGCGGCCGCGCGGATCGCATCGGAGTTCGCCACGGTGCGCAGCAGGTGAAAGCCGTCGAGCTCCACGCCGGGCACGATCGGGTGCCGGGGCGCGGCGCCCGTTGCCAATAGGAGCCGGTCGTAGGTGATGCGAGCACCTGCGGCGAGCTGCACTTGGGAGGCCTCGGGATCGATCGACGCGACCACGGTTGACGTGTGCAGCTCGATCTCGTGCGTCTTGTAGTAGTCGGCGTCGTGCACGGCGGCCTCGTCGAAGCTCGACTCGCCTCGTAGATACGTCTTGGACATCGGCGGCCGCTCGTATGGCCGCACTGGCTCTTCACCGAAGAGCAGGAGCCGGCCGTCGAAGCCCTCCTCCCGGAGCGTCTCCGCGGCTTTCGCTCCGGCGAGGCCTCCCCCCACGATGATGAACGTCCGATCAGGTGACATGGCGCACCTCCTCCTCCGGCCCGGGGCCGGGTTGGTTCAGTCCCTAGCCCCGGCCAAGGAGAGAAATTCTGCCCGCGTACGCGGGTCGTCGCGCACGAGCCCCTTAAGCGCCGAGGTCACGGTCTTGGAGCCTCCGGCTCGAACCCCGCGCAGCGACATGCAGAGGTGCTCGGCCTCGAGGACGACACCGACGCCCTTGGGCTGCACCGTCTCCGCGATGAAGTCGGCCACCTGCGCCGTGAGGCGCTCCTGGACCTGCAGGCGGCGGGAGAAGTGGTCCACCACGCGGGCCAGCTTCGAGAGGCCGAGCAGCCGCGCTTCGGGCAAGTAGCCCACGTAGGCCAAGCCCGAGAAGGGAAGCAGGTGGTGCTCGCACAGCGAGGCGAACGGGATGGCTCTGGCCACGACGAGCTCGTCGTATCCCTCGTCGTTAGCGAACGTGGTGACGTGGAACGGCTCTGGCGACAACATCTCGGCGTAGGCGCGGGCGACTCGGGCAGGCGTCGCCGCCAGCCCGTCGCTGCTGCGATCGACGCCGAGCGCATCGAGTAGGTCGGCAACGGCGCGGGTGGCCCTTTCGAGGTCGACCTCGTTCCGCGGCACCAGGTGCAAATGCCGAGCCCGGCTCTCCGTCTCGACCGTCTCGTCCTCGTCGAAGGTGTCGTCGTCGAACGCGTCCTCGTCGTACGGCGCCACGGCTGCCTCGTCTGGCGGGACTGTCGGCAGCCTCAGCGCGGTGGGTTCGTTCGCCGGCTCCGGCTCATCTCGCTCTTCGGCCAAATCGAGTCTCGTCATCGCGACCGGGATCCGAAGGGCAAGGCGGGAGCGAAGACTGCGGCAAGGCGGGCGAGTGCGATAGCGGCGATCATGAGCCCGAAGTCCCGTAGCGCGATGTCCCAGAAGACCTGAGTGTGCCCACCGACGGCGATGCTCTTGATCACGACGTTGGTCACGATGCCGGCGAGCCAGGCCGCGACGACCCAGGACCCGACCCTCGGCCACAGGAGGACGAGCACCCCGGCGGCGATCTCGACGACGCCGACCGCGTACATGAAGTGCTGTGGGCTGACGCTGATCACGTTCGGGATTCCCACCCACAGGTATTTGGGCCAGAAGGTCATCCAGTTGAAGAACTTGTCGATCCCGAACAGGATCGGCGCCACCACGAAAGCGGTGCGAAGTACCAGATAGGCCTGGTACGCCGGCTCCCGTAGCGAGGCGGCGGCGGCCCGGTTCGCACGGGCCGGCACAGCCACGTCGGTGCTCGCACGGGGGTCGAAGGCTGGTGCGGTGCTGGTCATGGCTCCACGTCCTTTGCTTCTAATACCTATCAATGTCTACTTTAGAACAAGAGCCGGTTTTCGTCAACATCTTTCTGTTTTAGAATAAGGCCATGACCTCCCGAGAGGATCGGCTCGCGGCCTTGGCCTCCTTGGCCGAGCCGTTGCGGCGCAGCCTTTACTTGCACGTCGTGTCCTCGCCGGAGCCCGTCAGCAGGGAGTCCGCGGCCGAGGCCCTCGGCATCACCCGGTCGGTGGCGGCCTTCCACCTCGACAAGTTGGCCGAGCTGGGCGTCTTGGACGTCGAGTACAGGCGGCCTCCCGGGCGTAGCGGCCCGGGCGCCGGCCGCCCGGCCAAGCTCTACCGGCGGTCCGACCACGAGCTCGACTTCAGCGTCCCCGAGCGCCGTTACGACCTGGCAGCGGCGATCCTCGCCCAGGCGGTGACGGACGCGCGGGCGCAGTCGAGGCCCGTCGACGACGTGCTCCGAGAGGCGGCACGGGACTACGGGCGGGTCATGGGAGCTGGTCTCGCCAAGACCGGTGCGTCAACCAAGGGCGAGCTCGAGCGCGTCATGGCAGTCCTCAACGCGCACGGGTACGAGCCTCAACGCGAAGGCGATGCCATCATGCTGGCGAACTGCCCGTTCCACGCACTGGCCGAGGAACATCGCGAGCTCGTGTGCGGCATGAACCTCGAGGTCATCGCGGGCGTACTCGAAGGCGCTGAGGCCGTGCACATGGCGGCAAAGCTCAATCCCGAGCCCGGCCACTGCTGCGTGAAGGTGCTGGCAGGCTCCGACTAGTGCTGCAGGGCACGGTCACCGGCCCCTCGCCCTGGAGCAGGTCTCTCAAAACTCTCAACCACTCTGTTGATAGTTCTGAGAGACACCCCCCTCACGTGCGCCTCTCCGACTCCGCTCAAGCTGTGCGTCCCCGCCCAACGCCCATGCCCCGCGGGCACGTCCACGCGTCGCGCCCACGCGTCGCGCCCTCCTGCCCATCCCAGCCCCTAGCCGCTACCCCCCGCCGGCGACCTCCAGCGCCGCTCGAAGGGCAGCCGCCACGTGCGCGGTGCGATCAAGTCATAAATGGCCTGCGGGCCCCAGCTCCCGGGCTCGTAGGGCTCCACCGGCGGCGGGTTCTCCAGCAGTGGCGTCGCCACCTCCCACAGCCGCTCGATCCCCTCGGCCGTGTTGAACAACGTGTGGTCGCCCGCCATGGCGTCGTAGATCAGGCGCTCGTAGGCCTCAAGCACGTCTGAGTCCTGCCCAATATCGTGCAGCGCGAACTGCAGGCTCAGCTTCTCGAGGTTGAAGCCGGTCCCGGGCTTCTTGCCGTAGAAGGACAGCGACAGCTTCGAGGAGTCGGCCAGGTCGAAGGTCAGATGGTCGGGGCCCATCGCCCCCACGCCCGAGCCCTCCGGGAACATCGACTTGGGGGGCGCCCGGAACGCGATGGAGATGATGCGCTCGCCGCTGCCCAGCTTCTTCCCAGTGCGCAGGAAGAAGGGCACACCGGCCCAGCGCCAGTTGTCGATACAGCAGTTGAGCGCGACGAAGGTCTCCGTGTCCGAGTCCGGCGCCACCCCGGGGATGTCGCGGTACCCGTCGTACTGGCCGCGCACGACCTTGGTCACGTCGAGCGGACGGAGCGACCGGAAGACCTTGTTCTTCTCCTCGCCGATCGCGTCGGGCTCGAGCGCGGTGGGCGGCTCCATGGCCACGAACCCCAGGATCTGGAACAGATGCGTGACCACCATGTCCTTGAAGGCGCCCGTCGCCTCGTAGAACTTCACCCGTTCGTCCACCCCGAGCGTCTCTGGGACGTCGATCTGCACGCTGTCGATGTGATCCCGGTTCCAGATCGGCTCGAAGAGTCCGTTGGCGAAGCGGAAGGCCAAGATGTTCTGGACGGGCTCTTTCCCCAGAAAGTGGTCGATGCGGAAGACCTGGTCCTCCGGGAAGATCGAGTGCACCGTGTTGTTGAGCTCGATCGCGCTCGCCAGGTCGGTGCCGAAGGGCTTCTCCATGATCACCCGGGACCGATCGACGAGGTCGGCCTCGCCCAGCATGTGGATGACCGAGCTGGCCGCCGACGGCGGAATGCTCAGGTAGTACAGCCGCCGCACCTCGCCACCGATCTCGTCTTCGGCCTTGGTGACTGCGGTGTGCATCTCTTGGGGGCCGATCGAGATCGGCACGTAGCTCAGCCGCTGTTCGAAGCGGGCCCACTGCAGGAGCGAGATCTTGTCGGTGGAGAACTGGTCGCAGGCATGGCGGGCGACCTGACGGAACTCCTCGTCGGACAGGTCCCGGGTGGCGCAGCCGATGATCCGGAACTCGGGCAGCATCCCGAACATGTACAAATGCAAGAGACCGGGGAGGAGCTTTCGCGCGGCCAGGTCACCGGTGGCGCCGAAGAGCACGACGACGTAAGGCGGCAGCGTGGGAGGACCGGTCGGGGCCGTGCTCGCCCGTTCGGTCTCCACTGCAGTCGTCGTCACTTCGCTCATCGGGCGGGCCTCCGTTCGTTGAGCTCCGAGGTGTTGGCACCCATGATCTTGGTCACCGACTCGGGCGGGAGCTTCTGCAGCTCCGTGACCCAGTCCGTCGGCTCGGGCAGTCCCTCCACGTGCGGCCAGTCCGATCCGAAGATCACCCGGTCGTCTCCCATCAGGTCGACGATCTCGTCGACGTCGTCCTCCCAGAACGGGTTGACCCAGATGTGGCGGCGGAAGGTCGCCACCGGGTCCTCGGGGAAGTAGCCGGGCATGCGGCGCGCCGTGGTCCGCAGCTTGCGGAACAGCGGGGCGAGGAACTCAGACCCGTTCTCCACCGAGGCGACGCGCACGTTGGGAAAACGGTCGAACAATTTCTCCAGGATGAGCGTGGCGAGGAAGTCGTGCGCCGCCCGCTCAATCGCGAAGAGCTTGATGCTGGGCCGTCCCGCCCCGCCCCGGAACGAGGCCGAGAAGCCGTCGGCCGCGTAGCCGTTGGAGGAGAGGCCGGCGTCGCCGGCGTGGACGACGACGGTGATACCGGCCTCGTGGACACGGGCCCAGAAGGGGTCGAACACATCGTGCGCGGGGGAGCGCGGTCCCCCTTCGGTGGTGGGTGCGGCGGCCCGCAGCACGACGGTCCGGGCGTCCTGCGCGAGGGCCCACTCGAGCTCCGCCACGGCGGCGTCGACGTCGGCCAGGGTGATGTAAGGAGCGGCGAAGATCCGATCCCGGTACGCCATGCCCCAGTCCTCGGCCAGCCAGCGGTTGAAGGCGCGGAAGAGCAGCACGACCGCTCCTGGATCGTCCTTCAGCGCTTCCTCGTACAGCATGCCCAAGGTGGGGAACAGCCAGACCTTCGCCAGTCCCTGCGCGTCCATCGCGGCCAGGCGGGCGTCACGGTCGCGGTACTCGGGTCGGATGGGCTCGGGCGCGCCCATGAGCTCGTGCATCGGGCGGCCGTGCGGATTGCCGCGGAAGTAGTCGGCCAGCGCGCCGGCGGGCGCGATCGGGTTGAACGTCGGGTTGGTGACGGCCCGGCTGACGCGGCCTCCCAGCGCGTGGTAGCGCCGACCCTCCACTTCGACCCACTGGATCACCCGGGGGCCGAGGGCGGGGTCCAAATGGCGCGTGAACGCGTCGAGCGCCTCGTAGTAGTGGTTGTCGGCGTCGAAGACGGACGTCTCGAGGGTGGTCATGGTCAGCCCTTCCAAGCCGGCATGGCGTGGCCGAACACAACCAGACTGTATTCGCTTCCGTCTCAGGTGCCGATCGGAGGCCCGGCCGCGGTGTGGGACACGCCCTCGGGGTCGGTCGCCCAGGGGGGAGGCCGCCCCCACTGCTCACCGAACACCAATTCGGGGAGCGGACGTCGGCGCACCCGGCCATGACGTCCCCGCGGACGTCCGATCGTGATGGTCGCCACGAGCTCGACGTCGTCGGGGATGCCGAGCAGCGCGCGCAGCTCGGCCTCTGCCGCGTGCTGCCATCCGGTCATGACACCGCCGTAGCCGAGCGCCCGAGCGGCCAGCAGCAGGTTCTGGCAGGCGGGAAAGACCGACGCGCCGTCACTGACGGCGCTCCGCTCGCGGTAGCGCAGGTAGCAAGCCAGGACGAGCACGGGGACGGACTCGTAGGTGTCGACGTAGTGCTGCATGGTGCGGGCCAGGCGCGCCTTGGGCGAGTCGATGTCCACTCCCGAGCCCTGGTCGTACCCATCGGCTTTCCTCTTGGCCGCCCAGAAACGGCGTGCCCCCTCGCCGATGAGCCGTTTGGCTTCGGCGGCCACGGGCCCGTCGGTCAGGACGATGAAGCGGAAGGGCTGGCGGTTGGAGCCGCTCGGGGCTCTGGTGGCGGCGAAGAGGATGTCGCGGAGCACCTCGTCCGGCACGCGCTCGCCGGTGTAGCGGCGGATGGCCCGGGTGGAGACCAGGCCCTCGAAGAGGGAAACCCGACTGTCTGTTCCATCGTCGCTGCCCCCGCTGTTGTCGCGGCCGGTGTCGTCGTCGCTCATCGGAGGACGCCCCCGCCGTCGACGGCGACGCGTTGCGCGGTGACGTAGCCCCCGGCCTCCGATACCAAGAATCGCACGACCCGGGCCACATCGGCCGGCTCGCACACGTGGCCGAACGGAGAGACCGCATCGAGCGAATGAATGTCCTCGACGCCGCCCGCCTTCACCAGCCGGCGGCCCATCTCGGAGACCACGAGACCTGGCGCGACCACGTTCACATGGATGCGGTGGCGCACCTCCTCTTTGGCCAGCGTGAGCGCCAACGACTCGAGGGCCGATTTCGCGACGTTGTATGGCGCGCCACGCGCAGGGTTGGTGGACGCGTTCGTCGACGACACCATGACCACGTCGCCCCGCGGCCGCTCCCGCATCTGGGGTATGAGCAGGTGGGCCAGGTGGAAGGCCCCCATCACGTGAATGCCGAAGTGGCGCTCCATCTCGGCGGGCTCGGTCTCGGCGACGGTCTTGCCGCGGCTGGCGATACCCGCATTGGAGACGAGGATGTCGACTGCACCGTGTGCGGATAGCACCTCGTCGCACACCCGCCTGCAGTCCGCGAACGACTCCAGCGCGGCTTGGTGCACGGTAGCTGTCCCACCGGCATTGGCGATGGCCTTCGCGACCTCCTCCGCCGCCTCCCGGTCACGTTGGTAGACGATCGCCACCCTCGCGCCGCCCGCACCAAGTTCCTGGCTGATACCCCCGCCGATACCGCGGCCGCCCCCGCTGACCAGCGCCACCCTCCCGGAGAGCTCGCGATCTGCCATGTGGGCGACCCTACCAACAGCCCCACGGAGGGAGCCCTGCCGGACTGCCTGGGCCCTCTTCCGGGCCGGCGGTTCTCGCGGACGGCCGCCGCGCGCAGCAGGGTGTCCGCTAGCTTGCCCGCTGTGCCCAAATTGTCCTCCCTCGTCCGCGGCGGCCTCCTTTCCGCCGTCGCGACGGCGGCGCTCGTCGTGCCAACCGTCGCCTCGGCGGACTCTCCGTTGAGCGACGAGTCGGTCTCGCATCTGACGTACCTGCACGTGGTCACCCCGACCAGCGGGCCCGACCTCACCCCGTATCTGGCGGACGCGTCGGGCCGTGAAGTCCTCTTACGCGGTGTGGCGGCTGTCGGCATGGAAGACGTCGCGTATCCAAACGCCAACGGCGGGCCGGCCCTCTTCCCCGTGTCGCCGTCGGCGTACCAGGGCGGCTGCCCCAAGGCATCGCCGCTCATCCCGCAGCCGCCGCTTTGCGAGGTGCAGGCGCCGAAGCCGGCCTACGAACAGTCGACCGCCCCGGGCAGTGGTGACGACTTCGCCCAGATGCGCGCCCTTGGATTCAACGCGGTCCGCCTCGTCTTGAACTGGAGCCAGCTTGAACCAACTCCCGGCGCGTACTCGAGCACGTACCTGGACCGGGTGGCCCAAGTGGTCGGGTGGGCGCGCCAACAGGGCATCTACGTCATCCTCGACATGCACCAGGACCAGTACTCGCGCTACATCATCCCGGCCGCGGCGGGTACCACGCCGTCATCGTGCAGTCCATCAGGCGGCGGGGACGGCGCCCCGGGCTGGGCCGTGCAGTCGAACGGACAGCCCGCCTGTGCGCTGTTGGGCATCAACGAGCTGAACCCCGCGGAAGCCGCGGCGTTCCACAACTTCTGGCAGAACTCCACGGTGAGCGCGCCGCAGGGGCAGGCTCCGGGAACAGGGCTGCAGGACCACTACATCGGTGCGCTCGCCGCGCTGGCCCAACGCTTCGAGAACGACCCGGCCGTGCTCGGCTACGAACTCATGAACGAGCCTCAACCCGGATCGATCAGCTCGCTCCCGGTGGCCAACGGGTACCAGGCCAGTAGCCAGGAGCTCTATCCCTTCTACACGCGCGCCATCGAGGCGCTCACCGGTGTGCGCGACGGGAAGCCCACCTGCTCCTCCGACGCGCCGACCTCACTGACCAACGCGTGTGCGTACCCGCCCCTCGCTTCGGTCCGCCACCAGCAGATCTTCTTCGAGCCCCTCGCCTACCGGAACCTCGTCGACTTCTCGCTTCAGGTCAGTGCGCCGTTCTCCTCCTACTCGAACCTCGTGTTCGCACCGCACGTCTACACGTACGCCTTCACCGTCGAGCAGGAGCTGCTCGGGTTGCCCCCGGGTGGATACCCGCCCGACTTCACCTTCGGCTACCAGACCGCAGAAGCCGAGGCCCAAGCGATGCACGCGGCCGTGTTCACCACCGAATTCGGGGACTCCTCGAGCACCGACGCCACGATTGTTTCCAACGAGCTGGCTGCCCAGGAGACAACACAGACCGGCGGGACGCTGTGGGCCTGGAAGGGATTGGCCCAGGCGCCCGGATCTTGCTGGTGCGTCCGCTGGCAGTCCTCGAGCTACCAGACGACGTCCAACGGCACGCCGGGCACAGGGGACCCTCAATCGGTGCCGTCTCCAGCCGACATGCTCATCCCGAGCCGGCAGCAGATCCTGATGCGCGTGTGGCCGGTCGCGACAGCGGGGCGGCTCGGCGCCTATCAGTACGATCCGGCCACAGGCACCTTCGCGATGATCGCGACGGCGACCGCCCGCGACACCAATGGCGAGCAGGGCGACCAAGGGATCCAGGGGAACCAGGGGACCGACGCAGGCGACCAGGGCGACCAGGAGAACCAGGGGACCGACCCAGGCGTCCGAGGGACCGACACGGTGATCTCTATCCCGTCGAACGTCGACGGTGCCGTGCGGGTGTCGGGCGCGGCCACGCTCGACTCCGTGGTGAAGGCGCCCGACGGGAGCCGGACGGCCTATGTGAGGACCACGGCTGGGAACGCGAACGCCCAGGACCATGTCGCCGGTGTCTACCGCGTCACCGTGGGCGATGTCCCCGGCTCGGTGCTCGCGACCGTGACGGCCGAAGCGGCCAACCCGCCGTCGCCGATCACGGAGCCGGCGGCGCGCACGATGGCGCTCGATGCGCTCAACGCGTTGGTGCAGTCGCCCGATCCGCAGATCCGTTCGAAGGCCGTGCTCATCCAAGGTCTGTCCGCGATCGTGCTCGGATCGACCGACCCCAACGGGTCTGCACCCTGACCTGAGAGGCTGCCTCCCGGCGCCCTGCCCTACCGGGCCGCCGGCACCGGATCGACCAGCTCCGTGTACAGGGCTGGATGGCGCCCGTCCTCGAGCAGCTGGCCGACCCCCTCACGCCGGTGGGCGAGATGCAGGTCGATCCGGTGCACGAGCAATTCTGCGGCGCTGGCACACCCGGGCAGCGCTATGCCCGCCGTGGCGACGACCGTGCCGGTCGGGGCGATGATCCGGCTCCCTCCCAGCAGGGTCGACGTCTGGTGCGAGCCAACCTGGTTGGCCTGAACCCACCACTGGCTGTTGGTCAGGGCGAGCGCCGGATGGAGCACGTCCCAAGCCGGGGCACCCTCGACCTCGTAGGCGGCCGGGGCAAGCACCAGACGGGCGCCGCGCAGCGCCAGGGTCCGGGCCACCTCGGGGAAATCCCCCTCGAAGCCCACCGCGAGCCCCACCACACCGAGGGCGGGGTCCTCGAACGTGGTGAGGCGCCGGCCCGGCGCGAACACCAGGTGTTCGAGAGTTGGCGTGAAGAGATGGGCCTTCCGGTGCCAGGCGACGAGCTCACCACGCGGGTCGAAGACGAGCGCGGTGTCGTGCAGGCTCCCGTCCTCTCCGAGCTCGGGCACGCTGCCGGCGGCAAGGAACAGCTCGTGCTTCCGCGCGGCCTCGGCAAGGCGTTCGCTGCGCGGCCCTTCCCGGGGCTCCGCGTCACGTTGGGCGTCGCCGGCCAGCGTCTCGGGGTCGTACCCACAAGACCAGAGCTCGGGCAGCACGAGCAGCTCGACACCGAGCGCGGCCGCGTTATCGATCATCCCGAGCGCCACCGACATGTTCTGCGTCCGGTCCCCGGCCACGGCCAGCCACTGGGCCGCCCCGACCAGAAGGTCTCGCTTCACGTCCCCACCAGCGTTCACGCACTCCCGTCTGTCGCGGCCGTGGTTACGCAGGTTATGGGGGCAACGTTCGCAGACGATTTCCCCGCTGTGAACGGACTGTTACAAGCCGACGGCTATAAGGGCCCTGGGGCCTCGGCGACCACGCCTTCTCAGTGCGACTTCCGAGCGAGGAGCGTGATGAGCTCGTAGAGCACGTGCGAAGCCGCGACGGCGGTGATCTCCCCGTGGTCGTAGGCGGGGGAGACCTCGACGATGTCGGCTCCGACGAGCGCGGCCGGGTCGAGGCCGCGCAGGAGCGCAAGTAGCTCACGGCTCGTGAGGCCGCCCGCTTCGGGCGTGCCCGTCCCGGGTGCGTGCGCTGGGTCGAGGACGTCGATGTCGACGGAAGCGTAGAGAGGGGCGTCGCCGATCCGGGTCAGCACCTGTTGGACCACGGCATCCACACCGAGGCGGGCCACATCGTCCGTCGCGATCTGCGCGAAACCCATACCGGCGTCGTCGCGCAGGTCTGCACCGGAGTACAGAGGGCCGCGCAACCCGACGTGGACAGTGTGGTCGCGCTGCAGGAGCCCCTCTTCCCAGGCGCGACGGAACGGCGTGCCGTGCGTGTAGCGCTGCCCGAAGTAGCTGTCCCACGTGTCGAGGTGCGCGTCGAAGTGGACCAGCGCGAGCGGCCCGTGCTTCCGGGCGGTCGCCCGCAACAGCGGCAGCGCCACCGTGTGGTCCCCGCCCACGGCGATGAGCCTTCCCCCTCCAGCGAGCAGGGCGTCGGCGCCGGCCTCGATTTGACCGACCGCGGCTTCCACGTCGAACGGCGTGCAGAGGATGTCGCCGGCGTCGACCACCTGGGCGCGCTCGAAAGGGAGCGAGTCGAGGGCGGGGTTATACGGCCGCAGCAGCCGCGATCCCTGGCGCACGGCGGCCGGACCGAACCGCGCCCCGGGACGGTAGCTCGTGCCGCTGTCGAACGGGACCCCCACGATCGCGATGTCCCAGCGCGCGACGCGCTCGGCGCTGGGCAGCCGGGCGAAGGTGGCGAGACCGGCGAAACGGGGCTCGATACTGGCATCGGCGGGGCCGACGGGGTGGTCCCCCTCGGTCATCAGTCGTCGATGGCTTGGTTCACCAGCGCGCGCAGCTGGGCGCGGAACGGGTACGCGGCCGAGGGGAAGAGCTGGGTCATGAAAACGACGAAGAGGTCCTCCACGGGATCGACCCAGAACGCGGTGCTGGCGGCGCCGCCCCAGTAGAAGTCGCCTTTCGAACCGGCGAAGGTGGTGGCGGCCGGACCTTGTCCCACCGCGAACCCGAGCCCGAAGCCGACCCCCTCGAAGCCCGCCTCGCCGAAACCCCCCATGGCCATGTCCTGCAACGTGGCCCCTCCGGGCAGGTGGTTCTCGGTCATGAGCTCGAGCGTCTTGCGCCCGAGCACCCGGCGCCCATCGAGCTGGCCGCCGTTGAGGAGCACCTGGCAGAACGCCGTGTAGTCATGCGTGGTGGATACCAGCCCGCCCGCTCCGGACAGGTAGGAGGGGGGTTGAAGGAAGCGCATGCCGAGCGGTCTCTCCAGAAGCCTCGGGCTGTTGGCCGGGCGGTACTGATAGCACGCCGCGAACCGGGAACGGGAGGACTCGGGCACGAAGAATCCCGTGTCGACCATTCCCAGTGGCTCGAAGATCTCGCGCCGGAGGTACTCGTCGAAGCGGAGACCAGAGATGATCTCGACGAGCCGGGCCACGATGTCGGTGGAGAGGCCGTAGTTCCATTGGGTTCCCGGCTGGAATTTCAGCGGGTGCTCGGCGAGCAGCGCGGCTATCCGCTCGAGCGTCTGTTCGCCTTCCATTGCGGCACGAGCCTGGGCGAACGCGACGTCGATGGGGTTGGTGGGAAAGAGGCTGTTAGGCAAGCCGGATGTGTGCATGAGGACGTCGCGGACGTTCATGGGTCGCTGTGGCTTCACGAGCGACACGTTGCCGTCTTCTTGCACCTGGCCCACCTGGAGGGTGCGCCACTCGGGAATGTAACGGGCCACGGGGTCGAGCAGTTGGAAATCGCCACGCTCGTAGAGCTGCATCAGCGCCACCGATGCGATCGGCTTGGTCATGGAGAAGATGCGGAAGATGGTGTCGTCCGCCATGGGGATGTTCCGCTCCCGGTCCATCAGGCCAAGAGATCGGTGATACGCGACGTGTTCACCCCGCACCACGGTGATCTGGCAACCGACCATCTTGCCGGTGTCGACGTACTTGGTCTTGAAGTGCTCGGTGATGCGTTCGAGGCGTGCCTCACTCATTCCCGCTGCGTCCGGCTCGATCTTCATGCTGTCGTCTTCCTCATCGGTCGCCGCCTCGTCAACCGGTCACGGTCAACCGTCACGCCTTCTGCGCCTGCGCTTGCTTAGCCTTCTGGTCGCGCAGGTAGCCCGCCGTTCCCTCGATGTACTTACCAACATCCTGTGCCTTGGAAGCGGCAATGTCGTGGAACCACTGGGGGACATAGACCTGAGCCGCGCCCGACTCGAGGCCGGCGAGAATGGCGTCGACACAGACTGAGACGGGCTCTGCGGGCACAGGCAGGTCGGGGACATCGTTGTCGGGCAAGCTGAACAGCTCGGTGTCGATGACGCCCGGGTACACGACCATCACCCTTACACCGTTGTCCCACAGGTCGATGGCCATGGCCTCGGAGAACGCGGTTAGAGCGGCCTTGGAGGCGTCGTACGCCGACTCGCCGGGCGCGCTCAGGGTGGCGGCCACGGACGAGATGTTCACGATCGTCCCCGACCCCCGCGCCAGCATCTGGGGCAAGAGCGCCATGGTCAGCCGGACAGGTGACAGGTAGTTGACGTGCATCACCGCCGTGATGGTGTCGATGTCGAGGGCGGTTACATGCCGTCTCTTCGGGATGCCGGCGTTGTTCACGAGGAGGTCGATCCCGCCGAAGGCGTCCTGCACGTCCAAGGCCAGCTGATCCACCGCGTTGATGTCGGCGAGATTTACCACCCACATGCGGCTATCGGGCGAATGCTTCATGCAGCGTCCGACGACCTCGGAGAGCAACTCGGCCCGGCGGGCGCAGATCCCCACGACGGCTCCACGCTCAGCCAGCGCCTCGGCGAGGCCCGCGCCTATGCCCGACGAGGCTCCCGTCACCAGTGTTCGGCATCCCTGCAGGTCCAAGGCCATCGTCCACCCCACTTTCGCAACGTGACCCTCGCTTCACCTTAGGCACGGCGGGCCTCTCGAGGCCATCGACGATCTCCCGACGGCCGTTGACGAATTGTTGACCGCGAGACCTACCTCGTTCACGCCCCGTTGATGCGGGCCCCGGCAGCATGGTTCACATGGCTGACTTCCTTGTCGTAGTGGGCATCGTCGCGTTCGTCGCGGCGTTCCTAGGCCTCATTTGGTGCCTGGAGCGGGTATGACCTGGGTCCAAGGACTCCTGCTCGCCATCTCCATTGTGGTGTTCGGCTACCTAGGGCTCGCCATGTTCAAACCCGAATGGTTCTGAGCTGAGATGGGCTTCTTCTGGACCATCGTCGTCCTTGTCATCGCCCTGGCGGTCGCGTGGCGCTACCTAGGCTCCTACATGGCCGCAGTGTTCGATGGCCGTGTCACCTATCTGGCCTGGCTCGAACGTCCCTTCTATCGCCTTCTCGCCACCAGCCCGGAACGGGAGCAGTCTTGGCAGCGCTACGCCGGATCTGCCGTGATCTTCTCGGGAATCTTCCTCGCTTTCGGCTACTTGCTGATGCGGATCCAGGGCTCATTGCCCCTGAACCCTCAGCACTTTGGAGGAGTGACCCAGGCGCTTGCGTTCAACACAGGCACCTCATTCATGACCAACACGAACTGGCAGAACTACGCCGGCGAAACGACGATGTCGTACTTCTCTCAGATGGGCGTGCTCACCGTGCAGCAGTTCGTGAGCGCTGCCGTCGGCATCGCTGCGGCGATCGCCCTGACGCGGGGCTTCACTCGACGGAACTCCCCGACCATCGGCAACTTCTGGGTGGACATCACCCGGTGCTTGCTCTACATCCTGCTCCCGGTCGCGTTCGTCGCTGGCATCATCGCCGTGAGTCAAGGCGCGGTGCAGACCCTGGCCGGGCCGGTCACCATCCACAACTCGCTCAATGGCGTCAGTCAGACGATCCCCCTGGGGCCCGCAGGATTCATGGGTCCGATCATGCAGCTCGGGACGAACGGCGGTGGTTTTTTCAACGTCGACCTGATCCATCCGCTCGAGAACCCGACCGGGCTTACCAACCTCCTGTACATCTTCCTCACGCTCTCCATCCCCTTCGCGCTCACGTACACCTTCGGCAAGATGGTCGGGAGCATTCGCCACGGCGTTGCTCTGCTGTTCGCGATGATGCTGATCTTCGGCACCTGGGTCGGCTTCACGACCTACGCAGAGCATCAGAACAACCCGGCGGTGGCGACCGCCGGGGTGCAATCCAGCGTCGGCAACACCACCGGGAAGGAGGTTCGCTTCGGCATCCCGTCGAGCGCGCTCTTCAACGTGTCGATGACGCAGACGTCGGACGGAGCCGTCGACAGCGCCACGGACTCCTACAACCCCATGGGTGGCTTCGGCCCCCTCACCGGCATGATGCTCGGCGAGGTGACCCCTGGCGGTACCGGGAGCGGCCTCTACACCATTTTGATCTACGCCGTTATCGCGGTCTTCATCGGCGGTCTCATGATCGGCCGAACACCCGAGTACCTGGGGAAGAAGATCCAGGCCAAGGAGGTGAAGCTGGCCGGCCTGGGCGCGCTCGTGATGCCGATCATCGTGCTGGTATTCACTGCGATTGCGGTGTCGATCCATGCCGGGCGGGCCGGGCCGCTGAACAGCGGCCCGCACGGGTTCACCGAGATCCTGTACGCCCTGACTTCCCAGGGCAACAACAACGGGTCGGCCATGGCCGGCCTGACGGGAAACACCGCCTTCTACAACATCATCGGCGCCATCGACATGCTGATCGGCCGCTTCGGAATCCTGATCCCGGCCCTCGCGCTCGGTGGTGCGCTCGCCGCGAAAAACGTGGTGCCCGCGTCGCTCGGAACGTTCCGGACCGACAACGCCATGTTCGTCGGCCTCACCATCGGCGTCATCATCATCATTGGCGGCTTGACCTTCTTCCCCGCCGTTTCGCTAGGGCCCATCGTCGAGCAACTCAGCCACGGAAAGTTCTTCTGATGACCACAGTGACCACGCTTCCGCACCCGCAACCGGCGGACCTGCCCCACGGTGTCGCAGGTTCGCGCAGCCTCTTCGACCGACAGATCATGGGCCCGGCGCTCATCGATGCGTTCAAGAAGCTCGACCCGCGGGTGCAGATCAGAAATCCGGTCATGTTCGTCGTGCTCGTCGGGACAATCGTCACCTTCGTTGAGTCGATCGCGCATCCCGGCAAGTTCGATTGGTTCATCACCTTCTGGCTCTTCTTGACGGTGATCTTCGCCAACTTCGCCGAAGCCATGGCAGAAGGGAGAGGCAAGGCCCAAGCCGACACTCTGCGCCGGCTGCGTGCCGAGACCGAAGCGCGCCGACTCGCGCCGGACGGGAGCGAAGAGCGGGTCGCTGCTTCTGCGCTGGCGAAAGGGGACCTCGTGGTGTGCGAGGCGGGTGACCTCATCCCTTCTGACGGCGAGATCATCGAAGGCATTGCGTCGGTCGACGAATCGGCGATCACGGGCGAATCTGCGCCAGTCATCCGTGAGTCGGGCGGCGACCGCTCGGCGGTCACAGGCGGCACGCGGGTGCTGTCGGACCGAATCGTGGTGCGTATTACCGCTGAACGCGGTCAAACGTTCCTGGACCGGATGATCACCCTGGTGGAGGGGGCGAACCGACAGAAGACGCCGAACGAGATAGCGCTCACGATCCTCCTCGCAGTGCTCACCATCGTGTTCATCCCCGTGGTGGTGACGCTGCAGGCGTTCGGCCACTATTCGGGAGCGACGGTGTCAGTCGTCGTGCTGGTCTCGCTACTCGTCTGCCTCATCCCGACCACGATCGGCGCTCTGCTGTCCGCCATCGGCATCGCCGGCATGGACCGCTTGGTCCAACGCAACGTGCTCGCGATGAGCGGGCGAGCCGTCGAGGCGGCAGGCGACGTGCAAACGCTTCTGCTCGACAAGACGGGCACGATCACGCTCGGCAACCGGATGGCGTCCGCGTTCTACCCGGCGCAGGGGCACACCGAGCAGCAGGTCGCCGACGCCTCCCAGTTGGCGTCGTTGGCCGACGAGACACCCGAGGGCCGGTCCATCGTGGTATTGGCCAAGGAGCGCTTCAACATCCGCGAACGGGAGTTGTCGGGTCCACACGAGTTCGTTCCGTTCTCGGCCACGACCAGGATGTCGGGGCTGGACTTCGACGGCCGGCAGATCCGCAAGGGCGCCGCGGAGGCGGTGGAGAACTGGGTCGTCGAGCAGGGAGGCACGCCTCCGGAGGGTTTGCGCGAGATCGTCGATCGAATCGCCCGGGCGGGGTCGACTCCGCTCGTCGTGGCAGAGGGCCCCTCCATCCTCGGGGTGATCGAGCTCAAGGATGTCGTGAAGACCGGGATCCGCGAGAAGTTCGACGACATGCGGCAGGTGGGGATCCGCACGGTCATGATCACCGGCGACAACCCCCTCACCGCAGCGGCTATCGCGCAGGAGGCCGGCGTCGACGACTTCCTCGCCGAGGCCACTCCGGAAGCCAAGCTCAAGCTCATTCAGCAGGAACAGGAAGGCGGAAAGCTGGTCGCGATGACCGGTGACGGGACCAATGATGCACCCGCGTTGGCTCAGGCCGACGTGGGCGTGGCCATGAACACCGGGACGACGGCAGCGAAGGAAGCCGGGAACATGGTCGATCTCGACTCCGATCCGACCAAGCTGATCGATGTCGTCGAGATCGGCAAGCAGCTGCTGATCACCCGCGGTTCGCTGACGACGTTCTCCATTGCGAACGACGTCGCCAAGTACTTCGCCATCATCCCGGCGCTCTTTGTCGCCACATACCCGCAGCTCAACTCGCTCAACATCATGAAGCTGCACAGCCCGGAGAGTGCTGTCCTCTCAGCTGTGATCTTCAACGCGCTGGTCATCATCGCCCTGATCCCTTTGGCCTTGCGCGGAGTCAAATTCAGGCCGGCTTCCTCCGCTGCGATCCTGCGAAGGAACGTGTTCATCTACGGCGTGGGGGGGATCATCGTTCCGTTCATCTTCATAAAGCTGATTGACCTCATTCTGGTCGCCCTGCACGCCTACTGATCCGAGAACATCACATGATCACGAACATCCGCCGCTCCATCGTCGCCATTCTTGTCTTCACGGCCTTCTTCGGGTTCGTGTACGCGTTCGTCGGCACCGGTGTCGCCCAAGCGTTCTTCAAGGGCCAAGCGGACGGTTCCATTACGGCGAACGGTTCAAGGCTCATCGGACAGAACTGGGCACAGACGAGATGTCCCGGGCATTTGCCGGGGAGCTGCGTCTTTCAGGGACGTCCCGACGCGCTCGGTCCCTACTCCGATGTAGGGAGGTTCAAGGGGGACAACCCAGCCGGTCACGGCGGTGACAACCCGTTGGTAGCGAATGGCGTTGCCGGAGCGTCCGGTTCTACAAACCTGGGGCCGCGCTCCCAGAAGCTGCTCGACTACACCAAGGAACTCGTTGCGTACTGGCACAGTCGGGGCGTCAACCCCACGTCGGATTTGGTCACGACTTCTGGAAGCGGTCTCGACCCGGACATCACACCGCAGGACGCCCACGTCGAGATCCCGATGGTCTCTCGGGCGACTGGAATCTCCCAGGCTCGCTTGCAAAGCCTGATCGACCAGCAGACACAGGGTAGGCAGCTCGGCTTCCTCGGGTCTCCATTTGTCAACGTGCTGCAACTGAACGAGGCGCTCGCGAAGCTCAAGTCGGCATGAGCCAGACCATCTCGTCCGCGATCCCGAGACGGCGGACTGTTCTACGGGGGGAGGTCGTCTCAGTGAACACCCTCAAGACGCCAGCCCTGCGTACCGACGTGACCATCAATGACGGTACCGGAATCCTCGTGCTGCGATTCGTCGGGCGCAGCACGGTCCCTGGCGTCGAATCTGGTCGGTGCCTCGTGGTCGAAGGCACGCCCGGTTGCATGCACGGCGAGCTCGTGATGCTCAACCCGCTCTACTCGTTCGACGACGCCGGTTGAGACTCGGGCATCAGTTGATAACCGATCCCCGGGACGGTTCTTATGATGTGTCCGTCTTCGTCCCTCAGCTTCTTGCGCAAGCGGTGGGTGTAAACCCGCACATAGTTCGATTCGGCACCGTAACCCGGCCCCCAGACGTCTTTCAGGATCATGTGGTGCGTGCACACCTTTCCGGCGTGGCGGGCCAGGTAGGCCAAGAGCTCGAACTCTTTTGCCGTCAGCTGCAGTTGCAACCCCGAACGCGTGGCCATGTGATGAACGAGATCGATGTCCAGATCACCCACCTGCAGCATCCGGGCCTGCTCCACGCCCTCGCCCCGTACGGCCACCCCGTGCCGCAACGCCACCCGGAGGCGCGCCTCAAGCTCGGCCATCCCGAAGGGTTTCGTGACGAAGTCGTCGGCGCCACTGTCGAGCGCTTCCACTTTCCGCCGCTCGTCGCCGTACGCGGAGAGGACCACGATGGGCACCGCGGAGAACTCCCGGATGCGCCGACACACCTCTATGCCGTCCACATCCGGCAGACCGAGGTCCAGGATCACCAGATCGACCCGGGCGAGCGCGACCTGGTTGATGGCCTCGGTACCGGTGTGCGCCGTGATCACCTCGTCGCCACGAGCGGTCAGACCGATGCGCATCGCCTTGAGCAAGGACGGATCGTCGTCGACGACGAGGACCTTCGGCACCGAGGTCCCTCAGGCTGTCACGGGCACGAGGGCCTCGAAAGGGACCGTGAAGACGATGCGGGCTCCACGCGGATGGTCGGGGTCGATCCAGATGCGCCCGCCGTGGGCCTCGATGAACGCCTTGGCGATGGTCAATCCAAGGCCGGCGCGTCCGCCCCCACCGTTCTGGCTGAACATTTCGAAGACGCGTTCCCGTTCGTTGGGGGCGATCCCAGGCCCCTCGTCCCGCACGGATATCTCGAGCATCGTCGGTTCGCTTCCGGGGGCCAGCCTGGCCGAGACATGGATGATGCTCCCCGCCGGGGAGAATCGCTCCGCGTTCTCGAGGACGTTGGCCAGCACCTGGCTGATGAGGACATGGTCGATGCGCAACAAAGGCAGGTCCGCCGGCGCCTCTACGGCGACGCGGTCTGCCGGCGCTATGCCACCGAGAGAACCCAACGCCTCGTCCACCAGCTCATCGAATGGGATAACCGTCGGGCGCACTTCGAGCGCGCCCGCCTCTATGCGCGTCATGTCGAGCAGGTTGGTGACGAGCCGGGCCAGACGGTCGGACTGCAGCTCTATCAGCTCCAGCAGCTCGGCCCGATCGTCGGGACCGAGCGCCACGCCGCGCTCGCGCAGGCTGGAGACCGACGTCTTGATGGAGGCCAGTGGTGTGCGGAGGTCGTGCGAGACGGCGCCCATCAGGGCGCTCCGCCAGCGATCGACCTCCTCCAACAGCCGGGCCCGCAGGGCCTGCTCCCGAAGCTGCGCTCGCTCTACGGCCAGGGCGGCCTGGTTCGCGAACGTGGCGAGGAGGTTCCGTTCCTGTCCGGCGAGTTGCACATCCTGGAGCACCAGCATCCCCACCGGGCCGTCCTTCACAACCAGCGCGACCGACACCCGGCGTACCCCGTTAACGCCGAAGAAGCCGAGCGATCGAGGTGTCCCTCCGCTCGAAGTGAGGGACGCGACGTCGACAGCCGTCAACGGCTGGCCGGCACTGGCTGCCACCTCGAGCGCGTCCGTTCCGCTATTCGGCTCCGTCACAGGGAGGACGGTTGCGGTCCAGCGCGGGGAGAAGACGCCCTGCACGGTTTCGACGATGTGGGCGAGCAGCTGCGACAAGCTCAGGTCGCCGATCAGGGCCTGCGACAGCTCGTACAGGCGGCTGGCCTCTTCTGTCCGCCGCAGGGCCTCCTCCCGGGCGGCGCGCAGCTGCGCCACTACCTGGGCCACGATCAGAACCACGGCGACATAGACGCCGAGCGCAGTCCAGTTCTGCGCCGAACGCACCGTCAGCGTGTCGTAAGGCGGGAGAAAGAACCAGTCGTAGGCGAGGAACCCGCCAACTGCGCCCACCACCCCTACCCAGAAGCCTCCGACGACCACGCCCACGACCGCCGGGACCACGAAGACGAGTGCCGGGATGGCGACGCTCAGGTGGGAGCGGACCGGAAGCATAACCGCGAGCAGGGCGGCCAAGCTTGCCAGCGTCATCGCGATGCCGAGGACGGTGCGCTGGTACGTTCCCTTGCTGACGAACCTTTGTGGCATCACGTGTGTTACAGCTTTCCGTCTGTCGGCGCAGCGCCGGGTCCCGAGTGTACCGACGTGGTGACGGGGCTGGTCCCAACGAGGTTGACATGAGCGGAACGGGCGAAGACGAAGGTGTACGGCCGACCGGCCGCTTCCGGGTGTACATGGGTGCCGCGGCGGGCGTCGGCAAGACGGTCGCGATGCTTGACGAGGGGTGGCGGCGCTTCCAGCGCGGCACCGACGTCGTCGTCGGGTTCGTCGAGACACACGAGCGTGCCTACACCCTGCAGCAGATCCGCGACCTACCGGTGGTTCCGCGCAAGCGCGTCGAGTACCGGGGCTCGATGTGGGAGGAGATGGACACCGATGCTGTCATCGCGCGCCATCCGGATGTGGCCCTAGTTGACGAGCTCGCCCACACCAACGTGCCCGGATCGGGCCGCCACGAAAAGCGCTGGGAGGACGTCTTCGAGCTCCTCGACGCGGGCATCGCCGTGATCACGACGGTGAACATCCAGCACTTGGAGTCCTTGGCCGACGCCGTGGAGCGGATGACCGGCGTCGCGGTGCGAGAGCGAGTGCCCGACTGGGTCGTGCGGCGTGCGGACCAGATCGAGCTGATCGACTCGTCGGCCGATCAGCTGCGGCGCAGAATGCTCCACGGCAACATCTACCCTCAGGAGAAGGTGCATTCGGCCCTCGCGGGATTCTTCCGAGCTGAGAACCTCGTCGCCCTCCGTGAGCTCTCGTTGCGTTTCGTCGCCGATGAGACGGAGGAGGAATTGCTCGAGTACCTCCGCTCAAAGGGAGCAGTGGGTGAGGTCTGGGACACGACGGAAAGGATCCTCGTCGCCGTAACCGGCGCGCCCGGCAATGCCTCCGTGATCCGCCGGGCGGCCAGGATCGCCGCCCGTACGAAGGCCGATCTGGTCGCAGTCCACGTCGTCTCTGGCGACGCCGTCGCCCGCACCACGAGCACCCACGAGCTGGAGGAGCTGGTGAAGGCCGTGGGCGGAAAGTGGGAGACGATCGAGGCCGACAACGTCGCCAAGGCGATCTTCGCCTACGCCGCCGCCCAGCAGATCACGCAGATCGTTTTGGGCACGACGCGGCTCACCCGTTGGCAGTCCATGACGCGTGGGTCAGTGATCCAACAGATCCTGCGGATGGCGTCCGACAACGATATTGACGTCCATGTGATTGCCCGCAGAGACAATCTCAACGGGCATCTGCTCGCACCGGACGACGGTTAGCTCGCTGCGAGATCGGCGAACGCGGCGTCGGCAGCCAGCTTGGCGGCGACCTGCATGCACCGGTTGAGGTGAGCCAGCGCCTTGGCCCGCCGGGGATCACGGGCCAGGTACTTGGCCAACGCAACCGGGTCCGCGGATCCGTCGGGCTTGCTGAGGCCGAAGACCGCCTGGTCGACGATGTGCTCGTCGGGGCGGTCGCTGATGCCGCGGTACACGGACCAGGGGACACCCGCCGCTTCGCAGACCTCCGCCACGCCGGCGGCCTCCATGTCCACGGCGCCGAACCCGCGCTCAAGGATCGGGCCCCATATCTCGTCGTTGTCGAACAGCCCCTCGGTCGTCATGAGCCCGCCGGCCGCTTCGCGGGGCGGGAGCGGCTGCGTCTTGAACTCAGGGCCGTCGGGATAGAGCTGCACTCGGCTGGGCACCATCAGCGAACCCACCGGGAGATCTGGATCGAGGCCGCCCGCGATGCCGACCACCATCACGTAATCGAACGGGGCGGCGGCGAGTGCCCGCCGGGTGGCGGTGCGAGCGAGCGCGGGGCCCATGCCCGTCACGAACGAGGCGACGGCCCAGTCACTGACCGTGCCGGCATGCGAGAACACGGGATCGTCCGAGGTGTCAGTGAGGCCCCCGGACGCGACGATGGCCTTGAGCTCTGGCTTCATCGGCGCGAGCACGGCAACTCGTTTGGTCGGGACGGTCACCCCACCATCATGGCGGACGATTCGCTACCGTGTCCCGGGTCGACGCGAGAGGAGTGCCATGCCCAGCGCTGAACAGGTCGTCCGTGATTTCTGCGCCGCCGCCAGCAAGCGGGACCCAGCGGTGCTGCGGTCCTTTTTGTCGGATGATGTCGTCTACCACAACATTCCGATGGACCCTGCCGAGGGCATCGAGGCGACCATGGCCGTGATCGACATGTTTGTCGGCATGTGCGACGCCATTGAGTTCGAGGTACACCATCTCGCCAGCGACGGGTCGACGGTGCTCACTGAGCGGACCGACACGCTCACCATCAAGGGCAAGCCCGCCCCCCTGCCGGTCATGGGTGCGTTCCACGTCAGCGACGGGAAGATCACCGCATGGCGGGACTACTTCGACATGGCGCAGTTCAATGCCATGATCGAAGGGGGGTAGGCAAGTCCTTCAGGCCCTTGACGGCCGCAGACGGTGCGGTCCTCCAGGACCCAAACCGGCCCGCGGCCCGGAACTCCGAGCTCGAAACCGGTACGCACCACCGTTGTCCTCGCGGTCGTTGTCACGACTCGTGCTGAGCCACGCACCCCGGTGTCGGCCGTGTTCGCGCCTCGTGGCGTCGGGAGACGCGAAAACGCCCGCCGCCCCCGGTCTTTGACTCGGGGAACGGCGGGCGCTCAGTTGAGACCCTCAGGGTCTCGTTACAAACCGCACGCTCGTGAGCTGTTCGGCCAGGCGCCCCAGCCCTGCGAGGCCAGCACCTGCTGGGCCACTGCCTCCTGCTCGGCGATGCTGGCGTCAGCCGGATTGCCCGTCCCGCCGTTGGCGGTCCAAGTGCCCATGGTGAACTGGAGTCCGCCATAGAAGCCGTTGCCGGTGTTGGTTGCCGGATTGCCACCCGACTCGTGGGCAGCGATGCAGGCCCAGGGCCCGCTCCACCCGCCACCGCCGGTCGCCGGCGCCGCGGCCACGCGTGGTGCGGGCGCAGCCGCCACCTGTGATTGGTGAACGCCGTTCAGCCAGGCCGCGACCTGTGAGTTGTGAACGGCGTTCAACCAGGCCGCCCGCTGCGAAGCGGTGACGGCGTTCAACCAGGCCGCCTCCTGCGAGGCGGTGACGGCGTTGAACCACGCCGCCTCCTGCGAGGCGGTGACGGCGTTGAACCAGGCCGCCTGCTGCGAGGCGATGATGCCCTGGTAGAAGGCCGCCAGCTGTGCCTGCTTGGCCTGCGACGACTTCACCGCGTGCGTCGTCACCCTATGCTCCCCGATCGCCTCATGGCGACCGGCTGAAGGAATGGACGCGGACGGGCTGCCGCTGAAGACGGTCAAAAGCAGTACAACTGGAATCAAGATGACGGCTACCGCCGTCGCTAGTGCAATGCGGATCCGCATGGCACCTCCCTTCGTCGGGCGCGCGTACGCGCCGGGCTCTGCTCGGTGTTGGCGGGCCCCGGCCATTGCATTCAGGCCCCGAACGGAGAGCGGGGGAAGCGTCGTCCGTTCTGGCTTGTCGCCGCAGGGTGTGCGGCCGGTCGTGTGCAGCCCCTCGCGTAGTCCTCGGTGGCGTCCTCAATTCGTCGTGTCGGTCCCCACGGCTGGACGCGCAGAGAGGTATCGATGTGCTGCGTTGTGATTGATGGTGTGGGTTACCCCATTTCGGTATGCAGGCGCGATTTCCTCCGCCGCATGTCTCCGAAAAGATCCAACCGGGCTTTTGCGGCGGTCAAACTAGCAGCCGCCTCTTCGGCATGTCGTTCGGGTTGACTACGCCTCTGAGCAGGGGTTTTCAGAGCCGGTTTTGTGATGCCAGTCACAAACCCCCAGGTCGAAGGCTCATTTTTGGACGAATAATCAAGGCAAAAATCGTCTCAATTTCCCTAAATACGGGTTTAACCAGTACGAATGGGAATGTCCACAAGGTGCCGATGAAGGAACGATGAAAATCCACAGCGTGCCAATGGAGGAACGGTGAATATCCACAGCCTCTTCGTGGAGCCGGCCGAGGACGTTGAGGCCATCGGGGCCGTGATCGACCCCGACGTCGGAATGTGGAACGCCATGGAACTCGCGATGCATCACTTCGCCAGCGACGGATCCACCATGCTCATCGGGCGCCCGAAGCGCTCACCCTTAAGGTCAAGACCGCCACCCTGACAGTCAGTCCCGAGCTAGGCAACCGGCGCGCACCACCGTTGTCCTCCCTGTCGTTGTCATTCGACGCGTGGTGAGCGAATGCACGAAACAATCGGCCCTGTCGTTGCTCGTGGCGTCGGGAGACGCGAAAACGCCCGCCGCCCCCGGTGGTTTGACTCGGGGAACGGCGGGCGCTCAAGTGACCCTGACGGGTCAAGTTACAGACCGCACGCCCTTGAGCTGTTCGGCCAGGCGCCCCAACCCTGGGCGGCCAGCACGCGCTGGGCCACGGCCTCCTGTTCGGCAATGCTGGCGCTGGCCGGGTTACCGGTCCCGCCGTAAGCGGACCACGTCTGCATCGTGAACTGCAGCCCGCCGTAGAAGCCGTTGCCGGTGCTGGTTGCCGGGTTGCCACCTGACTCGTGCTGAGCGATGCAGGCCCAGGGCCCACTCCAGCCTCCACCGCCGGTCGACGGTGCCGGGGCAGGAGCAGCCGCAGCTGCCACTTGTGAGTTGTGAACAGCGTTCAGCCAGGCCGCCACCTGTGAGTTGTGAACGGCGTTCAACCAGGCCGCCTCCTGCGAGGCGGTGACGGCGTTGAACCACGCCGCCTGCTGCGAGGCGGTGACGGCGTTGTACCAGGCCGCCTTCTGCGAGGCGGTGACGGCGTTGTACCAGGCCGCCAGTTGCGCCTGCTTGGCCTGCGAGGACTTCACCGCGTTCGTCGTCGCCCTGTTCTGCGCGATCGCCTCGTGGCGGGCGGTTGCAGGGGTGGACGCGGACGGGCTGCCGCTAAAGACGGTCAAAAGAAGTACAACTGGAATCAAAATGACGGCTACCGCCGTCGCTAGTGCAATGCGGATCCGCATGGCACCTCCCTTCGTCGGGCGCGCGTACGCGCCAGGCTCTGCTCGGTGTTGGCGGGCTCCGGCCACTGCATTCAGGCCCCGAACGGAGAGCGGGGAGGCGTCTTCCGTTCTGGCTTGTCGCCGCAGGGTGTGCGGCCGGTCGTGTACAGCCCCTCAGGTAGTCCTGGGTGGTCGTCCTCGATTCGTCGTGCTGGTCCCTGTAGCAGGACGCGTCGTGAAGATGGATTGGTGTGGGTGGCCCGGGGTCACGCTTCTTCCGGTCTGCGAGGGAGAATCCCGCTACCGCATGTCTCCGAAAGACCAGTCGGGCTTTTGAAGAGGCCAACCTAGCAGCCGTCTCTTCGGCCTGTCACTCATGCTGACACTTGACCTCTGAGCAGGAGTTTTCAGAGGCAGTTTTGTGATACTAATCACAAAGCCCCAGGTCGAGGCCCCGTATTTATACGAATAATCAAGATAAGAACAGTCTCAATTTCCCTAAATACGGGTTTGACCAGTAGGAAGGATGTCGTCTTGAGAGGCAGTCCGTGGCTGCAGTGGCCGTTCTGCAATGCCTAGGTTCCTTTCTGCACTTGCCGCGGACGACGAGGAGGGAACCGAGTGCCATCGCCGATGAACAACGCCGATCGCTTCACCGTGGCGGGCCTCATCCGGCACTTGTCGCGGGCGCAGCCGGAGCACGAGATGCTCGTCGCGGGCGACGAGCGACGCTCCTGGGGTGAGGAATATGCGGCCGCGTGTCGGGTCGCACGAGCATGCCTGGGTGACGGACTCGCCGTCGGCGACAGGATCGCGTTCCTCGACCGGAACGGGATCGCGTACTTCGACTTCCTGTTCGGAGGTGCGCTGATGGGCGCCGTCAACGTCGCAGTCAATTGGCGCCTCACGCCCTCGGAAATGGCCGCGATCATCGACGACTCCGAGGCCTCTCTCCTCGTCGTCCACGGGGACTATCTGCCGGCGTTGGCCGACATGACGAGCGACCTGCCGGCCGTGAAGCGGATCGTGGTGCTGGGAGGAGCCGACTCGTCTTGCGAAGACCCGCGGGCACGGGGATACGGGGAATGGATCGCGGGGTCCCCGGCTGACGACCCTGGCCACCTCGGGGCGCCGGACGAAGTGAGCATGCAGCTCTACACGTCGGGTACGACGGGGTTGCCCAAGGGCGTGATGCTGACCAACGCCAATCTGTCCACGGCGATAGAGGCGGCGGGAGAGACCTTCCACATCTCGGACGACACGGTGAGCCTGGTCGCGATGCCACTCTTCCACATCGGTGGTTCGGGATGGGCCCTGTGCGCGATGTCGCGGGGCGGCCGTTCGGTCATCCTGCGGGACGTCGACCCCGCCCTCCTGCTGAGACTGGTCGAATCAGAGGGCATCACCGAGATGTTCCTCGTGCCGGCGGTCCTGATGGTGCTTCTGGCCACCCCGGTCCTGGCGGACACAGATCTGGGCAGCCTGCGCCTGATCTTCTACGGTGCGTCCCCGATCTCCGAGGACGTCTTGATCAAGTGCATGGCTGCTTTCGGATGCGGCTTCTGCCAGGTCTACGGAATGACAGAGACGACGGGCGCCATCAGCGCCCTGCCGTTCGAGGACCACGACCCGAGTGGTCCGCGCCGCAGCTTGCTGCGATCAGCTGGTAAACCGCACGACTCGGTCGAGCTACGGATCGTCCATCCTGACACCGGCAAGGACACAGATCTCGGCGAAGTCGGGGAGGTGTGGACCCGCTCCGCGTACAACATGGCCGGTTATTGGGGCAAAGCAGACGAGACCGCGGCCACGGTCGACGCAGACGGCTGGCTGCGCACGGGCGACGCAGGGTACTTCGACGCCGAGGGTTATCTCTACCTCCATGACCGGATCAAGGACATGATCGTGAGCGGTGGCGAGAACATCTACCCGGCCGAGGTGGAGAACGTGCTGCTGTCGCACCCCGACGTCGTCGACGCCGCCGTGATCGGAGTGCCTGACCCCAAATGGGGCGAGACTGTGAAGGCGATCGTGCTGTTAGCGCCCGATGCTCCGCTCGACGAGGCCGGCGTGATAGAGCACTGCAGGCAGAACCTGGCTCACTACAAGTGCCCCACGTCGGTCGACACCGCCGACGTTCTGCCGCGCAACCCTTCGGGGAAGATCCTCAAGCGAGAGCTGCGGGCGCCCTACTGGGTCGGAAGGGAGCGGGCGATCAACTGACTATCCGAAGGTGAAGTCGTACGCCTCCACTCCCGGTGACACGGTCAAGGTCAGCAGACCGTTCTGGAGAGCACCCCCAGAAAGGAGGGTATAGAGCCTCGGGAGGCCTCCGACCGAGAGCGTGGTCACGTGGCGTCCGTTGTAGGACACGCCGACGGTGCCCTGTCCGCTCATCACCAGATAGACGTCGTCGGCCGTGAACTGGAGGGACAGGGTGGCGCCTGGTCCCGCCGTGGCTCCCTCGCTGTGCACCGTCCACGTTCCCGAGAACGCCAGGCTGTTGGACGGGATCGTGGACGGTGCGCGATAGGAGATCGTCTTGTCCGGTGCCACTCCGGTGCCCACCTCGTTGCTCAGGCGGCTGTAGCCGACATAGCTCTCGGGGGTGATGGCATTGCTCGTCGGGGTCTTGTCAGGGACGTCGGTGCGGGGTGGAAGGTTGGCGGCACCGTTGGCGGAGAGGAGCGTGCGGATGTTGCTCTCCATCGCTCCATAACCGCCTTCGCCGAAGGTGTAGGCCCGGACCTCGCCGTCGGGGTCGATGAGGTAGTCCGCCGGCCAGTAGTTGTTGTTGTAGGCGTCCCATGTGGCGAGGTCGTTATCAACGGCAACCGGGTAGTCGATGCCCAGGTTGGCGGCCGCGCTCTCCACGTTGGATACGACATGCTCGAACGCGAACTCCGGCGACGACACCCCGACGACCACCAGGCCGTCGTTCTTGTAGTCGTTGTACCAGCCCTCCACATGCGGGAGCGCACGCTGGCAGTTGATGCACGAGTAGGTCCAGAAGTCGATCAGGACCACCTTCCCACGCAGGGCGTTCAGGCCAAGCGCTTGGTCGTGGGGTGTGTTGAACCACGCGGTGATCCCGGCGAAGTTGGGTGCCCGGCCCAGCTTGGGGAGGTTCGTCTTGTTCGCCATGAACGTGGTCGGCTTCTGGGTGGGGCTCGTTCTGGCCGGTTGCGTGGTGGTGGGCGTCGCGCCCGCTGCGACATGCCCACTCTGCGCGTTGCCGGCATCCGTGACCGCGCAGGTAGCCTTCTTCCCCTCAAGCCGGGCGTTCGCGGCAGCAAACTGGTTCTGACGCTCGCCGCTCAGGTGCTGGAGTTGCGTGCAGGCGGAGTTGGTCGACTCGATGTTGTCCTCGAGTGCAGTGGTGTACCCGGGCACGGCCCGCTGAAGCCCTCCCAACCAGTTGAGGGCGATGGCCAGCGTGGCAACCCCCAGCACGACGCCGGCCACCTGGCGGACGACCGGCAAGCGCTTGCGCAACGACGTCCAGCTGGTCGTCGCACGCTGGGCGACGATGGCGAGCACCAGCAACGGCACCGTGATGCCCAGGGCGTAGAAGAGGGTTACGACGAAGGCCGAGGCGCCGACGCGATGATGAGCGGCCGCAACGGTGATGGCTGTGAGCACCGGTCCGGCGCAGGGCGCGAACACCGGTCCGAGACTGAGCCCGAGAACGAACCCGCTCCCCTGGGTGGCGTACCGGGTCGAGCCCAAACGGGCGAAGGGCCGTTCGATTGCGTCGCCGACGGCGGGGATGATGAGCCCCACGGACAAGATCGCGAGCAGAGCGATGCCGAGCCAGAACAGGAAGTCCCCCGGGAGGTGGAGGAAGCTGAGCAGGGAGCTCGCAAAGAGAATGGTCAGGCTGAAGCTCAACACGAGGCCGGCGATGATCACGTAGGGACGGGATCGGCTCGTTCCGGCCGACCCCCCGGCCGCGACGACCGGGATGACAGGGACGATGCAGGGTGACAGCCCAGTGATCAGGCCGCCGAGGAACGAGACGAGGAGCAGCTCACCCATACATGTCGCTCTGACGTGCGCCTTGGTTCGGCACCGGCGCCCCTTTCGGAACGTCCCCTCCTGGCGAAGCTAGCGGCCCCGCGACCTCGTGAATGGTCGCCCCGAAGGACGACAGGCAGACTGGATTACGGTGATCAACGTCGATTGGATCTACCTCGGTGCCGCCATTGGCGCTGCGGGGACGGCCGTCTACCTGCGAGACACCTTGCGGGGGAGCACCAAGCCCAACCGGGTGACGTGGCTTCTGTGGGCTGTCGCACCCCTTTTGGCGGTGGCGGTGGAGCTCGACGAGGGCGTCGGCCTGCGCACCCTGCCGACCTTCATGGTCGGGTTCATGCCGCTGCTCGTGTTCATCGCCTCCTTCCACAACCCAGCGGCGGTGTGGAAGGTCCGTCGTATCGACTATGTGTGCGGCTTCATGTCCGTGGTCGGCACCGCGGTCTGGCTGGCCACCCGCAATGGGGTTCTCGCCATCTCAGCCGCGATCGTTGCTGACTTCCTGGCCGGGGTACCCACACTGATGAAGAGCTGGACGCACCCCGAGACCGAGACCGTCCACTCGTACGTGGGCGCCGTCCTCAGCATGGTCATCCTGTTGCTGACCATCGATCACTGGACGTTCGATGTGGCGGCGTTCCCAATCTTCATCGTCTGCATGGGGTCGGTGCAGGTCGTGCTCGTGGGCTTCGAGCCAGGCCCCCGTCTGCGCCGGGCGCGGCAGAGCCAAGACGCCTCGCTGGCCGGACCCACCGCATCCAGCTGAGTCCGCGAGATCAGAGGACGAGCGCGCCGAGCAGGCGCCTGCTAGGAAAGACCGGCACGTTCGGCCAGAAGGGAGCCCTCCATGCCGACGGCGCACGTCAACGGCGTCGATATCGAATACGTCACCGAGGGTGACCGGGGGGACCCGGCGCTGTTGCTCGTCATGGGCCTGGGCGGCCAGCTCATCGCGTGGCACCAGGGGTTCGTGGACGGCTTGCGTGCCCGCGGCTTCCACGTGATCCGCTTCGACAACCGCGACTGCGGTCTCTCCACGAAGTTCGAGGGTATGCCGGACATCAGCGCGCTTTTCGCGGGCGACGGGTCGTCCGCCCCCTACCGGCTTGAGGACATGGCTGACGATGCCGCGGCGCTCCTGCACGAACTGGGTATCGCACAGGCGCATGTTGTGGGTGTCTCCATGGGCGGCATGATCACCCAGGCGCTCGCGATCCATCATCCCGAGCAGTTCCTCACCGCGTGCTCGATCATGTCCACCACCGGCGACCTTTCCGTGGGTGCCCCCACCGATGAGGCGATGGCCGCGCTGCTGCGGCCGATTGCCACGAGCCGCGACGAAGCAATCGACGCCAGTGTGGACGGGAGCCACGTCATCGGTTCGCCCAAGTACCCGACGGCGGAGAGCGAGCTGCGCTCACGGGCGGCCGCGGCGTACGACCGCAGCTACTGCCCCGAGGGCACCGCGCGCCAACTTGGCGCGGTCATCGCCTCGCCCGACCGCACCGAGGAGCTGCACGGCGTGCGCATCCCCTTCCTGGTCGTCCACGGCGAGGACGACCCCCTGGTGACCCTCAGCGGCGGTCAGGCGACGGCGGCCGCGGTCCCGGACTCGAAACTCATCACGATCCCGGGCATGGGGCACGACCTACCCGAAGCGCTGTGGGGCGCGATCGCCGATGCCATCGCGGCCAACACCGAGCTGGCCAAGGTCTGACACCGCTCAGTCGGGTAGGGCGTTGGCCGCCGCCACCGATGCGAGCCAGGCCGCGCTCGGCTTGGGCGAGCGGGCAAACGTCGTCCGGTCGACGTTGACGAGGCCGAAACGGGGCCGGTAGCCCAGCGCCCACTCGAAATTGTCGAGCAGCGACCAGTAGGTGTAGCCCCGCACGTCGACGCCGCCTCCGATCGCATCGAGCACTCCGGAAAGCGCCTGGCGCACGTAGTCGATGCGCTGCTCGTCATCGGTGGTGCCGATCCCGTTCTCCGTCACGATCAGAGGGAGCGCACCACCGGTGTAGTCCCAAGCCCGCCGGAGACAGTTCCCCAGTGACGCCGGGTAGAACTCGTAGCCCATGTCGAGCACCGGGATGCCTTCCTCGTAGCCCACCCATCCCTTCGGGCCGATCACCATGCGCGTGTAAACCTGCACGCCCAAGAAGTCGTCGCCCTTCGTTGCGTCGAGGAAGACGTCCTCGGAGTGCTGCCGGATGCGCTCGAGCTTCTCCTCGCCGCCCGGGGCGTTCTGGTAGTCGGTCATGGACAGGGTGAGGCCGACGGGGACATCGGGCGCGGCGGCCCGGATCGCGTCGACAGCCACACGGTGGGCGTCGACGAAGTGGGATGCCACGGTGCGCGATAGCGCGACGTCCTTCTTGCCGGGAGGAAACATTCCGGCGTGCCAGCCCATGGTGGCCACCACGTTGGCCTCGTTGATGGTGCAGGCCCTCGTCATGACGTCGCCCAGCGACTCGGCGACCACCGTGCAGAATCGGCCGAAGCGCTCGACGGCGATACCGCTCTCCCAACCGCCGCGTTCGGTCAGCCACAGAGGGGTGGTGAAGTGATGGAACGTCACAACCGGGTCCACGCCGCGTGCGCGCAAGCCGAGGCACTGGCGGCGGTAATGGTCGAGCGCGGCGCGAGAGATCTCTCCCTCCGCGGGCTCGATGCGGCTCCACTCGACCGAGAACCGGTAGTTGTCGAGCCCAAGCCCTCCGACGAGGTCGGCGTCCTCCACCCACCGATCCCACGAGTCGCACGCGTCGCCGGATGGCTCTGTGCATCCCGAACCCGGCGTGTGCTCGAAGGCCCACCAGTCGTTGTTGGTGTTTCCGCCTTCTATCTGGTGCGCTGCCGTCGCGGTGCCCCAGGTGAACCCCTCGGGGAACGCTCGCCCCTGTGCCGTCGCAGCCATCGGCGCGCCCTCCCCGCTTGATCCTCGTACGAGGGCAGCACGGTATCGTTAGCTGACGATGGCGTCATATTCCTCGCCGGTGGCTCACGCCCCCGATTCGGAACGCACGGTCGTTGCCGCCGACGGTCCCGCGGCGTCGCGGGACGCCGACGGCGGCCCGATGGTCGAGGCGCACGGGCTGGTCAAGCGCTTCGGGAGCTTCGTGGCGGTCGACCACGTGGACTTCACGATCCAGAAGGGCGAGTCGTTCGGGTTCCTCGGGCCGAACGGGGCGGGCAAGACCTCGACCATGCGGATGATCTCGTGCATCAGCCCGCTGAGCGGTGGCACCCTGCGCGTGCTCGGCCTGGACCCAGCCACAAACGGCTCCCGCATCCGGGCCCGCATGGGCCTGGTCCCCCAGGAAGACTCGCTCGACCTGGAGCTCACCGTCTTGGACAACCTGATGATCTACGGGCGCTACTTCGACCTGCCACGGAAGGTCATCCGGCGGCGGGCGGACCAGCTGTTGGAGTTCGCCCAGCTCACGGAGCGGGCTAACGACCGGGTCGACCCACTCTCGGGCGGTTTGAAGCGGCGCCTCACCATCGCCCGCGCCCTCATCTCCGACCCCGACCTGCTCATCCTCGACGAGCCGACCACGGGGCTCGATCCCCAGGCGCGCCACCTGCTCTGGGACCGCCTCTACCGCCTGAAGCAGGACGGCGTCACCCAAGTGATCACAACCCACTACATGGACGAGGCGGAGCAGCTCTGCGACCGCCTGGTCGTGATGGACAAGGGCCGGTTCGCCGCGGAGGGCACGCCGCGCCAGCTCATCGATGCGTTCTGCACGAAGGAGGTCGTCGAGCTGCGCTTCGCCCCGGGACAGCAGGAGCGGGTGGCCCCCTCGCTGGCCGAGCTCGCAGAGCGCCAGGAGGTCCTGCCCGATCGCATCCTCCTCTACAGCGACGACGGGGACGCGGCCCTGGCCGAGGTGGCCCGGATGGGCCACGTGGCGCAGAGCACGCTCGTTCGTCGCTCGACGCTCGAAGACGTGTTCCTCCGTCTCACCGGCCGGACCCTGGTCGACTGACACGGTGGCCTCCGTCACCGAAGGCGCGCGGACGCCGGGAGGCGTCACGCTCTTCACGCACGGCGAGGTCGTCCCCTCGCCGCGCCTTGCCTCACCAATGTGGCTGCGGGCCGCTCGCTACTGGGGCTACCAGTACAAGCGGACGTGGAAGAGCTCCATCGTCACCAGCTTTCTGATTCCGGTCCTCTACCTGGCCGCCATGGGCGTCGCGCTGGGTTCCTTGATCGACAAGCACTCGCACGGGGTCGACGGCGTCACCTATGTGGCCTTCCTTGCGCCCGGCCTGCTGGCCGGCACGACCATGCAGATCGGCACCAACGACTCGACCTACCCCGTGATGGGGGCGATCAAGTGGATGCGCACCTATCTGGCCCAGCTGGCGGCGCCGCTCGGTGTCTACGACGTCCTTCTGGGCCACCTGGCCTGGATCGCCGCTCGTCTTGCCATCGTCGTCACGATCTACCTCTCGGTCATGGCCGCCTTCGGCGTTGTGTATTCCCCGTGGGCGATCCTTGCGCTGCCGGCCGGGGTGTTGACCGGCCTCGCCTTCGCGTGCCCGATCAGCGCGTTCGCCGCGACGCTCGACAAGGACGCCGCTTTCTCGACGTTGTACCGGTTCGCGATCATCCCCCTCTTCCTCTTCTCGGGGACGTTCTTTCCGATCTCGCAGCTGCCGGCGGTGCTCCAGGCGGTGGCGTACGTGACACCGCTCTACCACGGGGTCGCTCTCTGCCGCGACTTCACACTCGGCCAGGTCCAGCTGTGGGTGGATATCGGACACGCCGCCTATCTGTGTGCTTGGGCCGGCGTTGGGTATGCCCTCGGTCGCCGCACGTTCGCCTCCCGGTTGGTCGTGTGAGGCCGGTCCCGTGAGCACGACCGGCACCAGCACGGTGTTGGACGCTCCGTCACCGGGCGTCGCGACGCGCATCACGCCGCTTGCGTTCCTGGGCGGCCGGCACGCCTCCCGGGTGTTGGAGCGCAACCTCCTGGTCTACCGGCGCTCGTGGATCTTCCTCATCTCAGGCTTCTTCGAACCGCTGTTCTACCTCCTGTCCATCGGGATCGGCCTGTCCCACCTGGTTGGGCCGATCAACGTGGACGGCCAACTCGTCGCGTACACCGCCTTCGTCGCCCCGGGCTTGCTGGCGTCTTCAGCCATGAACGGGGCCATGCTCGATTCGACCTTCCTGGTGTTCTTCAAGTTGAAGATCGCCAAGACCTACGATGCCATGCTCGCTACACCACTCGGGGTCGGTGACGTTGCGCTCGGGGAGCTGAGCTGGTGTGTGTTACGTGGTGCGCTCTACTCGGCTGCGTTCTTGGCCATCATGGCCATGCTCGGGTACGTCGTTTCACCTTGGGCGGTGCTGTGCTGGCCGGCCGCCGTGCTCATCAGTCTCGCCTTCGCATCGGCCGGCATGGCCGGGACCACATTCATGCGGTCGTGGCAAGACTTCGACATGGTCTCGCTCGCGTTCATCCCCCTCTTCTTGTTCTCCGCCACCTTTTACCCCCTCACCGTGTACCCCGGCTGGCTGCAGGCGGTCGTGCGGTGCACGCCCCTGTACCAGGGGGTCGTCCTGGTACGCGCCGCCGATCTCGGCATTTTCGATTGGGTCCTTCTGGCCCACATCGCGTATCTCGCGGCAATGGCCATCGGCGGCGTGATCATCACCCGGCGCCGGCTCGGCAGGCTCCTCCTTCCGTAGTCCCTTCCCGGCGGCCGGTACCGTAGGGCCGAATTTCGAGCGGCGGAGGACCTCGACCCCAATGAACATCGTGGTGAGCAACGTCAAAGGCGGCGTGGGCAAGACGACCACGGCCGTCTATTTGGCCGCCGTGGCGGTGCGGCGCGGCCGGAGCCCCGTCGTCCTGGTCGACTCCGATCCCCAGGCGGCATCGGCAGAGTGGTACGACGCCGATCCCATTGAAGGTGTCGAGCTAGTCGAGGGGCCCTCGGTGCGCACCGTCACCAAGGCCATGAACCAAAACGACGGCTTGGTGGTGGTCGACACCCCTCCGGGCGAGGGGACGATCGTACAGGCCGCACTCTCGCGGGCCGACGCGGTTGTCATCCCAACGCGGGCGGGAGGGGTCGAGCCCAATCGGGTGGTGGCCACCCTGGCGATGACACCCCGGAACGTTCCTGCCGGCGTGGTTGTGTGCTCGGCGCGACTCGGCACCAACGACCTGGAAGAGACCGTCGACTGGTGGAAGGAACTCAAGGTCCCGGTGTGGGGAATCGTGCCGGAGCGGGTCTCCATCGCGAGCGGACCAGCGGCCCGGCTGTCGAGCGAGGGAATGGAGCACTACGAGAGGGTGCTCCGCAAGGCCAGCGCTAAGCGCTGATCACCGATCAGCCCGCTTGGGCTCCTGCCTGCAGCTCGGCGTGGAAGCGGCTGTCGGACCAGGCCACGGGCCCTTTTCCGTGCAGTTGCCCGATCAGCTCCGACAGGAACCACCGGCGCACCGCCACGCTTGTCGGCGAGGCCGGCATGGAGAGAAGCCGCGCTGAGTGCCCGAATTCGTCGACCTCATCGAGCATGGCGTCATAGAACTCACAGGCCCCCGCTGCGGACTGCGGCAGGTCGAGCGACCAGTCGAACACTGGCAGCCGCTGGTCCACGGCTTCCTGCCAGATCTCGTCCATGCCCGGGCCGAGACCGTTGAAGCGGCTTCCAACCTCCGAGACGAGGAAGGAGAGCCGCTCGGGGAGCGCGGTCGCCTCGCCGCCTTCGCCCGACTGTTCCTTCATGAGCCGCAGCTCGCGGAACAATGCCTCGTACTCCTCGCTCGACTTCTGCAGCAGAGCCACGGGGATCCCGATCAACCGGACGTGCAGGCTGGGCTCGTCACCGGCCTCATGGAGGTCGGCGTGCGCGATTCCGGCCAGGTCGAAGCGGAAGTCCCCGTCGGAAGCCGCGTAGGGTGCGACCGGGAAGTCAACCGGAAGCTCGAACCAGACGACCTTTCCGCCCTCCACGGCCTCGACACCCCAGTTCGACGCCAGCGTGTTGAACAAGGTCAACCCCCGTCCGGTCGCGGCGTCGCGGCCGTAATCCTTGAGTGAGGGGAAGGTCGGGTTGCCGTCGGCGACGTCGACCCGGATCCGGTTTGGGAAGAGGTGAAGGGTCACGCACAGCGTCGTGCCCGCGTGCAGCACTGCGTTGGTGACCAGCTCCGAGGTGAGGAGACCGGCACACTCGACCACGTCGGGCGGCGCGTCGCGCAGGTGGGCCGCGACCCAGTGCCGGGCCACTGGTGTGCTCTCCACGACAGGCTCGAGGTTCAACGTCGACATCCCATCCCGAGTGGTACCCACGGGCGCCGTTGCCATGCGTGATTCGGGGACGCCCAAGTAGCCGAGGCACAGCACCACGACATCGTCGGTCCGCTCGTCGTCGCTCAACATGGAGGCGAACGCTCCGGCCGGACGCTCGGGCCAACCGTCGTCCGCCATCATCGTTGCGGTCGTCGCCAGCCTGTCCATGCCACTCGTGATGGGCTCGTTTCGCCGCTCAATCAGCCCGTCCGAGTACATGATGAGGGAGTCACCCGGTTGGAGCACCAGCTCGTCCCGGGGCCGGGGAGCACCGCTCAGCCCGGCGGCGATCAGCAGGGACTGCTGCATCGGACAAAACGTGGCTTCGCCCTCGGCCCGGAGGACGAGAGGGGGAGGATGGCCAGCGTTGCTCAAGCAGACCCGCCCGTTCGACGCGTCGAAGGTTCCCACGACGGCCGTGACGACCCGGTCCTCGACCAGGGCGTTGAAGAGTCGGTCGAGCGACGCGAGCACCTCGGTCGGCGACTGCCCCGCCACTGCGTAAGCGCGGATCGCGCTCCGTACCTGTCCCATCAGGGCCGCCGCCGGGGCGCCCTTACCCATGACGTCCCCGACGCTGAAAAAGATGCGGTCGGCACCGAGCTCGAACACGTCGTACCAGTCGCCCCCGACGTAGGCGCCGGCGACCCCCGCCCTGTATTCCGCATCGAGCCGCAGCCCTTCGACCACGGGCAAACGGTCGGGAAGCACCGCCCGCTGCAACACTTCGGCGACGACGTGTTCGCGCTGGAAGCGGGTCGCGTTGGAGAGAGCGACGCCCGTTCGGCTGGCCACCTCGGTGGCGAGGGACACGTCGTCCGCCTCGAAGAGGCGGCCCGGTCTGTTGATGAACGTCATCACTCCGATGACCTCTCCGTTCGCCGTCAACGGCACGCAGAGCGCGGTCGACGCGTCCCGCGATTCGGTCTCCGGCCCCACCAGGCCGGGGAGGATCGGGGCCAGTTGTGTCCGGCCGGTGCGGTATGCCGCCGCCGACGGCGCGTCGGAGTCGAACGGCACGTGATCGGAGCCGTCTTCGCCGTGGTTTGCCGCCCTTGAGCGTGGAGGCCCGAGGCGGACGTCGAGGCGCACGAGCCCGGCGTCGCCCGGAACCTGCACGACGCAGGCGTCGGCCAGCCGGCCTTCGACCAGGCTCATGGTGCGTCGGATGACGGTGGTGGGCTCGAGGCTGGAGCTCAACAACCGAGTGACTTCGGAAAGAAGGGACAGTCGGTCTCGTCCGGACTCCGCGTCGCGCAGCGCCTGTCGCTCGTGCTCGAAGACCTGCGCCCTTTCGAGCGCCTGTGCGGTGAGCCCGGCGAGCGTCGCGAGGAAGCGACGCTCCGCCTCGCCCGGCTCCGGCCTGGACACGAAGGCGAGCGTGAGGACTCCAAGTGTCCCCATGGTGCCGACCAGGGGCTCACTGACCACGATCACCGGGTCGGCCAACTCAGCAAGGACCCGAGGGACCAGCTCTTCGACCGCCGGGTCGCCGTCACTGACCGCCGCGACGACGGTGTCCCCATGGGAGAAGGACGCACCGGACGCAGTGGTACCGATCGGGACTACCTCTGGGGTCAGCAGCAACGGATCACCGGTGCTGGCGAGGCAGGTCAGCGCGGGCGCGCCCGGTGCCGGCACCCGTACCACCACTGAATGCGCGCCGAGCGCCCGGCGACACCCCGCGATGGCGGCGCCGGCGACGTCGCTCGGAGTGGTGCCCGCCGCCAGCGCCGAGCTCAGCTGTTGCAGATGCTGGCTCTGCTCCAGACTGACGAATTCGGTCACGGTGAGACGCGCCCGCTCGACCGCTTGCGCCGCCGCCGCGGCGATGGTGTCGAGGAAGTTTCGGTCGGCCCGGGAGATCAGGCGCTCTTCCACCCAGTGGACGACGACGACACCGATGGCGTGGTCTGAGACCACCATGGGGACGATGGCCAGAGATCGGAACCGGCCGCAGGCGAGCCGCGCCACGGCGAGCGGTGGTTGGCGTCGGAGCTCTTCGATGGACTCGACGAAAACGGCCTCGGTGCGAACCGGGATGGGGCCTTCGGGTTCGAGCGCCGACAGGACGCGATCGAGCGGCTCCGCAGGGTCGTAGCCGAAGCGACGCAGGGTCCGGAGCTGACCCCGGTGGTTGTGCACCGCGAACGTGGCGGCGTCGACTCGCAGTTCGTCGCGGAGCGCGGCAAAGACCGCATCTGCCACCTGGGAGGGGTCCGCCGCCGTCGTCAGCGCCCGGGCCATGGTCTGCATCCGCTGAGTCGTCTCCGCCGTCACCCGACGCCGACGTTCTGTCCGCGTCTCGGTTCGGGCGGTCCGCAGCTGGATGTCGCGCTGGCTGCGGAGATGGGAGATCCACATGGCGATCGCGGTCGCGGCCAGCTGGGTGACGACGCGCAGGGTGTGGTTGAGCTCTCCGTAGCTGTGCGGAGGAGTGCCGATGAGCAAGGCGAACAAGGCGGCCAGGAGGCCAACCACGAGCACCCGACTCGGCCGGGCGAATGGCGCCGCGATGAACGGGCCGATGGCCAGGAACCCGACCAGTGAGATGTTCCCCCCGAAGACGGCGAAGATGAGCGCGGTGGTCGAGACCCACAGGAGGGCGACGATCGTTGCGAGCGCCTCGGTGTGGTCGGCGCGACGGCCTCTCGTTTCGAGCTGCTGCTCTTCGTCTCCCATTTCGGGCACCGTCGCCTCCTCCGGTGCGATTCGCCTCGGGCCGCGTGTGAACGCTACGTCGTCACGGGGGTAGAGGGCGCCGTCCGGGGGTTCTCACCAGGAATATGCAGGCGAAACCCGATACCCCGGTGTCGCACCCCAAAACGGCCCCTGAGGTTTACACTCCTCGTGCTGCGGCTATAGAACTTCTTGGCCAATCGGCATTGCAGGGTCCGACGGGCCCACGACGAAGATCCAACGAGGCTGGAGGGTGGATGGATCAGGAATTTCACATCGACGAACGTCTACGGGGCGACGTCCCGGTGATCGCCGTGAGCGGGGAGATCGACGTGGCCACCGCGCCTCAGCTGCGCGAGAGCCTCCAGGGAGTGATCGCTCGTGGCCAGACGACGATCGTGCTCGACCTGCTTTCCGTCACGTTCCTCGACTCGACTGCCCTCGGCGTGCTGGTTGCCGCGTTGAAACGGTGTCGTGAGGCCGGAGGAGATCTGCACATCGTGGTCGCCGAACCGCGCATTGTGAAGATCTTCGAGATCACGGGTCTGACGAGCGTGTTCACGATCGTCGACTCAGTGGCTGCCGCCGCAGCGTCGTGAGTGATGCACAGGAGCTGCTTGGCGCCGGAGACCGCATCGAACTGACGTTCCCCGCTCGCGGCGACCTGATCGTCCTGGCTCGTCTCGTCACCTCCGCCGTCTCGGCGCGCGCCGGTTTTGACATCGAAGAGCTCGAGGACCTGCGCCTCGCGGTTGGTGAGTTGTGTCTGCTGACCCTTCAGGGGAGCGACGCCAGGCACGGAGATCTCTGCCTGGAGCTGACCGTTCTCGGTGATGCGATCGGTGTGGTTTGCACGCTGGGCGGCGCTGCCGCACCATGCGGACCGACAACAGACGGGGACGAAGCGGTCAAGCTCAGCCAGCAAATCCTCGACGCCCTGGTCGACGAGCACGGCCGCGAGCGTCAGGATGAATCCGTGCGCTCATGGTTACAGAAGCGCAGGCGGGGGCATGTCGAGTGACGTCCGGCCGGGAGCCCCCTACCCGGCCCGCGTCCGACGCCCCAGATCCTGACTGCGGCGTCCTAGACCCGGCCGAGCGCGAGGAGCTCATCACCTCGCACCTCGGCCTGGCTCAGCAGCTGGCCCGCCGGTTCTTGCACAGGGGTGAGCCCCTGGAGGATCTGGAGCAGGTGGCGTCGCTCGCACTTGTCAAGGCTGTCGATCGCTTCGACCCTGGACGGGGCGTGGACTTTGCGGCGTTCGCGACGCGCACCGTCATCGGCGAGCTGAAGCGGCACTTTCGCGACAAGGGGTGGGCCGTTCGCGCCAGCAGGAGGGTGCAGGAGCTCTACCTGGAGCTCGGCCACGCCACCTCCGCGCTCGTGCAGGAGCTCGGTCGGAGCCCGACGGTGGCCGAGCTGGCCCGAACGACCGGGGCGAGCGAGGAGGCCGTGCTCGAGGCGATCGAGGCGGGTCAGGGGTACCGGGCTGCGTCCATTGACGCGACGGAGAGTGAGGACGACCCGTTGGCGGCCAGACTCGGATCGTCCGACACCCGCTTCGACTCCGTGGACGACCGTTTGGTCCTTGGGCCGGCGCTCCAGACCCTGCCGGCCCGCGAGCAGTCAATTCTCCGGATGCGGTTCGTTGACGGCCTCACCCAGTCCGAGATCGCGGCGGAGGTGGGCGTGAGCCAGATGCACGTCTCCAGGCTTCTCACCTCGAGCCTCGAGAAGTTGAGAGAGCGCATCGCACAGAACGCCCCAGGCACCTCGTAGGACGCGCCGGAGAACCACGGCAATTCCGCGAGCCGTTGGCTAGGGTTCGGGCAAAATTTTGTCCAAGACGAGGGGGCCGTGGTACATCTCGATGCGTCCTTGGCTCATGAGGACCCCGGGCGGAAGGGCCTCAAGCGGGGAGCGCTGGGGCTGCTCTCTTCGACCGTCATCGGGGTGGCCTCCACGGCGCCGGCGTACAGCCTGGCCGCCACGCTCGGATTCGTCGTCGTCTACATCAACGGGCTTCAGGCGCCGATCATCACGATCCTCGCCTTCGTCCCGATGCTGCTGATCTCCTACGGGTACAAGGAGCTCAACTACGCGGACCCCGACTGCGGCACCACCTTCACGTGGGGCGCGCGTGCCTTCGGGCCCAAGACGGGTTGGCTCGGGGGTTGGGCGCTCGTGGCCGCGGACGTGCTCGTCATGGCCAGCCTCGCCCAAGTCGCTGGCCAGTACGTGTTCCTTCTCTTCAACGCCAACGGAATCGGCAGCGATGCCAGCAGCGGGTGGGTCCTGCTGGTGGGAATCGGCTGGATCGTGGTGATGACCTCGATCTGCTACATCGGGATAGAGGTCTCGGCCAACTTCCAGAAGGTCCTGCTCGGAATTGAGATCACGATGCTGATGATCCTTTCGATCGTGGGGCTCGTGAAGGTCGGCAACGGCAGCGCGCCCCCCGGGCATCTGGTCCCGAGCGCGACATGGTTCAATCCGTTCCACAATTTCTCCGCGTCGGGATTCATGGCTGGCTTCACGCTGATGCTGTTCATCTATTGGGGCTGGGACACAGTGGTCTCGGTGAACGAGGAGACCCGTGATTCGCACCGGACCCCGGGGCGAGCCGCAGTGCTGTCGACCGTCATACTTCTCGTGACGTACGCGCTCGTGGTCGTGTCGGCTCAGTCCTATAGCGGCATCGGGACCAAGGGGATCGGCCTCGAGAACCCGGCGCACACCGGCGACGTGCTCTCGGTGCTGGGGGGTTCCATCTTCGGCACCTCGGGGTTCGGCAGCTTCATGACGCACCTGTTGCTGCTGATGGTGCTGAGCTCGGCGGCGGCCTCGACCCAGACGACCATCCTCCCCACCGCCCGTACCACGCTGTCGATGGCCGTCTACAAAGCGATCCCCTCGGCGTTCGCCAAGGTGCACCGGCGATTCCTGACCCCCACCGTTTCGACCCTCGCCATGGGAGGTGTCTCGATCGCCCTCTACGTCGCGATGAACGAACTGGCGACGGGCAACGGGGTGATTTCGGACTCTGTCACCGCGTTGAGCGTGTTCATCGCGTTCTATTACGGGCTGACCGGATTTGCCTGCGTGTGGTACTGGCGCACCACGCTCAGGCAGGGTGCACGCAACTTCTGGCTCCGAGGCATCCTGCCGCTCGCGGGCGGGCTGATCCTGTGGGCCTGCATCCCCTGGCTGCTCTGGCACTACTGGAACCCGGTCAACAGCTACACGACGTACACCCTGCCGTTCCCGCCGCATTGGCGCGTCGGCGGGATCTTCCTGCTCATGATCGGGTCGTCTCTGCTTGGCGTGATCCTCATGTACGTGTACAAGGCATTCCGCCCCGCCTACTTCCGGGGGGACGTGCTCAACCGCGACACGCCGACCCGGGTGCCTGAGGAGATCGGTGTCCCGGTCGGCCTGTTCGGGATTGAGCCGTTCGAGGAGACGGCTTCTCCGACCAGTTAGGCGCCACGCCGGATGGACTGCCGGGCACCGGCCCCCCAACCCCTCCGCTAGACCGTGGTGGCGGCCGTCTGGCCGGAACGAGACGATGGGAGATTCAATGACGCAGAAACTGGAAGGGACGGTCGCTCTCGTGACCGGCGCGAGCAGCGGAATAGGGGAGGCGACCGCGGCGGCGCTCGCGGCCGAGGGCGCGGCAGTCGCGTTGGTGGCCCGGCGGCGCGACCGTCTCGAGGCGCTGGCCGAGCGGATTGCCGGTTCCGTCAAGGCGCTCGTCGTCGAGGCAGACGTCACGGACCAATCCCAGGCCGAGCGTGCCGTCGACCAGGCCGTCACCGAATTGGGGCGGCTCGACATCCTGGTCAACAACGCGGGCGTCATGCTGTTGGGACCCATCGTCGGTGCTCCGATCGACGAATGGCGGCGCATGGTCGACCTCAACGTGCTGGGTCTCTTGTACTCCACCCATGCAGCACTTCCGCATCTCCTGTCGGCAGCCGAGGGCCAGCCGCGGTCGGTGGCCGATGTCGTGAACCTCAGCTCGGTCGCCGGCCGGGTGGCCCGCCTCAACAACGGGGTGTACTCCGCCACCAAGCACGCAGTGGCCGCGTTCAGCGAGTCGCTTCGCCAAGAGGTGACCGCGCGACACGTTCGGGTCACCATCATTGAGCCCGGTGCCACGGCCACCGAGCTGCCCTTTCAGAACCGAGCCGAGATCCTGGAGGACATGGCCCAGACGTTCGGCCACACCGAGATCATGCAGGCCGGCGACATCGCGGAGAGCATCCGCTACGCGGTGACCCAGCCGAGACGGGTGGTCGTGAACGAGATCCTCGTCCGGCCCACCGAGCAGGAGCGCTGACCGATCGAACGCGTGGTCGTCGTGGGGTGCTCGGGGTCCGGAAAGACCACCCTGGCCAAAGCGCTCGCGGCTGCGCTAGGCGTGCCGCACGTCGAGCTCGACTCCATCTTCCATCAGCCGGGCTGGACCCCTCTCGGCAAAGAGGATTTCCGGCGACGGGTGGACGAGGTGACCGAGGCCGACGGCTGGGTGGTGGACGGCAACTATTCGGCGGCGAAGGAGATCGCTTGGCGCAAGGCGGACACCGTGGTGTGGCTCGACCTGCCCTACGTCACCGTTCTGTCGAGAACCATTTGGCGTACCCTGCGTCGCACCATCACGCGCGAGGAGCTCTGGAACGGCAACAGGGAGCCCTTGTCGAACCTCTGGTTGCTCAAGCCGGAGAAGTCAATCATCGCTTGGGCCGCCACACGGCACGGGGTCTACCGTCGCCGCTACAGCGAGGCCGAGCGCGATCCCCGCTGGGCCAGGTTGCGCTTCGTGCGGCTTCGCTCCCAGGCCGAAGCCGACGAATTCATCGCCGGTGTGGCGTCCACCACAACGCAGGCCGACGCGGCCGACGTCGCCGCCAGGGCCGACAAGGAGGAGTGACCATGGATCTCGGATTAGCCGGCAAGGTGGTGCTCATCACCGGCGGCACCGACGGGCTGGGCCTCGCCCTGGCCCAACAGCTCGGCAGCGAAGGAGCGTCCGTTGCGATCTGCGGCCGGGACGAGGCGCGGTTGCGCGCGGCGGAGGAGGCCGTGCAGGAGGCCAGGGGTGACGTCCTGGCCGTGCCGGCCGACGTCTCTCGCGCGGCCGACATCGAGGCATTCCTCGATGCCGCGGTGGGGCGTTGGGGGCGCATCGACGGTGTGGTCCACAACGCCGGGCGCTCGGCCGCCGGGACCCTCGACTCCATCGACGACTCGGCGTGGGACGCCGACCTCCAGCTGAAGCTCATGGGGGCGGTTCGACTCACTCGGCTGGCCCTGCCGGAGCTCCGGGCCAGCCGGGGCGCCGTTCTCCTCACGCTTGCCATCGGCGCCAAGGCGCCGGGCGGCGGGAGCGCACCGAGCTCGGTCTCCCGGGCGGCCGGTATGGCGCTCATGAAAGCGCTCTCCAAGGAGCTCGCCCCCCAGGGCATCCGGGTGAACGCCGTGCTCATCGGGCTCATCGAGAGCGGGCAGTGGGTGCGCGCGGCCGCGGCCTCGAGCGTCGAGCTGCCCGAGTTCTATGAGCGATTCGCCCAGAACGCCGGCATCCCGCTGGGCCGGTTCGGCCGCAGTGAGGAGTTCGCGGACCTCGGTTGCTTTCTCCTCTCAGAGCGGGCCTCGTATGTGACGGGCGCCGCCATCAACCTCGACGGCGGCTTGTCACCAGCTGTGTGAGGGTGGTCAGTTGTAGCCCTCGGTCTCGGTCGCGTCGCCCTCACCGCGCGGATCGAGCCCGATGGCGTAGCCGTCGATCACGTCGAGGCGGGTGAGGGCGTCGACGTGCGCCCGGCCGTCGCCGCCCCATTTCTCCAAGGCCGCCCGCCGGGCCGAGCCCATGTCCTCGGCCACCACGAACACGACCTCGTGGTCTTCGCCCATCCGGCCGGGGCCCAACTCGCCCCCGAGATATGCAGCGAAGAGGTGCACCGGAGGGAGCGTAGCGAGTACATAGGAGCCCATGAGCCCTGAGACGTTGACCAACCGCACCATCGTGATCACCGGCGTCACGGGCCAGGTGGCGCAGCCGCTGGCTGTCGCGTTGGCCAAGGGCAACCGAGTCGTCGGTGCGGCCCGCTTCAACGACACCGCGGCCCGAGACGAGCTCCGTTCCAAGGGCGTCGAGTGCGTCCGGGTCGACCTGGCGTCGGGTGACCTCGGCAACCTTCCGGAGGACGCCGACTACGTGCTGCATTTCGCGGTGGCCAAGTCCAACGACTGGGAGGCCGACCTGGCGGCCAATCTGGGCGGGTTGGCTTCTCTCATGGAGCACCATCGCAGCGCGCGGGCGTTCCTGCACTGCTCCAGTACGGCCGTGTACAGGCCTGACGGGCACCGAGTCTTCGACGAGGGAGCGCCTCTCGGCGACAACCACGGCGTGTGGCCGTTCCTGCGCACGTACAGCATCTGCAAGATCGCGGCAGAGGGCACGGCCCGCTGGGCGGCACAGCGATATGCGCTCCCGACCACCATCGCGCGGTTGTCCGTCCCCTACGGCGACAACGGCGGCTGGCCCGCTATCCACTTGCACATGATGCTCTCGGGTCATGCCGTCCCCGTTCATCTGGACGCTCCGAGCGTGTACCACCCGCTCCACGCGGACGACATCTTCGCCATGGTGCCCCGTCTCTTGGGCGCGGCCTCCGTGCCCGCGGTGACCGTCAATTGGGGCGGAAGTGAGGCCGTCAGCATCGAGGAGTGGTGCACGTACCTCGCCGAGCTGACCGGAACCGAAGCCAAATTCGAGCCGACCGAGCGCACGATCGACAGCGTGCAGATCGACACGACCCGTATGCACGAGCTGATGGGCCGGACCACGGTGCCCTGGCGCGACGGCATGCGGCGCATGGCCAAGGCGCTGCACCCCGACCTGGTGCCGTGAGCGACCTCTGCTTCGGACTCTGCGACCCGGAGACGTCTCCGGCCTCGGACCTTCTCGCCGAGGTGCGGGCCGAGCTCAACGACGTCTACGAGACGTTCAGCCGCCTGGACAACCCGCCTCTCGCACCGGACGAAATGCGGACCCCGACCGGTGCGTACGTGGTGGGATACGAGGACGGCGTCGCCGTGGCCGGGGGAGGGGTTCGGCGGCTGAGCACGGGTGTCGCGGAGATCAAGCGAATGTACGTCCGGCCACCGGCTCGCTCGCGTGGCGTCGCCACCGCGCTGCTCGAGGCACTCGAATCGGAAGCGGCGGCTCTGGGCTACGAGGCCGTCCGCCTCGACACGGGCCCGAAGCAGGTGCACGCGTTACGCCTTTACCGGGGCGCGGGGTACGCCGATGTGGAGCCGTACAACGACAACCCCTTTGCCTGCTTCTGGGGGGAGAAGCGGCTCCGGTGAGCGGGCCGGGCTGGGCCACCCAGTCGGGGTTCGGCGTCCGGCTGTGCTGGGGGGTGACGGGCCTGCAGGCGCTCGCCGACGAGGTCGCCGCCCTGGCTCTGGTGGACGTGCTGCGTTTCACCACGGCGCTGGACGTGGCCGCCTCGGCGGGGGCGATCGTGGGCGTTGCGCCCTGGCCCCTCGATCGCGCCGACAGCCCTGACGGCGTCGAGACGGCGGACGGTACTGGACCCCGGCGTCTCTCCCTCTCGCCGGGCTCGCTCGCCGGCCTTGCCGCAGGAGAGAGGATCATCCTCCCGTCGGCGAACGGCTCGCACATCTCGGTGGCGGCCGCCGACGCCGGCGTCACCGTCGTGGGAGGATGCCTGCGCAACGCCGTCGCCGTGGCCCGCTGGCTCGACGAGAAGGCCGGGGGCGGAGCAGTTGCCGTGGTTCCCTGCGGTGAGCGCTGGCCCGACGGCAGCCTCCGGCCGGCCGTGGAAGATCTACTTGGGGCAGGAGTGATCGTGTCCCACCTCGCGGGCGAGCGGTCGTGCTCCCCTGAGGCCTCGGCCGCGCGGGCCGCTTTCGAGGCGGCCCGTGCGGAGATCGCGACAGCGCTGGCGGAGTCGGTGTCCGGACGTGAATTGCGAGCGAAAGGATTGGAGGACGACGTCCTCTTCGCGGCGAATGTCGATGTAAGCGAATGCGTGCCCGTGCTCGGAGCCGAACGCGCGTACCGGGCGGCCTGAGTGCCACGTCACCCAGAACACGATGCCGTGAGCGGCCAGGTGCGGAGCTGGTACACCGCTTCGACGCCCGCCATCGGCCTCTCGGTGCTCC
>JBPYFR010000163.1:0-36029 GCA_051985685.1 Acidimicrobiales bacterium
GGGGCCGTCTGGAGCAGGCGGCGATGGACCTCTACAGCGAGCACGGGTTCGACAACACCACCGTGGCGGAGATCGCCGAGCGGGCGGGACTCACGGAGCGAACGTTCTTCCGGCACTTCGCGGACAAGCGGGAGGTCTTGTTCGGGGGCGCGGGTGCGCTGCAGCAGCTGCTCGTCACGCAGGTCGTCGACGCCCCCGACGCACTGTCTCCGATCGAGGCCATCCTGACCGCGCTGGTCGCAGCCGCCACGGTCGTGTTCGAGGAGCGCAGCGGGTTCGCACGACGGCGCCAGGCCATCATCGCCGCCAGCGTGGAGCTTCAAGAGCGTGAGCAGATCAAGCTTGCGTCGCTCGCCGTGGCGCTCGCCGGCGCCTTGCAGCGGCGCGGGGTCGGCGATCTCCCAGCGAGCTTGGCCGCCGAGGCCGGGATGGCAATCTTCAAGACCGCGTTCGAGCGTTGGACCGGCGACGCCGGTGACCAATCCTTGTCGGACTGGATCCGAAAGTGTGCCAACGAGCTCGAAGTGGTGACGAGTGGGCGAGAGGGGGCGCGGCGCTGAGATCGGGTTGCCGTGCCGTCTGCCTGAACGACTGAAACGAACTCGCCACCCCGTGTGTGCTGAGGACGCGAAACGCGAAACGACACACGGCCGGCGTGGGTGAGTCAGGCGCTGGGACGAGGAAGCCGCGCGGACCCGAGATACTCACTGTCGTCCGCTTCGCCCAAGCCGGCGACGAGGGGAGAACGAACGAGCACGACGACCCCGACACAGAGCACCGCGAAGGCGGCCACGTCCATCAGGATCCATCCCGTGCCGGACCGGATGTGCTCGTCGAACGCCGTCACACCGATGAGGACGCTCACGAGCGGGTTCACAATGACGTTCGTCGTCCGAGAGGCCGTGATCGGGCCAGCGTGGAGCGCGCTCTGAAGCAGAAACAATCCCACTGTCCCTGTGAGCGCCAACACGTAGACCTCCCAGCTGGAGAAGACGCCGGCCCAGCCACCATGGCGGAGCACCGTAGTGACCGCCTTCGTCAGCGCTGCGGTGAGTGCAAACAGAACCGCCGCCGCCGACCCCAGCACTGCGGCTCGCCACCAACGCGGCCCGGTTCGCCCCGCAAGCACGAGGGCGATCGCGCTTCCAACCGTGACAGTGGCGATGACGATCCAGGCATGATTGGTGGGCTGACCCCGTCCTGCGGTGGGGGCGGCGGACAGGAAGAAGCCGCCCAGGCCCGCCACGATCGCGATGACCCCGAACCCTTCCCACCAACCGACCGTCCGGTGGAAGCCGACGACCAGGATCACGACAAGGAAGATCAACTCTGTGGTCAGCACCGGCTGTACGACGCTGAGCTGACCTCGATGGAGAGCGGACGCCTGCAGGGCGAAGACCCCGAGCAGCAGGCCGAAGCCGATCAACCAACCGCGCCTTCGCAGGGCGTAGCTCATGAGCCGGGGGCTGAGGCTGTCGTGCGGTGCGGACTCCAGCGCCACTCGCTGGATCACGACTGCTGAGGACGCCAGGAACGCCGCACCGGCCGCCAAGAGGATCGCCATGCGATCAGGATTTGTTCACCGACGGCAGACGTGATCTCCCGTCAGCGATCGATTCGAGATCACCGAAGTCACGACCTCTCGGCTCACCGACGGGCGGCGAGCTCACTCGGAAGGCGGCCGGTGGCAGGCTGTTGGCCGGTACGCCGGTCGCGATCGGATGGAATCCCGGCGAGCCCGAGCCTGCTGGAAGCGGCCCGACGAACGGGTTGAGTGGGGCTTGGAGTGGCGGCGGTTCGATGAAGTGTGGACGCCCCTCGAACTTGAAGAACTCGAACATGTTGGTGGCGTTGGCGTCACGGTACGTCATCGCCGGCAGGTTCCACTTGGTTTCGACGAACTTGAGCAGGCTGGTGTGCTCGTGGACGATGTGTGAGACGAACTTCCGCCTGGCGAACGGCGAGATCACCACGCACGGAACGCGAAATCCGGTGAAGTCGTAGCCTCCGGGCTGGTCGGGAGGCACGGTGATCTCGGGCGGCACGTCGTCCGGTCGCACGGCAGGCTGGGGCGGGACGTGGTCGTACCATCCACCGTGCTCGTCGTAGACCAGGAACATCGCGGTACTGGGCCAGTTGGGCGACGTCAGGACGGCGTCGATGACGCGCGCTGCGTATGCCTCCCCGATCGAGATGTCGCCGTCTTCCTCCGAGAAGTTCGTGTACGGGTCGACGAGGGAGAACTGGGGCAGCTGGCCGGCAGCAGCGTCGGCCAAGAACTGGTTGATGGGCGCCATCCGACCATCGGTTCGATTGTTCAGGAATTCGGGCAGGAACAGCGCCGCCGTCGGCAGATCCGGAAAGTAGTCCTTCCAGGTGATGCCGTGGGAGTCCAGCCGGTCGAAGATGGTGCCGTTCGGTGCGTCGGTGGCCGAGATTCCCGTGGCGTTGGTGGCGACGTTGCCCAGTGCTGTGGCTGCGATGAGGAAGCGGCGATTGGGATACGTCTGGCCCATGACCGAGGCGAAGTACCGGTCGCCGATCGGGAACTGCGATGCCAACGAGTAATAGAAGGGCAGCTGGTCCCCCGTGAAGTGCCCCATGGAGGCGGGCCCGCACGTCTGGGCGAAGCCGGCGTTGGTGCCGTTGTCCCAGCACAGGTGGGAGGCATCCCAACTCTGACTGATGTGTCCTCCGACGGGGGTCGCCGTGTTGGGCATCGGGAACGAGAGGATGTACCCACCGCCGGGCGCCGGGTTGAAGTTGAGGGGCGTTCCGTCGTGGGCCACGCTGAGCCCGTCGCCGCGACCGAGGGCGCCGAAGTGGTCGTCGAACGAGTGGTTCTCCATCATCAAGATGACCACGTGCTCGACTTGGGGGAGCGTGTCGGTGCCCGCTGGCAGATGGGGATAGGGGAGGGTGTCCGGCGGGAGCAGCAGCCCGCCCGGCCCGAGGCCGAGGGCCCCCGATGGTGCCGAACCATCCGCGCGAACGGCTCTGTATCCGCCGCTCCCGCGTGCCGCCGCTTGTGAACCCAGGCCCGCCACCGCCGCACCCGTCGCCAACGCTCCGCCGAGCATGGCCCGCCGTCCGAATCTGCGTGTCTCACCCATGGGCGGTCACGGTACTTGGATTCGATGGGAGGGTCCCGGTCCTGGGCACGAACGGCGACGTCAGGCGCCTGGGACATCAGTAGGGCCTTCTCAACACCGTCCGCGCTCAGGAGTTCAGGATGGCGGCAAAGCGGTCTTCAACCCTCTTCATCCGGTCCGGGTGGGTGAAGAGGTACAACTTCTCGTCCTCGACCGCCGCCATGATCTGGTCGGCCACGGATTCGGGGGTCATGATGTCGGGTTCCGCCTCCACCGACTCCGGCACCGGCGCGCCGCTCGGGTAGCCGATGCCGGTTGCGACCCGGCCCGGCATGACCACGGTCACGCCGACCGCGCTCTCGACCGCACGCAGATCGGCCTCGAGCGTCTCGGAGAGCGCGAGTAGGCCGTATTTGCTCACGTTGTACGGCGCAATGCCCGGCACCGGGGTGACCGCGGCCAACGAGGCGACGTTGACGACGTGCCCACCGTCTGCGTTCTCCATGAGGAGAGGGACGAAGGAGTGGATGCCGTGGATCGCCCCCCACAGGTTGACGGAGAGCACACGCCTCCACTCGTCCAAAGTGATCGTCCACGTGCGGCCACCCGACACGACGCCGGCGTTGTTGCAGAGGAGGTCGACCCGACCGAATCGCTCGACGGTCGTCTCGGCCAGCCCGTGCACCTGGGTCGGATCGCTGACGTCGCACACCACGCCGACTGCTTCGGCTCCGTCCCCTCGGAGCCGTTCGGCCGCGGTCGCAGGCTGCGCCGGCTCCAGGTCGGCGAGCACGACCCGCATGCCTCTCTGCGCCATCGCCCCGGCCAGTGCGAGTCCGATACCCCGTCCGGCTCCGGAGACGACTCCGACCTTGCCCGAAAATTCCCTCATGCTCGCTCCTCGGCTAGGGACGGTGCTCCGTCACGATTCCCACACCCTCAGCCCACGTCGGCTCAGGGAGCTCGGAATGATCTCAAATTGCGGGTCCGTTTCTCGTAGGGCGCGTCGGAGCCGGCGTTTGGCGGCCCTGTCTGGTCCGCACAGGAGGGTGAGGCTGCCGCCTTCGCCGCCGGCTCCGTTCACCTTCCACCCCACCGCACCGTGCTCGGCCGCCACGCTGATCGCGGCTCGAGCGCGGGAACTGACGAGCTCCGGGTGGAGTCCGGCTTGGGCCTCGGTGTTCTCGATCATCACCTGGCCCAGGGCGCGGAAGTCTCCCGCACAGAACGCGTCCCTTGCGCGCGTGGCGGCCCGGCGGAGCAGCTCGAGCTGAGGTGCCCGCTGTCCCTCGGCCTCCAGGTGGGCGATGACGCGCTCATGGACCTTCGACGACACATGGGCGCGTCCGAGATAGAGCAGGACCAAGCGTCGCTCCAGCTCCCACCAGACCGGGTCCGGCACCGACAGCGGCGACACCGAGGCGTGCGGATAGGAGGGCATCTCTATGAAGTTCACTCCCCCGTAGGCCGCGCACAGCTGATCCTGGATGCCTGATTGCACACCCAGCCGCTCGGTCTCGACGCGATGGGCGATGGAGGCGACCTCGTGCGGGGTGAGGCGGCCCGGAGTCAGGAAGTCGAGAGCGCCGAGGAGTGCCACCGTCGCCGAGGCCGAGGTTCCGGTTGCAGACCCGGCGGGTACCTCGGAGAAGACGTTGATCTCGACGGAAACGCCGTCCGGCAGTCCGATCTCGCCGACGGCGGTCTCGAGCAGAGGGTGACGCCCGGGGGGTGCCGAGGGCTCGAACGTGTAGCGGTCGCCGTAGTTCTCTGCGACCAGCACGACCGGCTGCGGGAAGGCATCGACCGGGTGCACCGTGACCTGCACCTCGACGTACGGCGAGACGCCGACGTTGAAGACCTTGCCCTGCCCGGAGAACCACGTGTCGGTCCACCCGCCGATGTCACACACGCGGATCGGAGCGACCGCGTTGACGATTTGCAGCGGGACGCGGCCGTCGCTCATCGGCCTCATCATGCCCGACGACCGTCGGTCGGGGGCTCAGGCGAATCGCCGTGCCACTGCCACCGCCTGGCTTCGGTAACCGCCGCCGAACAACACGGCGTGGACCAGCAGAGGGTAGAGCTGGAAGAGGCCGACGCGCTCCCTCCACCCGGGGGCCGGCGGGCTTACTTCTCCATAGGCAGCGATGAGGACATCGGGCACCGGACCGAACAAGGCGAGCATCGCGAGGTCTTCTTCGGGGTGACCGCCGTGCACCGAGGGGTCGATGAGCCAGGACCTGCCGTCGGTGCCGAACAGCACGTTGCCCCACCACAAGTCACCGTGCACCAGGGCCGGGCCACCGGGCGGGAGCAGCTCGGGGAGCCTGGCCACCACACTCTGCACGTCGTCGTCGAGCCCGCAGCGCGCTGCCAATTCCTGGAGCCGGGCTCCGTAGAAGCCGGCGCCGTCGGGCCAGAACGACGGATCGACGCGGCAGGCGCCGATCCACGATGAGCCCCCGCCCCAGTCGCGCCCGGGTGCGCTATGCAACGCTGCGAGCATCCGACCCAGCGACTCGTCGTGGCTGGGCGTCCGGGCCATCTGGTCGACCGCCGTCGTCACGAGTAGGTCTCCATCTGCCAGCACGATCTCGGGTACCGGGGGTGCCCCTGCCACTTCGGCGATCCGTCTGAGTCCACCGGCCTCGTCCGCGCTGCCCGGGCCGACCTTCGCGACGAGGGTCCGGCCTCCGGCCTCCACCATCCACGCGTTCCCTCCGAGCGGCCGGGTGGGCCCGATCGGGCCGAGCTCACGATCGATTCGGGCCAGGCGCGGTCCCAATGACACGAGCGCATGTCTACTCGGACGGCGCGCAGAGGAACCCATCGGTCACCGGCCGTCGTGCATGATGGTCCGATGACCCGATCCTCGGTCGCTGGTCTGGTGATCACTCCCGGCGCCAGTGCCGGACGTGATCATCGTGGGCTCGTGGCGGTCGACGACGCGCTGACCGCGCGCGGCATCGCGGTGGAGAGGGTCGAGTTCCCCGGTCAAGCGGCGGGGAAGCGGCGCCCGGATCCGCCTGCGGTGTGCCTCGAGACCGTGCGCGGAGCCGCGTTCGATCTGGCGCGGCGGCTCGATGTTCCGATCGACCGGATCGCGCTCGGGGGTCGCTCCTTCGGTGGCCGAATGTGCTCCATGGCAGTGGCCGAAGGGTTGGACGCAGGCGCACTCATCCTCATCAGCTATCCGCTGCACCCCCCCGGTCGGCCGGACCGCCTCCGGAGCGACCACTTCCCGGCCCTGCACGTGCCCTGCCTGTTCGTGTCGGGTCGCCGGGACGCGTTCGCCACCCTGGAGGAGCTCGAGCGGGAGAGCGCAGCCATTCCCGGTCCCGTCACACTCGTCTCGGTGGACGGCGACCACTCGCTGCGCAAGCGAGAAGAAGACGTCGCGGAGATCGTCGCCTCCTGGGTGACCGACGTCACCTGAGGCGCCTGCAACGGCCCGCACCCGCGGGCTGTCGCAGGCCCGTCGGGAGGCGTGGACGAACCCCGGGAGCACTCTGCGATACTCCGCAGGCGGAGTTGCGACTCGACGGCACGAGGACGATCACAGAGACGACAGAGAGCGGGGCAGCAGCGACATGGACGAGGAAAGAGCACGGCAACTCTTGGCCAGCGAGCGGGAACGCGTAGAGGGACTGCTTCGGGACTCCATGCGCGCCGGTGACGAGGATCGCCTGGCGGCGACGGGGGTGGGCGACATCGCGGATCCGGCTCAGCCGCTCACGGCCGAAGAGGGTGACGACGCCGTTGCAGAGGCACTCCGGATGCGGCTTGCCGCGATCGATCGCGCCGAGGCTCGCCTTCGAGCCGGCACCTATGGACGGTCGGTGCGGAGCAACGAACCCATCCCCGACGACCGGCTCGAGGCCGATCCTGCCGCCGAGCTCACGATCGAGGAGGCCGAGCAGGCGGGACGGTAGGGCCGCGAACCGCGCCCGGGCCGGGCGGGCCGGGTTCGGAGCTCTACATTGCGCGGAGTGAGCGACGAGATGGCAGCACGCGACTCGGGGTGGCGGGTGCTGGTGACCGGCGCCACGGGACGGATCGGCTTTCCGCTGGCACGCGCACTGGCCGCTCGCCACGAAGTGTTCGGCTTGGCGCGCTGTCGCGACGAGGCCGAACGGACACGGCTGGTCAACGTGGGCGTCACGCCCATCGCGGCCGACCTCGCGACGATGGACCCGGGACGGCTGCCGCCCGGGATCACCCACGTGTTCCACGCCGCGGCGCGCTTCGGGCACGAACGCCCGGCGGAGTGGGAGCGGATGCTCGAGACGAACGCGCTGGCGTCGGGCCGGTTGGTGGAAGCGGTATCCGGTGCGTCGGCGTTCGTCTACTGCTCCAGCGGCTCGACGTACGAGTACCAGGGCCGCCGCCCGCTCAGGGAGGTCGACCCGCCCGGCGTCCACTTGGGCACCTACAGCCTTTCGAAGATCGCGGGTGAGGCGGTCGTACGCCACGCCGCCGACCGGTCGGGCGTCCCGCTCACCATCATCCGGATCTTCTCGACGTATGGACCTGAGGGTGGGGCCCCTGTGACGCGGTTACGCCGCATCCTGGCCGGAGAGGACGTCGTCCTCCATCCCGACGCCCCGAACAACTACAACCCGATCTTCGAGGACGACTACGTGCGATTGGCCATCCGGTCCCTCCAGGTGGCCTCGCACGACCCCGTGGTGGTCAACTTCGCCGGCAGCGAGACGGTGAGCGCGGAGGAATACTGTGAGTTCCTGGGCCAGCGGGTCGGGCGCCCGGTGCGGTTCCGCTACGACCCCGTGGCGCCCTGGCCGCTGTGGCCCGACGTCACGCGCATGCACGGGATCCTCGGCCACTGCGCGGTGCCGTGGCAGGAAGGGATGCGCCGGATCGCCGAGCGGTTCGGCTGACGAGGGGGCGGGGGGGGTCAGTCCCCCTCGTCGCCGTGACCGCCCTGGTCGCCCTGGTCTCCCAAGTTGCCTTGGTCGACCTGGGCGCCGTGACCGAAGACCTTCAGGGTGTTGTCGCCGTCGTCGACGAAGAGGACCCCGCCGTTGCCTTCACCGTGGTGCGGGATCGTCACGCCGAAGAGGTCGCCACCCGACCCGAGCGGGTCGAACTGGACCGTGTCGACTTGGGCGCCGGCGGGCGTGGTCTCGACGGCGTTGGGGTCACCACCGTTCACCGTGATGATGTCCCCGTTGGGGGCGAGCGCCATCCCGAGCGGGCCGTTGAGCGAGCCGCCTTGCGAAAGGGTCGTTCCCCCACCTGTCACCGGGTCCGGGCGAGTCGATGCGTCGGGGATCGCCGCGATGCGGCTGTTGACGTTGTCCGCCACGTACAGGGTGTCGTTCCTCGCGAGCGCGTCGCCCGTGGGGCCGACGACGAGTGCGGAGGAGCTGAGCTGTTCGGCGAATCCCGTTGCGATCGTCGTTGCTCCGGTCACGACGGGCGGCCGGTCGCCGAGGGCGAAGAGATCGAGGCGGAGGACGGTGCCGCCGTTGGTCACGCTTCCCCCTGCCGCCACGGTGCCGTTGAGGACGTTGGTCACGAAGAGCTCGTCGAGGAACCCGAACCGGGCCGAGGTCAGGTCCCAGGGGCCGTTGATACCCATCCCCGAGATCGTCTCGACCGGCACGCCGTCGCTGTTCAGGACGATGAGGCATCCTGCTTCGGGCGTGCCCATTCCGGCGTCGGTCACGGGGAGGCTCCCCACGACCACGAAGCCGTCGCCGACGACCGTCAGCGCGGTCGTCAGGCCGACGCCGCCGGGGCACGGCCCGGGAAGGGTGCTCGGGTCTATCTGGGCGAACAGGCTTTGCACGCCGTCGCGCGAGATCTGCACGATGGTCGTGCCGGTGCCCTGCAGGTTCGAACTGGCGTTGAAGTTGCTGATCAGTGTGGCGCCCTCGACCAGCTTGCCCTCGCTCCGCGGCACGGTGACGATGCCGTACGGGTTCACGTCACCGTTGGCCGGAACCGTCGACGCAACGTTCGTCACCGTCGTGAAGTGGGACAAGAACGGCGAAGACTGGAACGCGCCTGCCGAACCACTTGCCGCGACGGTGGCGAAGCCGGCTGCCGCGGCCAGCGCGACGGCAACGCGGAGTGCGACGCCGGGAACCTTCCTGTTCGGGCTCCACCGGTGCCTGCTGTTCGTCGACCGGTCGGAGGGGAATTCGGCCCGGGGCTGTCCTGGCATCGCGACCTCCTCAACGTGGTTCCGGTAACGCACATAGAGAGAGCCGCAACCCTCCCGCTCTCTGCCTTACGGGGCTGATCCGCAATTGGATTGCGCGCGCTCGAACCCGCGGCTTTCCCGTGCCGGAGACGTGACCCGAGTATCCCGACGTCTCGGGCAAGAACAGCGGTCCCGACGACCGCTCCGCAGGTGGCGTACGCCGAAGGTCACTACAGTCCGATCCCGGTGACGGACTACGACGCCATCGTCATCGGGGCCGGCCACAACGGACTGACCGCGGCTGCCGTCATGGCCCGCGGCGGCATGCGGGTCCTCTGCCTGGAGAAGAACCACTTCATCGGCGGGATGGCCTCGACCACCGAGCTCATTCGTGGCTACCGATTCGAGCTGGCGGGCTCCATCCAGTTCCCGGTCCCGAACGAGATCTACGAAGACCTCGACCTCGCGTCGTGCCCGATCTACGAGCCGGAGGTCCAGTCCGCCAGCGTCGGCGAGGGTGACGCCCCGCCGATCCTTCTCTACTCGGACCCGGAGCGGCTGCTCGAGCATCTGGGCGAGACGCTGGGCATCGAGGCCGTTCTGGGCATGGCCGAGGTGGCGGCCTGGGCCGAGGCACCGGCGCGCGCGATCGGACGGTTCGACGTGCGCCGCCCGCCCAAGTCGCTGGACGAGATGTGGGCGAGTGCCACGAACGAGGCCGAACGCGAGGCGCTGCGGGTCGCCATGTTCGGCAGCGTGATGGACGTCATCGACCGCTACCTGCCCGACCGGTCCAAACACGCGCCGGTGCGCAGCATGCTGAGCTTTCTGTCGGTCAACTCGACCTTCCGGGGGCCCGCGTCGCCGGGCAGCGCGCTGTGCCTCGCCTTCGCGCTGGCGTCACCGGGCACGGCGACGATGTCGAAGGTGCGGGGAGGGCTCGGCACCATTGCCGACCACCTGTGTGCGCTGCTGGAACGGCATGGCGGCGAGCTCCGCCGCCATGCCAAGGTCTCCCGCATCGTCGTGGACGGAGGCGAGGTCCGTGGCGTCGAGCTCGGGGACGGAGACGTCGTGACCGCGCCCGTCGTCGTGTCCAACCTCGATCCGACCACGACCTTCATCCTTCTCGTCGACCCCGACTCGCTCCCCGATGCCTTCACCCGGCGCGTCCGGGCGATCGACCACCGGGCGGCCTACTTCCAAGCCCACTTCGCGCTGTCCGGACTGCCCGAGTACCGCCGTCCCTACGAATCGCTCAACGGCACCCTGGTCGGGCGCAACGTGACGTTCTTCGGCACCGCCGAGCAGATGCAGCGCGACTTCGAGGGTTGCGTGCGGGGTCGGGTACCCGAGTCACCGTCGTTCAACCTGCAGATCCCCTCGCTCGACGACCCCAGCCTGGCTCCGGCCGGCAGGCACGCCGCGAGCAGCTTCGCGTTCTACCTCCCGATCGGCGCTGACCGGGAGGCGCAGGGGAAATTGCGCGACGAGATGGCGGAGCGCATCGTGAAGAAGATCGCGTCGGTCGCGCCGAACTTCCCCGACATCGTCGACCGCCAGCTCAATTACCCGGCCTACACCTATGAATTGATGTTCGGCTGTACGGGAGGCGACTTCACCCACGGGCTGCTGCAGCCCGAATTCATGGGACCGTTCCGCCCGGGACCGCGCGGCTGGGCGGACAACCCGGTGCCCGTCGAGGGTCTGTACCTGTGTGGCGCGGGCTGCCACGGAGGGCCGGGGGTGACGTTCATCCCCGGCTACAACTGCGGCTATGCCGTCCTGGAGGCGACCGGCGCCCGGTTGTAGCGGAACTGGCGCTCCATGAAGGCGAGGAACATCGCGACGGCGAAGGCGAGGCTCGTGAAGAGGCTCATCACGAAGAAGATCCACGCCCAGCGCAGCCCGCGCCGACCACCTTCGACGATCGTCCACAGCGGCAGCAGCACGACGTTCACGATGATGTAGTCCTGGGCTGCCGAGTCGGCCGCCCAGTTCGTGAACAGCAACTTCGTGTAGTTGACGTAGTTGGCGCGGTGACCGTAGAGATGCGTGTAGCGCACGTTGAAGTACCAGCCGAGCACGAGCGAGCACACACCGACGACGTAGTAGACACCCTCGAGCAGGGTCACCGACCCGGCGGCGCGCTCGGCGAACAGCCGGCGGTTCGCCCAGAAGGCGGTGGCCGTGCTCACGATCCCGAGGATTCCGAAGAACACCAGCGATGTGGTCATGGTCGCCCCTCTCCGTGCGATGCCCGTGCGATGCCCGTGCGATGCCCGTGCGATGCCAACCGGTCGTGTCGGTGGCGCCACCCTAAGCCTCCATCCACCGAGACACCACGTGCAGGCGAGCCGAGCGCGGTCGCGCCGCGGCGGCCGAGAGGAGTCGCGAGGAGTGAGGGGTGTCCGAGCCCTCGGTGGTCAGGCGTTGCCGCCCGGCAGAGCGGCCAGCGCCTGCGCCCACGTGTAGGTGTACGACGAGGGCCGGAGGCCCACCACCGCCAGCGTCACCGCCATAGATGTCCCGCCGACGTTCCCGGCATGGGTGTCGCCGGAGGGGTTAATGGCAGCACCCAGCACGAGGTTGGTGCCCGAGCCGAAGTCGTCGAGGATGCCCTTGCGGTGGCCCCAGCAGCCGGGCGCACCGTGGCGCGGGCAGTCGAGATTGCCGCTGTTCAGTCCGTCGTCGTACATCCATCCGTAGACCGCGTCGAGGCCGTTGGAGGCGCCACCGGCCCACTCGGCATCGTCGAGCACGTAGGCCCGGCCGGGATCCGGGGGGTCGGTCGCCTTGTCGGCCCCGACTTGGGCGTTGCGGTTCAGCCCGGAGGTGAGCCCGGCGAACGGGGGCAAACCCCGGTCCACCCGCTCGAGATTGATCGCGACCAAGAGCTGGTCGGGAATGCTCAAGGAGGAGAATCCCGCCGGGAGCATCATGGGCCGGACGTGCTCCAGGGCCCGGGCGTGGTTCACGGCGGCCAGAACGGCGGCGATGCAGCGCGCGGAGTTGTCGATTCCACCCGAGCACACCTTGGTGTAATCGGGTGTCGGCGGCACGTTGTGGGCCGGGTCGGCGATGCCGCTGAAGGACTCCGAGGAGGGGAGCCTGCTGAGCGGGCGAAAGGTGCCGCGGGACATGGAGGCCTGGGCCTGCTTCCAGGTGTACGCATACGGGCCGGCGACGCGGTCGGTGGCGGCGAGCGTGGCTGCCAATGACGTCCCGCCTAGGTCACCGGGTGAGATGTCACCCGTCGGGTCGAAGGCCGCTCCCATCACGAGGTGGGGCGATCCGAACCGGCCGAGGACGAGCTTGCGGTCCGCCCAGCAACCTGCCTTGTGCCGTGCCGTGCATCCGGGTGTACCACTGCCCGGGCCGTCGTTGTACAACCACTGATAATCGGCATCGAGCCCGTTCGTGACCGCACCGATCCACTCCGTGGCCACCGATGAGTAAGGAGGGCCCGGGCTGACCGGCAACTGTGCCGTGGTCGCCCCCTTCTCGGCGTTCTGGTCGAGCGTGGCCGACAGCCCGGCGAACGGAGCCAGACCCCGATCGACGCGCTCGCGGTCGATGGCGACCAGCAGCTGCTCGGGGACACTCAGCCGGGTGAAGCCGGCGGGGAGGCGCATCGGGGCCATTCCTTCCTTTGCCCGCGCCTCATCGATCGCAGCGAGCGTGATGCGCATACACACGCTCGACGTGTCCGGACCCCTCGGAGCGCACACATCCTCGTAATTGGGCTCGGGCGGCACGTTTCGGGCCGGGTCGGCCATGCGAGAGGTCGGGCTCCCGGCGCTCGCGCCGCCCGACACCACGAGTGACCCCACCGCTGCCACCATCACGAGGACAACTTCCAGCGGCCTTCGCGGCCTCCGCGCCCTCCTTCCCGTTCCCACCAACGCCCCCCTCCAGGACTCCATCGGCACCCGCGTTCTGAGGTTCATCGCGAGGCTCCCGATGGCATAAGTGACAAAGGTACCCACGCGTCGGTCCCAATTGGTTTCTCCCCTCAGCTTTCTTATGTGAGTGAGCGGCGCCGCCCCGGGGTCTTGGACGAAAGACCCCGGATGAAGGGACCGGATAAGAAACCGGGATGAAACAAGGGGGGATGAAACGACCCGGAACGTCGATTCGACCGGGTCGGACGAGATCTCTCGCGGTCGTGCCCGCCGTCTACCTCATCGTCGTTCCGTTGCCTCGCTCCTCGTCCGCCTCCCCGAGTCCCGCTCCGGGTAAGGCCTGGGCCACCAAGGTGGCCGCCACCCGCGCTGCATCTCTCATCGGATCGGTGTCTTTCATCGTCCGGCACAGGATGAACGCCCCCTCGAGCATGGCGATGATCGTGTGGGCCAAGGTCCGGGCATCGCCGGCGGTTGCTCCCGCTTCGGTGAGGCGGGAGGTGGCGGAGCTGATCCAGGCCTCAAAGACGTCCGCGGTGGCGAGGCGTAGTTCGTTGTTGGTGCCGGCCACCTCGAGGGCGACGGTCGCGATCGGGCAGGCGTCGGCGTAATCCGTCGCCTCCAGCAGGTCTGCCGCGCCCTCGAAGATCTCGCGCACGCCGTTGACGGTGTCGCTCTGGGCATCCCACGTCTCCTCGACCAGCGCCTGGTAGGCGGCGCCGGACGCCTCGATCACCTCCGCCGCGAGCTCGTCCTTGCCCCCTGGGAAGTGGTGGTACAGGGAGGAGAAGCGGGCGTCGGCCTTGGACAGGATCTCCTTGATGCCCGTGGCGTTGAGCCCCTGCTGGCGGAACAGATCGACCCCAGCCGCGACCAGGCGTTCTTTGGTGCCGGCAACCTTCGGCGCCGCCTTTCCTCGTCCGACCTTTCGCCTCGTCCCCGTACCGGTTCTGTGGCTCTTGGCTGCTCTCCCTGTCCCTTGCCTCATGGTTTCAGCCTAGCTATATTGAATGGATCGATCTATCCACCCGCCGATTTGCGAAGCTGTCATCCCCGAGGGAGGGCCCTGCTGGGAAAGGAGTGCCCAACTCTCGGAAGGGGGACGCCACGCACGAGGGGAGGTGCCCATGTACAAGGCAGCCGTGCGTCGGATGATCCGACGGAGCGAGCAGGACCTACGGGCCGGCAACTATGAACCGACGCTGGCGCGGTTCGCCGATGAGGCGGTGCTGGTGTTTCCGGGACGGAGCTCGTGGGCGGGCCACTATCGGGGCAAGGAGGCCATCGAAGGGTTCCTGCAACGCTTCCTCGGAGTGGGCTTAGCCGGACAGACCCACGACATCCTCGTCAACGGGCCGCCCTGGCGGATGCGGGTGTGCGTCCTCTTCACCGACCAGGCGAGCGATGTCGACGGGAACCTCGTCTACGAGAACCGGGTGGTGCTCTTCGCCAAGGCGCGTTGGGGCAAGATCGTCTACCAAGAGGACTTCCTCGATACGCAGCGCGTCGAGTCGTTCGACGCGTATCTCGCACAGACTTGACGGACCCGCGGTCCTGTCGCCTCTCGGCCTAAGGTCGGGCCCGTGATCACAGCCGTGCATACGCTCGTCTACGCCGACGATCCCGAAGCCGCCCGGGCCTTCTTCCGGGATGTGCTGGGTTGGGAATGGGTCGACGCGCACGACGGCTGGCTGATCTTCAAGACGGGTCCCTCGGAGCTGGGCGTGCACCCCATTGGTGAAGGCCCGATGCAACACCAGGTCTCGTTGGTGTGCGATGACATCGAAGCCACGGTGGCCGATCTCGCTGCGAAGGGCACGGCGTTCGAGAGTGGGATCGAGGACCGGGGCTTCGGCCGCGGTATCGACCTGAGGATCCCGGGCGCGGGAACGATGGTTCTCTACGAACCCAGGCACCCGACGGCGTTCGACCTCTGACGCGGCGGCGGTGACCGGCCGCTGTCCGTGAGCCGACGGCGTCAGTCGTCGGGTTTCGCTGCCTTCGCCGCGGCAGAAGCCTGGTTCGGCTTGGGGGTCCCGGTCAGGGTTGTCGTCGGATGGACCGGCAGGATCTGCGCTGGTCTCGGGCTCTGGTCGAAGTTGAAGTCGCTCTCTAGGTTGCCGAGGATCTTCTCGTTCTCCCGAACCGTGGGTCTCGGGTCCGGGCGACCATCGGAAGCCGGATTGATGCGCTGGCCGTTCAAGAAGACATCTTCGATGAACTTGTCGTAGGCGTCGAAGCTGAGGGTCTGATGGTCGACGTAGCCCTTCTTGGCGTACGGGCTGATCACCATGGCGGGCACGCGCAGGCCGTACCCGAGCTGGTCGACCGTCGGGGGGTCCACGTGGTCGTAGAACCCACCCCAATCGTCCCACGCGAGGAAAATTGCGGTCGAGTCCCAGTCTGGGCTTCGCATGACCGCGTTGATGAGGCTGGTGACGTAGCTCTGTCCGAAGCTCACCGGACTGGGAGGGTGCTCGCTCACGGCATCAGACGGCACCACCCAGGACACAGCCGGCAAGGTCCCATGCTTTGCTGCGGTGTAGAACTTGTTCACGTCCTGAATGTTGCCGAGCTGGTGGTCGGACTTGACGGTGTCGAACCACGGCAGCGGGTTCCAGATCCCAGGGGTGTTCGAGCTCTGCGCCACCGGAGCGCACGTCTCAGCCGCGGGGTTTTCGCAGTCGGGCTCGGTTCCGCTCACGACGTAGTAGCCCCAACTCACCTTGTGCTTGTGGAGAAGGTAGGTCAGGTCCGTCCAGGCGTAGATGGGCTGGTGGTTCGGAGTCGTCCTTCCCTTCTTGTTCTTCTTTGGGCCGGCCTGGCCGCCGTACACCGCCGGGGCGGCGGGGGGCTTCGCCGGTGGATTGTCTTTCGTGCCACTCACGCAGCTGGAGGGGTTGTCTTCTTCGGTGCAGTAGGCCGCCCACTCCGACACCAAGAACAGATGGGCCGGAAGGCTCCAAGAGGCATTCGGTTCGAACATGTGGTCCTGGAGGACGAAGTCATTGGCGTAGGTCCAGTAATTGGGGATGTCGCTCTGGGTGTGGTACCCCATGACGTCTGGGACGGACGCGTTGGTACAGGCCGGATCCGTGGGGTTCGTGCAGCCTTTCTGCCCGAGCTCGGCCTGCCCGATGAAGCCGTTCATCGAGCCGCCATTGATGTCAGCCGTCGCGTTCGTGTAGTTGTGCGGGCCGCCGCCGTTCACATCGGCGTGGTCGGCGTACGGGGCCACGCACTGGCCCGTCTGCGGATCGTTCACGCACACGCTGGGCACTCCGTTCGTCATCGGGATCCCGTCGGCGTCGGGATACGTACCGAAGTACGAGTCGAAGGAGCGGTTCTCCTGCATGATCACGATGACGTGCTTGATCTTGTGCACGCCGGCCGGAACGACATAACTGCCCTGGGGTCCGCCGCTGACCCTCTCGACCGAGGCGGGCGCCGACGGGCCGCCACAGGAGACCGCGACCAACGTCAGGGCGGCGGCCACACATACGGGCGCCGACACACGTGCCAGGTGATGGAAGCGCATGGCCCCTCAGTATGAGGGCTCGATGTTGTGGATCTGTGAGGATCGGAGGGCTCGAGAAGAGCCCCGATCCCAGTGCTCGCCGCGGTACTACGCGCTGACCCGGGGCGGGTTGTCGAGTTGGTAGAGGATGGACTCGAGCACCGCGCGACGCTCGCGCAGACCTTCGCGGTACTGGGGGTTGTCGGTGTCGGCGATCTCGGTGCTGAGGTCGCCGAGGGATTGCTCGAGGACCCGCTGCAACTCGGCGCACTGGGTCTCGTTGAGTTCGATCAGCATGGACGCGCCTCCCGTTGTCCCGCTGTCTTCGGACCGCCTGGCGGCGATCAGGCACCCACGAGGGACGCCCGGATCAACGCTAGGCGATCACAGCCTGCCGCGCGCAACGACTACCGTCGATTCCAGAGCCAACACACTCGACAGACCCGACAGAAAGGTCCGCGTGGAGTTCGCCGTCGTCGTCGCCGTCTTCCCCATCATCTTTCTGGGCGAGCTCCCGGACAAGACCATGTTCGCCTCTCTCGTCATGTCGACGCGGGGCCGGCCGCTCGTCGTGTGGTTGGGCGCCGCGGCGGCGTTCGTAGTCCACGTCGTGATCGCCGTCACGATCGGCGTTGCGCTCTTCCACCTTCTGCCGCATCGGGCGCTCGCCGCGCTCGTGGCGGCCATGTTCCTGGCCGGCGCAGGGCTTGCCCTCCGTGAGGCCAGAAAGGAGGGATCCGGGGGGAGCGGCCATGAGGCGCTGGTCAAGAAGGAGGTGGCTTCGCACCAACGGGTTCTGGCGACCGCCTTCATCGTGATCTTCATCGCCGAGTGGGGCGACCTCACCCAGATCCTGATGGCCAACCTCGCGGCGCGCTACCACTCGACGGCGTCCGTCGCCGTGGGTTCCCTGCTCGCCCTCTGGTGCGTGGCCGCGCTTGCTGTGATCGGGGGCCAGAGCCTCCTCCGCCTCGTCAATATCCGCACGGTGCGTCTCGTCACCGCGGTCGTGCTGGTCGGATTGGCCGGCTGGGAGATCTGGGAGGCCGTGCGATGAGCGGTGTTCCGGCTTCGCGCCGGCCGCCCCGGGTTGGCACCGTGCCGAGTAATCGGCCCGCAACCAGATGACAACGCAGGTGCAACCACCAGGGAAAACACGGGCAATAAAGTCTGCCGGTATTCCTCATCACGGGGTCTTGGCATCACGGGGTTCTTTGGCGATACCCCGCTGAGACACCGGGAGGGGAGAAGTGCGATCAGGCGGTGCCCCATGAGGTGGTGCCCTATTGGCGAGGGGGAACTCGTGGAAAGGCTTGCGTCGAGACACCGGTCGACGACGTGCGAAGTGGCGCGACCGGCCGAGCTCGGAATCGACAGCCTTTGGGCGGAATTCAAGCAGACCGGTTCGCTGGCACTGCGAAACGAGCTGATCGTGTATTACACGCCCTTCGTCAAGTACGTCGCGGGCCGTCTTTCGGAGCGCTTGCCCCGTCATTTCGACGAGGACGATCTCGCGAGCTATGGCGTCATCGGGCTCATCGACGCCCTGGATCGGTTCGACCCGGCACGCGACTTCCGCTTCGAGACCTATGCGCTCCCGCGGATCAAGGGGGCCATCATCGATGAGCTCCGTTCTGTCGACTGGGTTCCCCGGTCCGTGCGCACGAAGCGCCGCGCCGTCGAGCACGCAATCTCGCATCTGGAATCGGTCCTGCGCCGGACCCCGAGCGACTCCGAGCTCGCTTGCGAGCTCGGAGTGTCCGTGCACGAGCTCCACAAGATGCTGCACAGCGTCTCGAAGGCTGCCGTCCTGACGCTCGACGAGGCGGTCCCGGGGGATGGGCCGGAGCGCCCGACCCTGGGCGACACGCTGGCCGACCCGGGCCGGGGGCCGACGGACGTGCTCGAGGAGAAGGAGTCCAGCGCGGTTCTCGCCAAAGCGGTCGACGACCTGGCCGACCGGGAGCGGACTGTTCTGCTGATGTACTACTACGACGAGCTGACGCTGAGGGAGATCGGTGCGTTCCTCGGTGTCACTGAGAGCAGGGCGTGCCAAATTCACACCAAAGCTCTGCGTCAGCTGCACTCGAGGCTTGGCGATCGCCCGGAGCGCGCCCTCCGCGAGGCCATCGTGGCCCGAATTGAGCCCCGCCGGGCCGCGGCGCACCCGGCGGAACCGCCGCACCCATCCGACGAGCCGCGCCTGCAGCTGCTCGCGAGCTGACGCAGACCCGCTCGGACCGGGCGGAGACCGCACTCGCGATCGCCCTGCCGAGGTCGGCCGGTACCGTAGCGATCGACCGCCGAGTGACAGGGGGCTGCGATGCCGCTGCACAAGAGGGAGTCGGTGCGTGAGGAACTGCTGGACTCCGTTTACGCAGACCGGGAGGCGGCGGTGGCCTTGCCCTCCAGCCGGTTCCCCGCTCGGGAGATGCGGGCGCCCGTCGCCTACCAGGCGATCGCAGACGAGCTGCTGCTCGACGGCAACGCGCGGCAGAACCTCGCCACGTTCTGTCAGACATGGGAGGAGCCCGAGATACACGGCCTGATGGACCTGTCCATCGACAAGAACATGATCGACAAGGACGAGTACCCGCAGACGGCCGAGCTCGAGCGGCGCTGCGTGCACATGTTGTCCGACCTGTGGAACGCGCCGGAGACGGGAGCGGCGGTCGGTTGCTCCGCCATCGGCTCCTCTGAGGCCTGCATGCTCGGGGGCATGGCGGCCAAGTGGCGCTGGCGCGAACGACGGCGCGCCGCCGGTAAGCCGGCCGACGCCCCCAACATGGTGTGCGGCCCCGTCCAAGTGGTGTGGCACAAGTTCGCCAAGTATTGGGACGTGGAGATCAGGGAGATCCCGATGGCGCCCGGCCGCTATCAGATGGATGCGGAGCAGATGCTCGACCGTGTCGACGAGAACACGATCATGGTCGTCCCGACCTTCGGGGTCACGTACACCGGGTCCTATGAGCCCGTTCTCGAGTTGTCACAGGCGCTCGACGCCCTTCAGGAGGAGAAAGGCCTCGACGTCGACATCCATGTGGACGGGGCGAGCGGCGCGTTCCTGGCGCCGTTCTGTGCTCCCGATGTCCTGTGGGACTTCAGGGTCCCGCGGGTGAAGTCGATCAGCACGTCGGGACACAAGTTCGGCCTCGCGCCCCTGGGGGTCGGGTGGGTGCTCTGGCGCGACGCGTCCGATCTCCCCGACGACCTCATCTTCCATGTCACCTATCTCGGCGGCGACATGCCCGTCTTCCAGATCAACTTCTCCCGTCCGGCCGGTCAGATCGTGGCGCAGTACTACAACTTCGTTCGTCTCGGGCGCGACGGGTACCGCCACGTGCACGACGCCTGCTATGGGACGGGGAGAACCGTGGCGGAGGAGCTGCCGAAGCTGGGCCCCTTCGAGCTGCTGTGCGACTCCGACGCGCAGACGGGGATCCCTTCGGTGGCCTGGCGGATCAAGGAGGGTGAGGATCCGGGCTACACCCTGTACGACCTCGCCGACCGGATGCGGGTGCGAGGGTGGCAGGTGCCCGCCTATCCGCTGACCGGGTCCGTGTCCGACGTCTCGGTGCAGCGGGTCCTGGTCCGGCAGGGCGTCAGCCTGGATCTGTGCGGTCTCCTAATTGAGGACCTGAAGCAGTCGATCGCCCACTTCGACCGTCACCCGGCCGCCGTACCCATGACGAAGGAGGAGGCGGGAGGGTTCAGCCACCTGTAGCCGCGAGACGAGTCTCGGCTCCCGCGGGCAGGTTCGCGGACCAGTCGACGTGGAGCGGGCGCCTCCGGAGAAACCGCGGCTTTCCGACGTCGGCGGCGCGATCGGTGGTCCACGTCGCCGGCGAGGCTCTGGTCAGCCCGGCCAACGCGCGTAACGCATCGTCGTACCCCGACCGTGTCCAGGCAAACCGGCGCCACGCCATCTCCTCCGGACGGCCCGCGACGCCGAGGATGGGCTGCAACGACCGCAGCACCTCGAGATACTCCTCCCGCGAGACGGAGATGGCCGGCGCAGGCTCGGCGTAATGCGCCGACACGTCAGGTAGCGGGCGCGGCGGGGGCAAGGGGACGCTCGCGGCGAGGGCGATGCGACCGATTGCAGGCATCCCGTAGACCAGCACGGTCAAGGGGCCCTTTTCGATGTCCTCCAATCGTTCGCCCGACGTCGACTCCACCGCGGAGTCGACGAGCGCAGCGGCATCGAGGATCGTTCCTAACGTCGCGACCCACGAGTCGTCCGCGTGGGTCTCGGGGAAGTAGGTGAGGATCGGGAATGCGGTATGGCTCTGCTCGACATCGAGGATCCAGCTCGCCTGCGTCCGCCAGAATTCGGGATTGTCGAGGGCCGACATCCGGTGCGTCGTCCGGAGGAGCTCGATGGCCTTCGGCGGCGAGCCGGCGATCGGCCGCATCGTGACGACGCCTTTCTCGCGCCCGTTGTAGGCGGTGAAGATCGTCGGCAGGTAGCTGATGAGCAGGGCCACCAGACCCAGACCGATGGTCGCCTCGACGAAGGCGATCCAAATGCGGCTCACCCCGCTGGGCTCCGAGAATCCAAGCGTGGTCAGCGACGAACCGCTGCTCTCGAAGGCTTTCGAGAAGGTGAGCGAGCCGGTGCCCCAGAAAACGAGGGTGAACGCGACGACCATGAGGATCATCCAGACGAGGGGGAGGCTGACCAGCGAGACGGGCGCGTACAGGCCCCTGAAGTCGACGGCGCGTCGTGCGCTGCGCCACTGGCGCACGAGGACGCGGTAGACCGCCGCGAGCACGAACTGCGACAAACGCGGAAATCCTCCCCGCGGCATAACGACGGTCTTCAACGCGGAACCCAAGATCAGGAGCGCCGCGACGACGCCGGCGACCAAGGAGAGCACGCGCAGCAGGGTCATAGCCGTCCTCGTGATGCGCGCGGGTGACTGATCGCCGTCAAACTACTTCTCCGGACCGCCGCTCCTTGGGCCTCGCCGAACGCGCCGGCGGACCCGGGCCGCATGGCGCGAGCTCAGGAGGGGATCTCTTTGGTGGCCTCTTGAACGGCCTGGTCCACGTCCTTCTTGTTGATCTGGAGCTGCTTGGCCACGCGCCGTTGCGCCTTCAGCTGTGCTTTCTCGATGTAGGACTCGATGGTCGTCTCGCCCACGATGACGAGAGCCGCCTGACCAGAATCGATGGCATCGCCGAACTCCTTGACGTCGGCCCGCGACATCCCCTTCCAGAGGTGACCGGTCACCCCTCCGATAGCTGCACCGACGAGCGCCGAACCAATGATTGAGGGCGGGAAGAGGATGCCGACCAGAGCACCCACCCCGGCCCCGCCCCAGGCACCGTGTCTCGTGGTCGTCTCGTCCTTGTTCACGTGGACTTTGCCTTTGTCGTCCTTCGTCACGAGGGCGGCGTCGTAGGTGCCGACCGCGCCCTCGGAGTGGAGCTCCTTCACGACCCCGTAGTCGGCCTTTGCGTCAACCTCACTGTCATAGGTCCCGATATAGATGAAGACCCCGTCGGACTTGGCCATGGCGCTCTCCCTCCTGGTTCTGGGCGACCCGACCCCGGTGGGCCGGGGACCGCCTGTCCACCGGGGTCACTGTACTTTCGGGTCATCGGGTGCGATACCCCGATTCCGTCTGGCATGATCCGCGTGGTGGCTATCGACTTCACCCTCGCCCCTGAGCACGAAGAGATCCGGGCCCGGGTGCGGACGTTCGTCCAAGACACCGTCAAGCCACGGGTGCAGGACTTCGACGACGAGGGACGGGTGACCTCCCGCCGCGAGTACCTCGTCACCATCCTGGAGCTCCGCGAGGAGGCCAAGCGGGTGGGCTTGTGGCTGCCGCACATGCCCGAGGAGTGGGGGGGCATGGGGCTCGGTCACGTCGCGTTGGCCATGGTGCAGGCCGAGGCCGGCAAGACGCGTCTCGGTCCGTGGATCCTCAACTGCATGGCTCCCGACGAGGGCAATATGCACACGCTCCTGCACTGGGGCACCGACGACCAGAAGAACAACTACCTGCGCCGGCTCTGCGACGGGACTGCGATGTCGTGCTTCGCGATGACGGAACCCGAAGTGGCCGGGTCCGACCCGACGCTCATTCAGACGCGGGCGGAGCAAGACGGCGACGAGTGGGTCATCAACGGCCACAAGTGGTTCATCTCAAATGCCCGCCGCGCCCAGTTCGCCATCCTCGTGGCCCGGACGGAACCCGACGTGCCACCGGGCTCACGCGGTGCCAACACCGCCTTCCTGATCGACCTTCCCGCAGAAGGATGGAACGACGTGCGCGAGGTCGAGACGATGCACGGCTCGACCGGCCACTCCGAGATCGTCATTGAGGACCTGCGCGTGCACGACTCGCAAATACTCGGCGGGAGGGGCAACGGACATCAGCTCGGTCAGTACCGTCTGGGACCGGCCCGGCTCGCTCACTGCATGCGCTGGATCGCACAAGCCGAAACCGCGCTCGACATGATGGTCGACCGCGCCCTCAACCGGTACTCCCACGGCTCGATCCTCGCCGAGAAGCAAGGGGTGCAGTGGCTCATCGCCGACTCGGCCATGGAGCTGTACCAGTGCAAGCTCATGGTCCTGCACGCGGCCTACAAGATCGACCGGGGCGAGGACTTCCGGACCGAGGTCTCCATGGCCAAGCACTTCGTCGCCAACAGTCTCAACCGAATCATCGACCGGTCGATGCAGGTCCACGGTGCCCTCGGCTACTCCACCGACACTCCTCTGGCCAACATGCTCCAGCACGCCCGCTGGGCTCGCTTCGCCGACGGCGCCGACGAGATCCACCAGATGCGCATCGCCGAACGGACCATCGCCTCCTACAAGGACACGGGGTCGACAGCGGACGCGACCGGCGGCCTTCCTCTCTGACACGTGGGCTGCGGCTGCCTCTTCGCCCTCCTCTCGGCCTTCTCGGCCAGACTCGCGCTCTTCTTTGTGTGGCTCTTCACGGACCGCCTCACCATCGCGTTCCGCTCCGGCTGGGAGGGGATCATCGGGTTCATCTTCGTGCCCTACGCGACGCTCTTCTACGCGCTGGTGTACCAACCGGGAAAGGGAGTCGACGGCTTCGGTTGGTTCATCGTCGCGCTGGGCTTCCTGCTCGACTTCTCCTCGAGCGCTTTCTCCTCGAGGGCGCGTAGCCGCCGGATGGGCCGGCCAAGCCCAGACGAACTCGCCTGAACCCGCCGCTCGCACGCGCACGCCCGCCGACGGCGCACCTGGAACCGCGCCCGCGCGTCGCGCCCACGGGATGGAACGGATGCGACTGTTGGCAGCGCACGAGACAAAAGTTGGCAATGCGCATGCGCATCCCGTGCGCCGTGCGCCGTGCGCCGCGCTGCCGACGCGAACGTGTCGCGAACGCTCATTGCCACGGGTGAAGTGACAACGGTGCTTGCGTTCGACTCCGGACGCCGCACCGTCGGTGGCACGATGCGATCCGTTCGCGAGCCTCCTGAGATGTGCACGTGCTCACCGCATTTCTTACTTGCATGTGCATGTTCACTCCGTCCGGGCGCTTCCATGATCTCGATGACGCATGGAGCCAACCAATCGTTCGTGTGGTCGAGCGGTCGCGGTAACAGGGTGTTCATTCGCGGAGCGGTTACACGAATTTCATCCGCGATCCGGTTGTCGCCCACCGCGACGGGTCGCTAGGGTCTCAAGACGCTGTCGGCAGCGGCCGACATCGCGAACACGTCAGTCATCTTCATCGGTTGGGAATTTCTCGGGGGATTCGCGTGCAGGACTTGACCCACCTCATCCTCGGCTTCGATCCCGCGCCTGCTGCTCACGACCAAACCGCGGACAGCGTGCGACCCACGGTCGCCCTCGCCCGCGCCGGCGCGCTCGCGGTGCTCGACCTCGAGCGCGACGACCACCCCCTTTCCGTCGTCCGCGCCGTCGCGGAACGTACCGATCAGCCCTTCGCCGTTGCGCCCGGGCGCGGGGAGCGACTCGGCCGGATCGCGGCGGAAGAGCTTCCGGCCGCGGTCTCGACCGTCGTGCTCACCGCGCGGGTCGTCGCGGAGCTCGACGGTCGATCCGAGCTCGAAGAGGTCGTCGGCCGATGGGCGTCCCCGCACGCGGTGCTCGTCGAGGTCACCTCCCTCGAGGATGCGCGTGATGCTGTCGCCGCCGGAGCCTACGGCCTCATTGCCAAGGGCTGCGAGAGTGGCGGACGGGTCGGGTGCACCGAGACCTTCGTCCTCCTGCAACAAACGGTCGGTCTCAGGGTGCCCGTGTGGGCACGCGGCGGAATCGGTCTCCATACCGCGGCGGGTGCGGTCGCACTGGGGGCGCGGGGCGTCGTGCTCGACAGCCAGTTCGCCCTGGTCCGGGAGAGCCGGCTCCCGATGGCCACGCGAGCGGCCATCGCCGCCATGGACGGGAGCGAGACACGCATCGTCGGAGACCACCGCGTCTACACGCGGCCCGATCTTCCGGTCGCGGCCCGCGGTGCGCAGAGCGCGGACGCCGGGACCGTCGCGAACGAGCTCGGACCCGACATCCACCACGACCTCGTGCCGGTGGGTCAAGACGCCGCCGGGGCAGCGGAGCTCGCCCGCCGCTACGAGACGACGGGTGGGGTCGTGCAGGCCATACGGTCCTCCGTCAACACGCACCTCGCAGCCGCTGCGCGGTGCGCACCGCTGCGGCCCGAGGGAGGGTTCGCCGCCAGCCACGGCATCCGCTATCCGATCGCCCAGGGCCCGATGACGCGGGTGAGCGATCGGGCGGAGTTTGCCGCGGCCGTCGCCGACGGTGGGGGGCTGCCCTTCCTGGCTCTCGCCCTCATGCGGGGTCCAGAGGTCGAGACGTTGCTGGCCGAGACCGCCGAACGGCTCGGTGACCGTCCGTGGGGTGTCGGCATCCTCGGCTTCGTGCCGCCCGAGCTGCGCGAGGAGCAGCTTTCTGCGATCGGGCGCGCCCGACCGCCCGTCGCCCTCATCGCCGGTGGCCGGCCTTCGCAGGCGGCGCCGCTCGAGGAGGCAGGGACGACGACGTATCTTCACGTTCCCTCACCGGGACTCCTCGATCGCTTCGTGAAGGAGGGTGGGAGACACTTCGTCTTCGAGGGCCGGGAGTGTGGGGGCCACGTCGGCCCACGGGCCAGCTTCCCGTTGTGGGAGGCGCAGGTCGAGCATCTCTTGGCCGTGCCCGACCCGGAGAACCTCCGTCTCTTGTTCGCCGGCGGGATCCATGACGCCCGCTCGGCCGCCGCCGTGGCGGCGATCGCAGCTCCCCTGGTGGCGCGGGGCGCCCAACTCGGCGTGCTCATGGGCACCGGCTATCTCTTCACCGAGGAGGCCCGACGAACGGGAGCCATCGGTCGTGCCTTCCAAGAAACGGCCCTCTCGTGTGACCGGACCGTCCTGCTAGAGACCTCACCGGGCCACTCCACTCGCTGCGTGGACACCGAATACGTTCGGACCTTCGCCGACACCAAGACCGAGCTAGAAGCACGCGGCGTTGCGGTGCAGGAGATGTGGGAGCAGCTCGAAGGGCTCAACCTCGGACGCCTCCGACTGGCGAGCAAGGGTCTCACCCATGGCGAGGACGGCCCGGTCGCCGTCGACGAGGACACGCAACGCCGAGAGGGCATGTACATGATCGGCCAAGTGGCGACCCTTCGTGGCGAGCTCACCACGATCGCCGACCTGCACGAAGAGGTGAGCACCGGCGCGACGGAGCTGCTCGGCCAGACGGTTGCGCCCGAGCAGGCCGCCTGGCGCGAGCCCGGCCGCGCGCCGGCGGCCCTCGACGTGGCCGTCGTCGGGATGGCCTCCTTCTTCCCGGGCTCGTCCACCGCGCAGGACTTCTGGGCCAACGTCGTCACCGGGGTCAACTCCATCACGGAGGTTCCGGCGAGCCGGTGGTCGATCGACCGCTATTTCGACGCCAATGCGGTGACTGTCGGCGCCGGCACGAAGACCCCGTCGAAGTGGGGCGGCTTCCTGGCCGAGGTGGGGTTCGACCCGCTCGCCTTCGGGATACCCCCGGCCGCGCTCGCATCCATTGAGCCGGTCCAGCTCTTGAGCCTCCTCGTCGCGTCAAATGCACTGGCGGACGCGGGGTATGCCACCCGGGAGTTCGACCGGGCCCGAACATCGGTCGTCTTCGGGTCCGAGGGCGGCAACGACCTCGCGGGCGGATACGGATTCCGTGCGCTGCTTCCCCAACTCGTCGGAGAGGTTCCCACAGAGCTCGACGGCCACCTTCCGAGGCTCACCGAGGACTCGTTCGCCGGCGTGCTCACCAACGTCATCGCCGGACGCATCGCCAACCGCTTGGATCTCGGAGGTGTGAACCTCACCGTCGACGCCGCCTGCGCGGCGTCGCTGGCGGCCCTCGATGCAGCGTGCAAGGAGCTGGTGGCCGGGAACAGCGACATGGTGCTGTGCGGTGGCGCGGACGTGCACAACGGAGTCAGCGACTACCTGATGTTCTCTTCGGTGCACGCCCTGTCGCCGACCGGACAGTGCCGCACCTTCGACGCCAATGCCGACGGCATCGTCCTGGGTGAAGGAATTGCCTGCGTGGTCCTGAAGCGTCGCGCCGACGCGGAGCGCGACGGCGACCGCATTTACGCGGTCATTCAGGGCGTCGCCGGCTCCAGCGACGGGCGGCAACTCGGTCTCACCGCGCCCCGGAAAGAGGGCCAGAAGATGGCGCTGGCCCGGGCGTACGCGCAGGCGGGGCGTGTGCCCGCGGACCTCGGTCTGGTGGAGGCACATGGCACGGGGACGGTCGTGGGCGACCGGACGGAGCTCGCCACCCTCACCGAGGCCATGGAGGAGAGCGGCGCGCGCCCGGGGTCGTGCGTCCTGGGCTCGGTGAAATCGAACATCGGGCACACGAAGTGCGCGGCCGGGATCGCCGGACTCGTCAAGACGGCCTACTCCCTGTATCACGGTGTGCTGCCACCCACTCTGAACGTGCATTCTCCGAACGAAGCCTTCGACGCGGCCACGAGCCCGTTCCGCTTCGTCACCGGGGCGCGGCCGTGGGTCGCTGAGGACCGGCTGGCCGGAGTGAGCGGGTTCGGGTTCGGAGGTTCCAACTTTCACGCCGTGCTCTCCTCGCATGCCGACGAGGGGCCGCGCCACGGCGTCGAGACCTGGCCCGCCGAGTTGTTCCTTTTCCGCGGGGAGGATCTGTCGACCGCCCTCGCCCGGGTGGACGCGTTCGCTGCGCTGGCCGATGCCATCGTCGCTGAGGACCCGGCCGGCGTGCGCCACCGTCTGCGAGACCTGGCCGCGGCCGCCGTCGGCGGCGGGTCCGGACGGACCCAGGTGGCAGTCGTCGCCACCGACTTCCACGACTTGGCCGGCAAGCTGCACGGCGTCCGGCAGCGTGCGGCGGGCCAGGGCCACGACGGCTGGGTCTTCTTCGCCGATACGAGCGAGGCGCTGGCGTCGGGCCCCGGACCGCGGCTCGCCTTCCTCTACCCGGGCCAGGGCAGCCAGCGCACGGGGATGATGGCGGATTTGTTCGTCACGTTCCCGCACCTCCGGCACCTGCTCACCGCAGGCGCCCGCTGGACCGACGCCATGTACCCGGGGGCTGCGTTCACGGCGGAGGACCGCGCCGCCCAGGCCGCGATCCTTACGGACACCAGAGTGGCCCAACCGGCGCTCGGGATCTGCGGCCTCGCGATGACCGAGTTGCTCGCCTCGGTGGGCATCGAGCCCGACGCCACAGCCGGGCACAGCTACGGCGAGCTGCCGGCGTTGGCGGCCGCGGGCGTGTTCGATGACGACGACCTGCTGACCCTCAGTGAGGCGCGCGGCCTCGCCATCCTGGATGCCGTCGCCGCTCGGAGCGCCGATCCCGGTTCCATGGCGGCGGTCAGCGCATCGGCCGAGACGGTTGCCGAGGCGCTCGAGGCGCACCCAGAGGTCTGCATCGCCAATCACAACGGGCCGAACCAGGTGGCGATCTCCGGCGCCAGCGGCGCTGTCGAACGCGTGGTGGAAGAACTGGCAGCGGGCGGCATCGCGGCCAAGCTCCTCAACGTCCACTGCGCGTTCCACAGCCCGCTGCTGGCCTCGGCGCCCGAGCGTCTCGCCCGGGCGCTCTCGGCGGTGCCGTCCGGTCCGCTCCGAATCCCTGTCTGGTCAAACGTCACGGCGTCCCCCTACCCGGAGGCCGCCGACGAGATCAGCGCGTTGCTGGCGGACCAGGTGGCCCGGCCGGTTCGCTTCGTGGACCTGATTGAGTCGATGTACGAGGACGGCGTGCGTGTCTTCGTCGAGGCGGGTCCGGGCCGTGTGCTGACCCAACTGGCGGGGCGGATCCTCGGGGAGAGGCCACATCGGGCCATCGCCACGGACGTCCCCGGCGAGCACGGGGTGATTCGGCTGCTCGTGGCCCTGGCCGAGCTCGCGGTGGCGGGATTCGACGTCCGCACCGACGCACTCTTCGACGGGCGGACCGCGGCGGTGGACCTGGAGCGGATCCCTGTCGAGGCGCCGGGATGGACGGTCGACGGGAGCCTCGTCCGCACTCGGGCGGGGGAGGTCCTCCCCGGATCTTTGCGACCGGCGAACGACGTGCCGTTGTCACTCGGAGGGCTGTCGCTCGGAGGTCCGGCCGCTCTGGCCCGTGACCAGACCGTCCTCGAGCACCTCCGGAGCCTGCGCGAGATCGTCGCCACCGAGCGTGAGGTGATGTTGCGGTACCTGGGCGCGTCGCCGGGAGCAGCCGATGGTCAGGCGACCTTGAGTGCGGAGGCAGCGTGGGCGGTGCCGGGCGTCGACGGCGTGGGACCGTCCACGTCGAGAAACGGATCCGCCGACGGGACGAACGGCTCGGCCTCGGAGCGAGGCGTTCTGGGCAACGGAACGAGCCAGCCGGGGAGCGGGCCAACCCCGGCCCGCGCCACCGGAGCCGAACCGGTGCGCGGTGATGACTTGCTCCGGGTCGTGCTCGAGGTGGTGGCAGAGCGAACCGGCTACCCGAGCGACATGCTCGACCCCGAGCTCGACCTCGAGGCCGATCTGTCGATCGACTCCATCAAACGCATTGAGATCATCGGCGAGCTGGCCGAGCGCATCGGCCTCGGAGCGGGCCAACAGGGGATAGACGACTCGGTGGTCGAGGAGCTGGCCCAGCTCAAGAGCGTTCGAGGGATCGTCGACTGGATCGAGGGTTTCGACCCCGGCACGTCCTCCGAGACGTCTCAGGCGTCGACCCCGGATGGTGACGGTGTACCAGAGACCCGGACATCAGAAGTCGAGGTACCCGAAGTCGATGTACCCGCGCTCGACGTACCCGCACTCGCCGAGCGCTACGAGCTCGTCGACGTGGAGCTGGACCCGCCCCGGACCGAATGGACCGGCATCGAGGGTGCCTCGGTGGTGGTCGCCGGCGACACGCGGGGTGTGGGCAAAGCTGTCGCCGAAGAGCTGCGACGACGCGGGGCGCGGGTGTCGCTCGTGGACCCCGAGGGGCGGGCCCCCGACGAGACGGAATCGAACCTGCTCGAGACCGCCGACGCACTCGTCTGGGTGGCAGCGCTCCATCCCTCGGCCGCCGAACGTCCCGCTGCCTTCGACGCGCGCGCGGCGTTCGCGTGGTGGCAGGCGGCACTCGGGGGCCAGACGTCGCGGGTGGTCGTCGCCACTGCGGGCGGAGTGCAGGACCGGGCGTCGGGTCTGGGTCTCGCAGGCATGGCCAAGGCGATCGGCCGCGAGCGTCCGGAGCTCTTCGTACGGGTCGTCCACCCCCACCCGCTGGCACCGGCGGACGAGCAGGCCCACCGCGTCGTCGACGAGCTCATGGACGGGGAGCGATTGCCCTGCGAAACCGCCTACGACGGCGGACGCCGCTTCACACGGGAGGCCGTCCCGAGCCCGGGTCCTTGCAACAGAGAGTCCGTGCCGGAAGCGATCCGTTCGAGCGACGGGGTCGTGCTGTTGACCGGCGGGGCGCGTGGGATCACCGCGCGGGCCGCGGTCGCGCTCGCCCGTCTCGGTCGGTGCCACGTCGAGCTCGTCGGTCGGTCCCCGCTGCCCGCCGGCGAGGAGGACGCAGTCACCGCTGCCGCGACCGATCTGGCCGCTCTGCGCAAGGTGCTGATTGATGCCGGCACGTTCTCGTCTCCGGCGGCGATCGAGGCGGAGTGTCAACGCTTGCTGCGAGAACGCGAGATGCGCGGGACATTGTCCGACCTCGCCTCCCTCGGCGTCGAGGCGCGGTACCACGAGGTCGACGTGCGCGATCGCACCGCCCTGGCCGCCGTCGTCGACGACGTGCTCCGCCGGAACGGCCGGCTCGATCTCGTCGTCCACGGAGCCGGGGTGCTCGACGACCGCCTGTTGCGCGACAAGTCGCAACAGGGCTTTGAGGCGGTGTTCGCCACGAAGGTCGACGCGGCCCGGACCTTGCTCGACGCGACGCCACCCGAGACATCGCTCGTCTTCTTCGGCAGCGTGAGCGGCGTCTTCGGGAACCGTGGTCAGGTTGACTACGCGGCGGCCAACGAGGCGCTCGACGAGCTGGCCCGGGTGGCCGACCTCGTTCGTGCCGGCCGTGTGCTCATCATCGACTGGGGGCCATGGGCGGGCCACGGGATGGTCTCGCCCGAGCTCGAGCGTGAGTACGCGCGGCGGGGCATCGGGCTCATCGAGCCCGGCGAGGGAATCCAGGCCATGCTCGACGAGCTGGCCGGGACGTCGGGACCGGCCCAGGTCGTCGTGATGCGGGCCCGGCCCGAGGCACTGGCCCCCGAGGCGGCGCGCTCGGCCCGGCGGCGGGAGCTCACCCCTTCGTGACGACCGAGACCCAAACTCTGACCGCCGTCGGGGCCGACCCTGCCGGCGCCGCGCTGTGCTGGGCGCACGTCGCCCTCAGTCCGTCGACCGACGAGCAGGAGCTGGTCGCGATGTACCTGGATGGTTGCGAGAAGGAGTGGTTCGCGGCCATGGCCGGTCGGCGTCGCATCCCCTGGCTGCTTGGCCGGGTGGCGGCCAAGCGTGCGGTGCACGACCACCTGACCCTCCGAAAGTTCGCCTCGATCGACCCCACCCGCATCGTCGTGGAGAACGACGCCCTCGGGTGCCCGAACCTGCGCGTGCGGGGAGCGCGGCTGGCGACCCGCGGGATCAAAGTCTCCATCGCGCACAAGCGGACCGTGGGGGTCGCAGTGGCGGCGCGGGTCCGACCGTTCCTATGCGCAACGGACCATCGGCCGCCGGCCGGCGTCGGGATCGACGTCGAGTCGATCGATCGCCGCCCGGCCTCCTTCGAGTGCGCCGTGCTGAGCGCGTCGGAGCGGCGGCTGCAGGCCGCGCACCAAGACGATCGCGACACGTGGCTCACCCGGGTCTGGGCGGGCAAAGAGGCGGTCGCCAAGGCGACCGGCCGTGGGCTGGAGGGTCGGCCCCGGGATTTCGAGGTTGACGCGATTGACGACCGCCGGATGCGCTGCGGGGGACGCTGGGTCACCACGGAACCGCTCCACACGGCGCACGGTCGCTTCATCGTTGCGTGGACGGAGGCGGTGTGAGCCCGCCGCGCCCCGCATCGCTCTTCTCGCATCCCGGCCGCCGGCAGCAGTCGGAGCTCGACCGTACGGCGAGCGATACCTCGGCAGCGGGCACGAAGCCCCCGCCCGTCGAAGACTGGTGCACGGGTTTCCTCCGCGCCTTCGAGACGGCGACGCGCGCGGCCCTCGTCTTCATCGAAGAGCCGGTCGCACTCGACCATCCGCACGGGCCGTGGGCGTTCTGGTGCCGGCTCCGTCGGGCCGGTGCCGCCAACGAGCCCGCCGCCGTCGACGACGACGAATTCGACCTCGTCGTCAGGCTCGCCCCCGAGCGCGTCTCAATCGAGCGCGAGGCGGCGGCCATGCGACTGGCGCTCGGCCGCGCTGGCGCCGCCACCGCCGTGCACGCCGTCGTCGCGCTCGAGAACGAGGCGCAGGAAACGCTCTGGGCGCTCGCGTCCGAGCCGGTGTCCGGCGTCGCGCTGCCCGATCTCATCGGCTTCAACCTCCAGCACTCCGACGAGCTGCTGCGCGGCTTCGCCGTTCGCCAGGCGGACATCCACCGCCTGCGGCCCGACGACCTCGGCTCCGAGCACCCGGTCCCGGTCGTGGACGCCGCCGACGAGGTGGCCCGCATAGACGGGGCGCGATTGGCGGCCGAACGGCGATACCTCGAGCAACAACTCCCTCCTCCCGACGCTGTCACCCTTTGCCACGGCGGGTACCAGCCCATGAGCGTGTTCGGGCCGCCTCCCGAGGAGTGGGAGGCACACGGCGGACCGGGCAAAGGGCTGGTGGCCGTCAATTGGTGCGGAGCGGTCCTCGCCGAACCGGAATTCGACGTGGCCTACACACTGATCGCCCTTTGGTCGGCCCCGTACTTCGCCAAGAACCGGGCGGAGCGTACGGCGATCAAGATGATCCGCAACACGCTGGTCAACACCTACAAGCTTGGCTACGGAGACGAGCGTGAGCTCGATTGGGGCCGGGTCCGGTTCTGGGAGGCGTTCCACGTCCTGCGTGGCATCGCCCGCTTCCAGGACGCCTACGACGCAGAGGGCTCGCCCTTCGTCGCCACTGATCGCGGACGGCTCCCCGACGAGCTCGCCGCGGAGCTCCCGCGCCGGTTCCGGCAGCTCGCGCGCGTCCGGTGAGCGTCGCCGAGCCGATCGCCGTCGTCGGTCTGGGCTGCGTGTTCCCGGGCGCGCCTGACGCGTCCACGTTCTGGGAGAACCTGGTCGCCGGTCGCTCGTCCATCTCCGATGCGCCGCCCGACCGCCTCGACCCCCGGTTCTTCGAGGACACTCCGAGTGGCGGCCGGTTGGGGACCGCCCGCGGGGGATTCGTGGACGGCGAGGCGCTCTTCTTCGAGCCAGGCCGGTTCGGGATCATGCCGGTGGCCGTCCAAGACGCGGAGCCGGACCAGATGATGGCGCTCAAGACGGCTGCGACCGCGATCGAAGACGCCGGTGGACTGGACGACGTCGAGCGCGAGCGGGTCGGTGTCGTCCTCGGGCGGGGGGGCTACCTGATGCCGGGGCTCGTCCGACTGGACCAGCGGGTCCGGACGACCGTCCAGCTAATCGAGGTGCTCCGCAGCCTCCTTCCCGACGTCGACGACGAGCGGCTCGCGGCGGTCGGGCGCCGGTTCGCCGAGCAGCTCGGCGAACCGCACCCTGAGTCCTCCATCGGCCTCGTCCCGAACCTCGTCGCATCGCGCATCGCCAACCGTTTCGACCTGGGCGGGCCGGCCTACACGGTCGACGCCGCCTGCGCCAGCTCGCTCATCGCCGTCGACTCTGCCCTCACCGAGCTTCGCGCCGGCCGTTGCGACGTCGTCCTGGCCGGTGGCGTGCACCACTGCCACGACGTGACCCTGTGGTCGGTCTTCTCTCAGCTCGGCGCCCTCAGCCCATCGGGCGAGATCCGTCCCTACAGCCGCTTCGCCGACGGGATCCTCGTCTCGGAGGGAACCGGGCTCCTCGTCCTGGAGCGGTTGACCGACGCCGAGCGCCTCGGCCACCGCGTCTACGCCACCATCCTCGCGACGGGCGTGGCCAGCGACGGACGCCACTCGAGCCTCATGAGCCCCCGCGTCGAAGGCCAAGTGCTCGCCCTCGAGCGGGCCTACCGCGCGGCCGGACTCCCTCCCGACACCGTCGGCCTGGTCGAGGGGCACGGTACCGCCACCCCCGCGGGCGACCGCACCGAGCTCGAGACGCTGTGCCGGGTCTTCGGAGAGCGCGGAACGGCCGACGCGGACAGCGCCGTGCTCGGCTCGGTCAAATCGAACATCGGCCACGCCATGCCCGCGGCGGGTGCGGCCGGTCTCATCAAGGCGGTCCTCGCCATCCACCACGGCGTGCGACCGCCGTCCCTGCAGGCCGAGTCGCCGCACCCGTTGCTCGCCCGGACGCGCTTTCGGGTCCTCGACGAAGCGGAGTCGTGGCGGGACGGGCCGGGGCCACGCCACGCAGGAGTCAACGCCTTCGGCTTCGGCGGTGTCGACGCCCACGTCATCGTGGCCGAGCACCGGCCCGCCCGCGCCGCGGCGACAGCCGCCCGCACCGGTCCCGCCCACGGCCACGCTGCGGGATCGCCCAGGGAGCGACCGCTGATCGAAGGCGTCTTGCTGCAGGGGTGCGACGCCGCCGATCTGGCCGTCCAACTGCGCGACCTCGGACCCGACGGCGCGGGACGGGCGCCGCGATCCGAGCCGGACCGGGCCGCGGCGCGTCTCGCCATCGTGTGTCCGACCCGCAAGCGCCTCGAGCTGGCCGCCCGGTTGCTGGCCAACGGCCAACCCTGGCGGGGCCGGAACGACATCTGGTTCGAACCGGCCGGGCTGGTGAGCACCGGCGGGCGGGTCGCCTTTGTCTTCCCAGGCGTGGAACCGACCTTCGGCGCCGATCTCGACGACCTCGCTGACTGGCTCGGGGTGGATGCGCCGCGGCTCCCGGACGGATCGCCCACCCTCGAACGGCAAGGCCGCGAGATCTTCGAAGCCGGCCGCCTCTTGCATCGCGCGTTCGGCCGGCTGGGTGTCCGGCCCGACGAGATCGCGGGCCACAGCCTGGGGGAGTGGACGGGCGTCTTTGCCACCGAGTTCATCCCGCCCGATCGGACGGAGGAGTTCCTCGCGGGTCTCGAACCGGGGAGCTTGGAGGTCCCGGGCGTCGTGTTCGCCGCCTTGGGGTGTGGGGCGGACGTCGCCCGCGAGGCGATCGCCGGGCTCGACGGTGTGGTCGTGTCCCACGACAACTGTCCCCACCAGTCCGTCATCTGCGGGCCCGAACCGGGCATCACCGAGGCGTCGGAGCGCTTGGCCGCCCGTAAGGTCCTGGTCCAGCTCCTCCCCTTCAGGTCCGGCTTCCACACACCGCACTTCGCGCCCTACACCGACGTCGTCCGCCGTCACTGGGAGCGGATGCCGTTGCAGGCACCACGCATGCCCCTGTGGTCGGCGACGACGTGCCGGCCGTACCCGAGCGACCCGTCCGAAGTGCGCCGCCTGGCGGTCGACCACTTGTTGCGCCCGGTCCGGTTCCGTGAGCTCATCGACGCGATGCACGCGGACGGAGTCCGCGTCTTCGTGCAGATGGGAGTCGGCAGTCTTCCTTCCTTCGCCGAGGACACGTTGAAAGGACGGCCGCACCTGGCGGTGACCGCGGCGGCACCGGGCCGACCGGGGCTCGCTCAGCTGGCCCGGTCGGTCGCCGCGCTGTGGGTCGAGGGGGTCGACGCCAACCTCGAGGAGCTCTTCGGGGGTGCTGCCCCCGCGGTCCCGACGCTTCGCCGGAGCGCTTCGGACGGTCCGACCGTGCGGCTTTCCCTGGG
>JBPYFR010000164.1:0-2166 GCA_051985685.1 Acidimicrobiales bacterium
GCCCAGCGATCGCGTCGACGACCTCCGCCAAGATGTCTGCGGTCGCAGGCGCGTCCGCCAGCTGCCGGGCGCCATGGTTGGAAACCACGACCGCCGCTGCCCCTGCGTCGACGCAACGGACTGCGTCGTCGGCGCGCTGGACTCCTTTTACGACAACGGGCAGCGAGCTCAGCCCGGCCAGCCAGCCGACGTCGTCGGGTGTCAGGGCCGGCTCGACCTCCCGCGTCACGAAGGCCATGAAGCCACCCGCACGAGCGCTCTCGGTGCTATCTCCCGCCAGGTTCGGGAGGGCCATGTCGTCGGGGAGGCGGACCCCGGTCCGCCACTCCCGCAACCGAAGCCCCGACACCGGGGCGTCGACCGTCAGGACGAGCGCGCGGTAGCCGTGGGCCGCCGCCCGGGCCACGAGCTCGGCGCTGCGGTCCCGCTCGCGCAAGATGTAGACCTGCATCCACCGCAGCGCGTCCGGCGCGGCCATGGCCACGTCCTCCAGTGGGCAGGTGGCGAGCGAGGAGAGAATCATGAGTGCGCCCGCGTCCGCGGCGCCCCGGGCCGTGGCCACCTCTCCTTCCGCGTGGGCCAGACCTTGGATTGCCGTCGGCGCAACGGCCACGGGCGAGTCCACCGCGTGACCCAAGAACGTCGTCGCGGTCGAGACGCGCTCGATGCCCGCCAGCACCCTCGGATGGAGCTGCCAGTGCTCCCAGGCGGCGATGTTCCCGGTCAGCAGGCGCTCGTCGTCTGCGCCCCCGGAGTAGTAGGCGTAGGCCATCTCCCCGATGACGTGCCGAGCGTCACCTTCGAGATCGTCGAGGGAGAGGTCATTAACGAGGGAACCGTTGCTGGTACCGGACCCCGACTTGTGCCCAGAAGTGCCGCTGCTGGCAGGATTAGCGTGCACCAGCCGCATGGTAGGCGGCGGTCATGGCCTCAACCCACTCGTGGAAAGCGGAGGTGCCGTGCGGTTTTCGTATGCGGAGTCGATGACCGATCCCTCGTACTACCTCCCCCTGGCCCGGGCGGCCGAGGAGGCTGGATACGACTCCATGGTCATACCTGACAGCATCTGCTACCCCGAGCTGTCGGACACCCGGTACCCGTTCAATCCGGACGGCACCCGCGAGTTCCTCGAGGACAAACCCTTCCTCGAGCCGTTCTCCCTGATTCCAGCCCTGGGCGCCGTGACCGAGCGCCTGCGCTTCGTGACCTTCGTCATCAAGTTGCCGGTCCGCCAGCCCGTCCTCATCGCAAAGCAGGTCAGCTCCACTGCGGTGCTCACCAGCAACAGGCTCCTCCTCGGTGTGGGCACTAGCCCGTGGCCGGAGGACTACGCCGCCTGCGGTGTGCCGTGGGAACACCGGGGGAAGCGGATGGACGAGGAGATCGCCATCATGCGCGGGCTGATGGCGGGCGGTTACTTCGAGTTCCAAGGCGACGTCTTCGACGTCCCCTCCATCAAGATGTGCCCCACACCGACAGCTCCCGTGCCGATCCTCATTGGCGGGCATCACGAGGCCGCCTTGCGGCGGGCCGCCGCCCTGGGCGACGGTTGGCTCCACGGAGGCGGGGACCCGTCTGACCTCCCTGATTTGTTGGATCGTCTCGCGGAGGAACGCCGCCGTCACGGGACCGAGATGAAGCCATTCGAGGTCCACGTGATCTCCCCAGAGGCGTACAGCGCCGATGGCATCCAGCGGCTGCACGACATGGGGGTCACCGACGTGATCGTGGGCTTCCGCTGGCCCTACGGGCGCGAGCAGGATACTGAGGCCCTCCAGACGAAGATCGACAACCTGCGTCGGTTCGCCGACGACGTGATAGCCAAGGTGCGCTGATCAAGGTGCCGCGGCAGCTCATAGACGGGACTCGGGGGCTGCCGGACGGGATCCCGCACACCAGGGCGATCCACTTGGGATTCGGTAGGGGCCAGTAGAGAAGCCGCAGATCGCCGAAGGAGGGACGCCGCAGATGGCCGAAAGAGGGAAGCCGCAGAGGGCCGATGGAGGGACGCCGCAGATGAAGGAACGCAATCTCACGGCCCGTGAGCTCGGCATCAGGTCGAGAGCGGCGGTGCACGCCCGCGATCGTGAGGGCTGGCTCGATCTCTTCGCCGCGGACGCCGTGGTCCAAGACCCGATCGGGCCTTCTCCATTCGACCCCGAGGGC
>JBPYFR010000165.1:0-6062 GCA_051985685.1 Acidimicrobiales bacterium
CGCAAGGCCATCGACCGTTTCCGCCGCGACCGCACGCTCCAGGCGAAGTACGCCCTGTTCGGCCGCGAGCTCGAGTCCTCCGGCGCTCCCACGTTGGACGGAACCGACGTCGAGGTCGACGACGGCGAGGACATCGACGACGATCGGCTCCGACTGATCTTCGTCGCGTGTCACCCGGTGCTGCCCGTCAATGCCCGGGTGGCGCTGACGCTCCGGCTCGTGGGTGGTCTTACGACGGCCGAGATCGCCCGCGCCTATGTGGTACCGGAGTCCACGATCGCCCAGCGGATCGTGCGAGCGAAGAAGGCCATCGCCAAGGCCGGCGTTCCCTTCGAGATCCCCTCCGGCGAGGACCGAGCAGTCCGCCTGGGCGCTGTGCTCGAGGTGGTCTACCTGATCTTCAACGAGGGCTACTCAGCCACGGCGGGCGACGACTGGATGCGACCCGAGCTGTGCGGCGAGGCCCTCCGGCTCGGACGGGTGCTCGCCGGACTGGCGCCAGGAGAGGCCGAGGTCCACGGCTTGGTCGCCCTCATGGAATTCCAGTCTTCGCGCCTGCGGGCTCGCCTCGGGCGGAACGGCGAGCCCATCCTGCTCCTCAATCAGGACCGCCGGTTATGGGACGGGCTGCACATCCGCCTCGGTGAAGCGGCCCTCAGACGCGCCGACGAGCTCGCATCCGAACCCGGTCCGTACGCGCTGCAAGCGGCGATCGCCGCCTGCCATGTGCGGGCCTTCCGGCCCGAAGAGACCGACTGGCCGGAGCTGGTGCGTCTGTACGAACAGCTGGCCCGCCGCATGCCGTCCCCCATCGTCGAGTTGAACCGCGCCGTCGCCGTGTCCCGCGCCTCGGGCCCGGAAGTCGGGCTGCAGCTGGTGGACCAGCTCGTCGACACCGGGACCCTGGCGCGCTACCACCTCTTGTCAAGCGTCCGGGGGGACCTGCTCGAGCAACTCGGGCGTCACGACGAAGCGGCCGAGGAGTTCGAACGGGCGGCGGCGATGGCCCAGAACAGCGCCGAACGCGGGCTTCTCCTCGACCGAGCAAAGAGGATCCGCGCCGAGACCAAGATCTCCGACGCCTGAGCCTGTGCCCTCGGCCCGATCATTACTACGGACGCAGCTCCAGCCGCCTGGGGTTAGGCCTTGCACGGCGGAATCACGGGTAGTCCTTCAGCTCGGTACGTGCGATAGAGCGCTGGTGTGAAGACTGTGAGTTTGTCCTGCCGCGCTTCCGCGAATCCAACGAACTTGACGACGCCAGGGGCGAAGATGAGATACGAGAGTTCTCCATAGAACTGGTAGCAGGCCGTCTGTGACGCAGGAATGCGGTCGAGGTTTACTGCAAGTCGCGCGCCGATCAGGAGACGAGTGTCCCAGGTCCTTGCGTGCGACAGACCGGCCTGAGACGCGATTCCGACTTGCATCACCAAGACGGCGAGGCCGAGGGTCACGAGCACCCGCTTTCGAACAAGTGCGTTCCGATCCGAGGGAACCGGTACATGGACCCAGAAATATGAGATCAGGCCCATGACGATGACCAGATTGGCCATGGTGTAGATCGACGACGGTGCTGCAATATCCAGAAACTGGAGGCGACCCAGAGCGACCAGAACGTCGAAAACCAACCCGAAGCAGATCAGAGCCACCGGGAGGCAGGATCGCCCGTCGGCACGGTGCCGGATGGACTGGACCGTGACGAAGGCAGCGGCCACGAGCAAGACCGCGCCCAGCAGTCCATTGAGCCACAACGTGTTCAGGTGATCGTTGTGTACGACCTCCCCGATGTTGATCAGCACGAACTCGACCAATCGCCAGGGGTGCTGTAGCGCGTAGTGGCTGACCGAACCGGAACAGGAGAACTGGAAGCCGCCGCCCGTGTTGCAACCGAGCCCCTGGAACGTGTAGCCCCACAAGGCCGCGGTGGTGGTGCAGACCGCCGAGCCGATCCACACGAGGACTTGGATCCTCCTGTGCCGGCTCCACTGGCGCAGCCGTCTCGGTGCGGTCCAGACCAGGCAAACGAGACCAACCGGCCACAGGGTAAGCCCGTGGACGAACGAGAACGACGCGACCACGGCGGCGAGAATCGCCACCACGAACGCGATCGTCGACTGGGATCGAGTCGTGAGAAGAGCGATCATGACCATCAGACACAGCAAGATCAAATACCACGCGAGTTGAAACGCCCAGAGTGCGTTATTCCAGTCCTCAACACTGAACCAGATCAGCCCGAGAACCAGAACCGCGAGAGGCGTCAGAGGTCGACGCGTATAGGTGCGGAAGAGTGCAAGGTAGATAAGAAAGCTGGCGATGAAGAAAACAACGCTGAGTGCAATGAGAACGCGCAGATCATCATGCGTCACGATTCCTGAGAAGACGAAAATGAGGTTCGGGACCAACATTCTGTTTTCGTCGTGCAATGCCCAGAGGGCTCCCACGGAGAGATGCCCATGGAGCGCCGCGTGGATTAGAGGGACCAGGGTCCAGTCATCTTCGAACGGAACATTGAGGGAGTAGTGCGCAACGAATGCTGCGTACAGGCCTGCAAGCACAACGATGGCGCCGAGCACTCCCAGCTGCCGGCGATCCGGCCACCTTCTTCGCTGCTTGAGCGGGTCTGGATGACGAGACCAACTGCTCTGAGACGCTTCTCCTGCAGGTCCGGGAAGGATATCGACAGGAAGTGCAGCACCAGAGGGTTGTTCCCGACTGGACTCCGAATACCTGCTCGGGTCTGGAGTTCTCATCGAAGCAGGTCCCTTGCGATGGGCTCCGGGCGTCAAGCCGAGCACGTCGGCGCGGTCCGGCGTTTCGTTTGTTCCTTCGGACTCGCTCCGGATTCCTCCGATTCCGCCGCTTGATCGCGGCGGATTCTTGCGCCAGACCTCAATATTCCCATCCGCCGAGGATGGAGCAACTTTGGACGAGCTGGCGGCTGCCGCGGTCCCGAATATGCATCATACGGACGTTGCGTCACGACGCCCATGTCAGCACCTTCCCCCAAAACCGTCGCCGAAGTTGAGCGGCACGCTATACGACCTGCGTTGATGTGTGCAATGACCATGAGCCCGGCGCTGCCCAGTCACTGCACATGCGCCAAGATGAGCCACATTTCGGGGGGAAGCACTGCATCTTGGGCCAAAGCAGGTCGAGCATCATCCTGTTGATCATGGTTTCGGTGGGGGCCGTATTGGGCGTGTCACCCGTTTCGGCCGGGGCCACGATATTCCCAACCGGGCAGGATCGCTTTCGCCGGAACGGCTCGACCGAGCGAAGAACATCCGCGCCGTCACCAAGATCGCCGACGCCTGAGCCGGCGCCTTCGGCCCGATGATCGCCACGGACGCAGTTGCAGCCGCGCCGGCGGCAGCGTGCCGTAGACGAGCACCGCGCGACCTTGCGGCTGGCAGCGGAGTTCTTCGGGTGGGAGGAGCCGACGCGGACCGGTCGTCGAAGTGGTGGAGCGGCTGCCTTTGAGGTCGCGGGTTACCGACGGCTGCGCGATCTCCTCGTCACCAATGAGCCGGCTGGCGTACTCGAGCGTGTCCGGATCTGCGATGCCCGGGAGAAACAGCTTGGCCCGATGGTTGTTCAACACGGTCGGAGCCCGTGCGCCGTAGCGGGCCTTCACCTGTGCCAGGTCCTGCCAGACCGTGACGAGCTGAACTCCGTGCGACGCGCACGTGGCGGCGAGGCCATCGAGCTCGGGTAGCGGCGCGATGTGCGCGGCCTCGTCCAGGACCACGAGCAACGGTGGGTCAAGCGGCCGGCCGGTCCTCGTCGCACGCACGAACGCGTGCGTCAGCACCTGCTGGGTCAAAGCGGTGAAGTAGCCGCGCAGACGCCGTTGGTCGTGGGCGGGTGCACACAGGAACAGCGTGTGCGGGCCACCGAGCAAGTTTCGGGGCTCGAAGGGCTCAGCCGTCGCCCACACCCCATGGTGGCCGAACGGCGCCAGCACGGTCTCGGCCGTCGTGTACACCGAGCTCCGGGTCCGCTCGTCGCGGCACCAGGTGGCTTGTACCGCATTGAGCGCTTCATCCGTGCGGGCGCGCTCCAGGGCCTCGGCCACCTCGCCCACCTCTTGGGTGTCCACCCACCGCACCAGGTCGGCCATGGGGCGCCGGTCACGTGCCGCAGCGAAAAGCAGAGGCGCGAGCAGTTTCGCCGCGGTTGCATACCAGAACTCTCCGTCGGCCGTTGTGCCGTCGGACTTCGCCGTTTCGCACAAGTCCGCCGCGACCCGGCAGGCTCCGGGCCAGTTCAGGCATCCTGGAAGCGGCGACCACTCACTTGCCCGCACGCCCGTGCTCCCGGTCGGGTCGATGCACCACACGCGCCCCCGGGCGCGGCACGCACCAAGCGTGTGCCGCAGGAGGTCGCTCTTCACACTCGCCGCCACCACGGGCCCTCGCCACCCAAGGATGGAGGGGACGGCGAGACCGGTCGTCTTCCCACTTTGCGTCGGGCCGATCACGACCAGCGACTGGCCCGCTTCGACCGCAATGCGCCTCGAGCGCAGGACGCCCGGTACCACGCCGAGGGTGAGATGACCGCCGACGGGCGCGCTGGCGTCGACCACGAGAGGACGCAGATCTCTCCGTCGGGCCCACCGGGCGCCCCGGCGCTTCGAGGAACGCTGACGGGTCGTGCGGGCCTTGTCTCTGTACAAGTCCCGGTACGAAAGTCCCGCCACCACCACGCCGCCGACTGCCACCGGCAACGCGGCAGCCATCAGCCCGGTCACGCTGAAGATTCCGGGGAGTCCGGGAACACCGTCGGGTGCTGAGGCTCCAAGGCGTCCCGAAGGTCCATAAGGTCCGAACCACGCCAGTGCTTCGGGCCGCCTGCGCGACCGGTCATGGCAGCGTCGGTGTCAACCATCTGCCGTTCCATTCCGCTCAGCCGGTGCTGAACTAAGAAGGACCGTTGACCGACCTTCCACAGCCCGACGCCGCGACGCAGTTGGGGCAGGAGCTCCATCTCCGTTGCCGACAGTGAGAGCAGCTCAGCCGCCGCCTCGAGCTCGCCCGGCGACTGGGCGTAGACGACGCGTGTCTCCGAGTCGGAGAGCAATCCCTGAGCGAGCGCGACCTGCTCGGAGTCCGACGCGCCGACCGAACGCAGGTCCGACACCCGGTGCAGCACGGCGACATTGGACACGCCGAAGGCGCGCGACAGCTTCCACGACGACTGCAGCCAGCGCGCCACGCCCAGGTTGGAGAGGATCGCCCACGCCTCGTCGACCACGAGGAAGAACCGTCCCCGGCCGGCGGTCGTCTTCTCACCCGCCACCGCGGTGCGAGCAAGGGCCGCCTGCAGCCACGCGGTCGCGCATGCCATGAGGACCCCCAGTGCGGCGGACGAGTACAGAGCCGAAAGGTCGAGGACGACGAGCGGCGCCGTCAGGTCCAGCCCCGGGGTCGTCGGCCCGTCGAACATGCCGCAGAGGTCCCCGTGCACCAAGCGTCGCAGCTCGAGTGCGACGTCCCGCCCGTCCTCGAGGAGGTCGCGCACATCCGTGCGGAGTGACCGCGCCGCCTCGACGCTCGGAACGAGTAACGCCTCGACGACCATGGGCACCGTCGGGACGAGGTCGCCCTCCGTCGCGTCCACCAGTGCGGCGCCGAGCGCGGCGCGCTCACGGGGGGTCAGGCTCCGTCCTAGACACGCGCTGGCAAGCGACGCCAGAAGTTCCATCCGCCTTCGGGCGGTGGCGTCGGTGCCCTCGACCCCGTTCGCAGCATCGTCCGGCCCTGGGTCGAGCGGGTTGAGTCGGATGGCTCCACCTGGACGCAGCCCAACCGGCCGGACGCCCCACGCGTCGGCGAGGTCGCTGTACTCGCCTTTGGGATCGACGACCCACGCTCGGCGCCCGAACACCGCTTGCCGCCACAGAAACGACTTCACGAATGCGCTCTTCCCGCGCCCGATCTGGCCGAACACCACCAGGTTCGGATTGGACACGACGCCGGCCGCGTAGAGCTCGAACGGATCGAAGACGAAGGACCCGCCGAGGAGGTCATCGCCTATCACCACCCCGCGCTGGCCGAGGCCGG
>JBPYFR010000166.1:0-3440 GCA_051985685.1 Acidimicrobiales bacterium
GGCGAGCCGCTCAGAGGTTTGGGCAGCGGTGTCCACCGTAGGTGGCGTGAACCGGGAACTTTCGCCCTTCGTCCGGATGACCGACCATACCCACGGTGCGCACTTCGATGCCGAACCGTGGCGGGTAGGTGCTCCGGTGCTTTGGCAGCTCCTGTTCGGCTTCATCCCGGTCGACCGCCATCGCGTTGAGCTGGTCGCCCTACGTGACGAGGGTGGCTTTCGTGAGTCCTCATCCAGTTGGTGGCACCGGGTCTGGCGGCACGAACGCACCCTGCTGGACCACCCCAGTGGCGGCTGCATCGTCCGCGACCACGTGGAGATCGAACCCCGACTCGGAGTGCCCGATCCGATCATTGAGTTCGCCGTCAGCCGAATGTTCCGCCGCAGACACCGGTATTTGCGTCGCCGGTTTGGGTGAGCGCCAACGGAGCCATGTCGCCGCCGCGTACGCGCCGAGCCTGCCCGACGTGAGTGAGGGAAGCCGCCCGGCCCACGCAGCTCCGCGCTGCCGGGCGGCCACGCCCGCTCGCGTCTAGCGGCGGCCCCTACGACTGGTCGCCTTCACGGTTGCCCGCGTGCTGCGCTGCGAGCGCCGCTGCGCTGGCGTCGCCTTCGATTCGCTCGGGCCGCTGTCCGGCCCCCACATCTTGTCGTAGGCAACTCCGAGCGCCTTGGCGATGAAGCGTGCCCGCTCGAGCTCAACCCTCGTAACCTCACGGCTGCGAAGCCTGCGGATCTGGCTCGGGTTCAGGCCCTTCTCTTTGCTGATCCCCGCCAGCGTTGTGTCGAGCGCCTCGAAGGTCTTGTCGAAATCGAACGCCTGCCGGAGCTCGACCTTCTCGACCTTCGCAGCGGCCGTCTTCTTGGCCGCTGCCTTCTTACTACCGAGCAGGTTCACGCGCTGGCCGAGACCGTTGCCGACCGCTACCGGGCGGTGGTGCTGATGGGAGCGGGGACCGGACTTCGCCCGGGGGAGCTGTTCGGATTGACCGTGGATCGGGTCGACTTCCTGCGCCGAACCGTGAAGGTCGACCGCCAGCTCGTGCGCATCCGCGGCGAGGGCGTGTGCTTCGGACCGCCCAAGACAGCGGCGTCGTATCGCACCGTGCCGCTGCCCGATGTCGTCGCCACCGAGCTGTCGGCTCACCTGGCCCGCTACCGGGCCCATCCCGACCTCGGGCTGGTCTTTACCAACGTGCGAAGAGCGCCCATCCAACAGCACCCGTTCGCATCCCTGTTCGAGACCGCCTGTCGCCGCGCCGCGTTACCGGGCTGGGTGACGCCGCATGACTAGCGCCACTACTACGCCAGCCTGCTCATCCGCTCGGGCGCCTCGGTGAAGACCGTGCAGACACGGCTCGGGCACGCGTCGGCGCCCACCACGTTGGACGTGTACAGGCACCTGTGGCCCGACGAGGAGGAGCGCACCCGCCAGGCCGTCGACGACGAGCTCTCGCACCGAGACCACGCTGCGCTGGTAACCAACTGGTAACCGAGGGCTTTCGCTGCGGGCCAAAAAGCCCTGTGCGCAGGGCTTTTGTTGCTAGATGTCGTAGTAGAGCATGAACTTATGGCGGGCGTCAGGCGACCTGCAGGTCCGCACCGAAATGGCCGCTCAGCAGGGATTTCGGTTCTCGGCAGTTCTTGTCGTTGCGGGCCCGTTGTCGGGGTCGTGTGTCACGGACGTGTCACGGGATCAGCTCAGACGTGTCGTCGGCGGCGGTCCGGCCCCCGGTCGGCCGATTGCTGGCCATAGCGACCTTGGGGTTATGAGTCCGACTGTCCCCACCTTCCTCGCGCTGAGTGCGGCTCCGACCCGCGCCCTGACTGGTCCATAGCCTCGCGGCACGAATCGCAAGCGCTCGCGGCAGTGAGCGGCATCTGCGCTGCTATCGGGGGGCCTTGGCGACGGTCGTCTTCGGGCGCCAGCCCGAGGTACGGAGCGTGCGCCGCGACGCGTCGGGGAACGGCTGTCTTGGGCGTGCCGCCGTTTCCGTCCTTGGTCTCGGGGTGTCTCTCGGCGGCGGGGGTGGGCTCTCCCCGCAGATTGAGTGCGGAGGGAGCCGCGCCGAGGGAAGCGGTCAGCCGGCCGCGACGAGCCGCGCGGAGAGGACCGTGGCGAGGTTGGTGAAGAACTTCGCGCCGGCTGTGGGCGCGTCGGTCGCGAGGCGCCGTAGCGTCCGCTCACTGATCGCCAGCAGGCGGGTGCCGGCTTCGAGGACGTCGACGTCGAAGGTCCGGGGGCAGCGTAGGAGGAACGCGGTCTCACCGAACACGTCGCCGGGGAGGAGGACGGCGACACGGTCTGGGCCGTCGCGGACCTCGAGGGCGCCGTCGAGCACGACGTAGAGGTTGCGGGCGGCGCCGCCTCGTTTCAGGATCCGGTCGCCGGCGGAACAGGTGATGACGATGCTGCTGCGTGCCGTGCACCCGGCGATCTCCTCGACGGTCAGCCCGTCGAAGACGGTCGGTGCCATGGTCTGGATCGTTGCCAGGAGGTCGGCGTGGTAGCGGTCGGGGTCCTCGAGCAGCGGGCTGCGGATCGTGCCGCTGGTGGTGAGGGCGGCTTCGACGCAGCGGGGCGGGCCGTCGTCGTTCCCACAGCCGTTCAGCGCGTCAGGGCCGTCGAGGAAGGTGATCGTCGGGATGAGGTAGCCGGCGTCGGGATGGTTGATGTTGCGTTGGGCGTATGGCCGTGAGGCTCGCTTCGCGCAGTACATCGACAGCAGGTGCGGTTCGCACGCGCCGAACATCACCCGCACGCCGTGGCGATGGTGGAATGGGTCTCCCACGACGGCCATCGCTTCGAGCACGGGGCTGCCTCGCCGAGAGAGAGTGACCATGAACCGTTCGCCGACAGCGAGGCGGTCATGGGGCACCTCCTCGAGGAACGGGGCCAACCGGTACTGGGCGATCTGACGGTCCGAAAAGCCGTGGCCGCCCCAGGTGACCCGGGCGCTGGCGATGATCTCACCTCCCTCGACGGCATACCAGACCCAGCTCCAGTCGTCTTCCGGTTCGGCGAGCTTGCGGCGGTCGTGGTCGGCTCGGGCGCCGTAGCGGTGTAGCTCTTCGACGTAGATGTCGTAACGGGACCGTTGGACGGCGTCGAGCTCGGCCGCGGTGGCAGCGAGGCGAGTCTCGATCCTGGCCGTGCCGCCCGCCGCCAGCTCTGGCGGTAGAGCCCAGCCTGAGACCATCGGCGCGGAGCCGACGAATTGCTCGAACGAGTGAAGGTCCATGGGATCGCGCCTCCTTGGGTGAACCGTGGCTATCGCATCGTCTGCGATGCGGTCCGCACGCCGGTGGCACGGCGCTTGCACGGCCGGGAAAGGCTGGTGTAAGCGCCTGTGGCTACCGTTCAGGGGGTGGAGGTGCGGCTCCTGGGTGCGGTGGAGGTGGTCGCGGAGGGGGCGACGATCGCGTTTCCGCGGGCCAAG
>JBPYFR010000167.1:0-22618 GCA_051985685.1 Acidimicrobiales bacterium
GTCGTGCAGAGCCAGCGCTGGGCCGACCTGCAACGCGACAACCGGGTCGCTGTGATTGTGGATGCCGGCCACGACTTCTTGGAGCTACGGGGAGTCGAGATCCGAGGTCGGGCCGAGGTGGTCGGCGAGGTCCCACGAGCCGGGGAGGCGGTGGCCGAGCTCGAAGTCCCGGAGCGCTTGTTCTCGCAGAAGTACGCAGACGGGCGGATGCGTCACGACGGACGCCACGCTTGGCTCCGCATCACACCGCAGAAGATCGTCAGCTGGGACTTCCGCAAGATGGCGGGCTGACCGGGGAAAGGAACCTGCATGGCCGGACAACGTCGTGTCGCCGAGAACCTGTTCGAGTGGCCTTCCGAGGAGCCGCGGCTCCCCGCCACGCGCTGCGACTCCTGCGGGTTCGTCACCTTCCCGGCCCAGGACACGTGCCCGAGTTGCGGCGGTGACACCGTGACCCCGACCCAGCTGTCGAGGAGAGGGACGTTGTGGACCTGGACCCGGCAGCGATTCCAGCCGAAGAACCCTCCGTACATCGGGCGTGAGCCGGCGACTGACTTCCAGCCCTATGGGGTGGGCTTCATTGAGCTCCCCGAGGGCCGCATCGAGGCCCGGCTGGACGGCGGGATCGACCAGGAGCTGCGGATCGGAATGCCTATGGAGCTGACGGTGGTGCCGTTCACCACCGACGAAGACGGGACCGAAGTGCTCACCTATGCCTTCCGCCCCGTCAAGGAGGGCTGAGGATCACATGGACGACGTTGCCATCATCGGGGTGGGCCTGCACCCGTTCGGCCGCTTCGCCGGCGTCTCCGCCATTGAGATGGGGGCCAAGGCCGCCCGGCTCGCCTTGGCCGACGCCGGCCTCGCGTGGAAAGACGTGCAGTTCGCGTTCGGAGGCAGCTACGAGGTGGACAATCCCGACGCCGTGGTCAACTTCCTCGGCCTGACCGGGCTGCCGTTCACCGACGTCTACAACGGTTGCGCCACCGCGGCGAGCGCGCTGACCCAAGCGGCCAACACGCTTCGGCTCGGCGAGTACGACGTGGGCATCGCCATCGGCATGGACAAGCACCTCCCGGGTGCCTTCGCGGCCGATCCGGTGCAGTACGGAGTGCCGAGCTGGTACGGGGAGACGGGTCTCTTCCTCACGCCCAAGTTCTTCGCCATGAAGATCCAGCGCTACATGCACGATTTCGGGGTCACTTCCCAGACGCTGGCCCGGGTGGCCGCAAAGAACTACCGCAACGGCGCGCGCAATCCCAACGCGTTCCGTCGACAACCCCTCAGCGAGGAGGCGATCCTCGAATCGCCGATGGTGAACGATCCGCTCACCCAGTACATGTTTTGCTCCCCCGACGAAGGTGGGGCCGCCGTGGTGCTGTGCCGGGCCGAGATCGCGCCTCGTTACACCGCCCACCCCATCTACCTGCGGGCCTCGGTCGTGCGCACTCGTCGCCTCGGCGCGTTCGAGGTGCACAGCCCGTGGCTCCCCTTGGAACGGGCCGACGGGCCGACCGTGGACGCGTCGCGGGCGGCCTACGAGATCGCCGGTGTCGGCCCTGAGGACGTCGGCGTCGTGCAGCTGCAGGACACCGATGCGGGCGCCGAAGTCATCCACATGGCCGAGAACGGGTTCTGCAAAGACGGCGAGCAGGAGGCGCTGTTGGCGGAGGGGGCGACCGAGATCACCGGCAGCCTGCCGGTGAACACCGACGGTGGGCTGATCGCCAACGGGGAGCCCATCGGCGCATCGGGCCTGCGCCAAGTGCACGAGCTCGTGCTCCAGCTCCGCGGCGCGGCGGGCGACCGGCAGGTGCCGGGCACCCCTCGGGTCGGTTACGGCCAGCTCTACGGCGCTCCCGGCACGGCGGGCGTGGCCGTCGTGTCGACCTGAGCCCAGGCGTCCAGGCGGCATTCCTGCGCAACCTCAGCGCCAAGAAGACCATTCAGACCATCCCACTCCGGCGTCGGAAGATGCCATGCGAGAAGATAGAGATATGAGCTCCGTGCTGGATCTTCAGGGAGTTACAAAACGCTACGGATGGCGCGGCCCGTGGGTGCTCTCAGGGGCGGACCTCAAACTCGAAGCAGGCACTCTCACGTGGATTGTCGGTTCCAACGGTTCAGGCAAGACGACCCTCCTACGCATTGCCGCCGGTGTGACTTCCCCTTCTAGAGGCAGTGCCTTGGTCCCTCGGAGAGTCGGCTTTGTGCCCGAGAGGCAAGCTGCTCGCGGCAAATTTACTGGAGCCGAGTACCTGGCACATATGGGTCGAATCCGCGGACTCGATCGCCGCTTCATCACCGAGAGAAGTCATGAATTGTTCACCCGGCTGGGCGTCCGACCGGGACCCGAAGCGCCCTGGAACAATCTCTCCAAGGGCAACCGCCAGAAGGTCGTAATCGCCCAAGCCTTTCTCGGGCGGCGCGACAGCGTCATACTCGACGAGCCCTACAGCGGACTCGACGACCACGCTCGACAATCACTTGACGATCTCATCGACGAAGTACGAGGCGAGGGCACATCGGTCCTTGTCAGCAGCCATGATCCCCCTCTCGGTCCGAATCGGGCCTTCCGCCTCGTGGATGGTCAGCTGAGTGAGGACGCATCATCAATAAGGTCGAAGTCGACCGATCCGATGCGACGGGTCGAGCTCGTACGCGACGACGAAACGCAACCCGATGAAGGGTTGACGCGGCGCGACAGCGTCTTGCAGTGGCAGACCACTGGTCAAGGAAGGCGTCTTGCCCTCGTCGTTTCCTCCGAAGGATGCGACGATGTCCTCAGAGCTGCCCTGGACTTAGGTTGGTCTGTGGAGTCCGTCGCCCCGAGTCGCTCCGCAGGAAGAGAGTGATCCGTTGGTCGCCCTTCTCCGATACATATTGAGCGACACCTTTCACGCCCAAAGCTGGGTTGCTCCGGTTCTCACCCTGGGCGTCGTCGATGCCATCGTTAGTGCGCAGACCGGTTCAGTCCTGCCGACCTTTGCGGTTCTGGCAACCGCGCTCCTCTTCATTGCCACCTGGTTAACGGTGGTGATCGTGAACAACGAAGACCCTGTACAACAGTCCATTACAGAGACCTGCGCGGGCGACAGCGGAAGGGTTCGGCTGTCAAAGCTCATATTCAGTTTCGTGTTGGCGGTACTCCTCGGCCTAATTGCAATGGTGCCGCCGATAGTGATTTCAAGTAGCGGGGCGGGTCTTCGAGACCTCCTGGCTGGCGCCAGCGGACAACTCATTGCAGCGTTGGCCGCTGTCGGACTAGGTGCGCTTTGTAGTCGTCCAATCGTGCGACGTCGCGCGTGGTCGGTACTCCTCGGAATCCTCGTTGGTCTCGCCACGGTTTTGATTCCAGACGGAGTTCCTTCTCGACAGCTCCTGGTTCTCTTCAACAGGAGCGGTCATTTTGCCTTGGCAGTGCCCATTCTCCTCATCGGACTGGAAACGCTGGCGCTGTGTGTTCTTGCCGTCGTCACGTCGATCAGGCTTTCGCCGCGCCGCTCCTGAAGATGTCCCAAAAGATCCGCCTCACCCCTGGCGATTGGGCACCTCCGTGGAGAACTCCACGATCCCGGCGAGAAACGGCATCGTCATCGAACGACGCGCCGATGCCGGCGACGCACCGGTTCCTCTTGGATGGAGCTGGCACTCCGGCTCAGCGGGCCCTTCGCCTGAAAAAATACGGGTGCGGGCGGACGCCCCAGCGCTGAAGGAACTTCAGGCCGCGAACGGCACCTTCATGGCCTCGGCGAGGTTTCCTCCCATGACCCGGGCGATGTCCTCGTGCGGCAGGTCCGCGATCTCGTCGACGTACGACAGAGGCTGGGACATCCCCTCGATGTGGGGGTAGTCCGACCCGAACACAACCCGGTCCGCCCCCACCAGCTCGATGAGCCCGCGCGGGTCCTCCTCGTGGAAGGGGTGGATCCAGACGTTGCGCTTGAGCTGCATCAAAGGATCCTCGTCGTAGAGAGCGGGCTCGTGGGCGTAGGAGTGACCAATGGCATCGACGAAGGGACGCACCCAGGCCGAGCCGTTCTCGACGGGCAAGATCCGGAGGGTTGGAAACCGGGTGAGCAGCCCGTGACCGATGAGCGACGCCACCGTGTCGAAGATCCCGCGGCTCTGCGTGTGGGCGATGTCCATGAAGGCGGACTTCCCCGCGAAGGGGAGGTGCTCCCCGTCCGGCCGGCCCTCCCACTGGTTGTAGTAGCGAGTGAGCCCGTCGTCCGACGCGTGCATGCCGACGGTGACGTCCAGTTCTGTGACCCGCTGCCAGAAGGGGTCGAACTCAGGCAGCGCGAACGACCGGCGACCCTCGTAGCCGGCTACCGGCGCCGGACGAACCAAGATGATCTTCGCCCCCCGCTCGTACACCCATTCGAGCTCTTCGATCGCCTCGCTCACGATCGGTAACGTGATGACAGGAGCAGGAAAGATCCGACCCTCGTAGTCGAAGGTCCAGTGCTCGTACATCCACTGGTTCAGCGCGTGGATCACGACGTGCGTGGCCTTCGGGTCCATGCTGAGGCGCTCCTCGAGCAGGCTCGCCAGCGTGGGCCACATGAGCGCCCGGTCGAGGCCGAGCTCATCCATGAGGGCGAGCCTCGGCTCGGGCGAGAAGAAGGCCTCGGGCGAGCGGATCGGGTCGCCGATCAGCTCACGCCGGCTCTTCCCCTCGGGGTTGCCGTGCTTGAAGAACTCCTCTGACGCTCCTGGGCGCCCGACCACCTCGAACGTCGGATTGGGGATGTACTCCGAGATGACGTTGCGCACCGCGATCTTCGTCCGCCCGTTGACCTGGACGTACTTGATCAAACCCTCGTACTCCTTCGGCAAGAACTTCGTGAAGGCTTCCGGCTTCTCGTACATGTGGTTGTCGGCGTCGAACACAGGAAAGTCGACAACGGTTCTCGGCATGACCACCTCCGCGGATCCCAGATGGGACAGGGTCGTTTTCAACTTCGACGTCAATATTATACCGACCCGACCGCCGGCGCCAGGGTGCGCGCCAACGGCACCAGGAAAGGGCGCGGCGTGGGATCATCGCCGTGTCCTGGACCTCGAGCGTCACCCGGCCGCCCGGCGCGACGCAATCAGTCTTCCGGTCACCGGCCGGAATGTGCCGAAGGCCGGAGAGAGGAGCCGACGTGACCGATCCCTACACACCACGGCCCGAGCACCACTTCACCTTCGGCCTGTGGACGGTGGGTAACCCCGGGCGGGACCCCTTCGGCGACGTCGTGCGGGCGGCCCTCGACCCGGTGGACACGGTCCATCGCCTGGCCGAGCTCGGTGCCTATGGAGTGGCCCTCCACGACAACGACCTGGTTCCCTACGGCGTATCTCCGGCAGAGAAGCAGACCATCCTGAAACACTTCCGGCACGCGCTCGACGAGACGGGACTGAAGGTCCCGATGGTGACGACGAACCTCTTCTGGCGACCGATGTTCAAAGAGGGAGCGTTCACCGCCAACGACCCCGTGGTCCGCCGCTTCGCCGTCCGAAAGACCTGCGAGGCGATGGAACTGGGCGCGGAGCTCGGTGCCGAAGTCCATGTCATGTGGGGAGGTCGGGAGGGGGTCGAAGCTGACGCCGCCAAGGACGTCCGAGCCGCGCTGGATCGGTACAAGGAAGCGGTCGATTTGTGCTGTGAGCACATTCGCACGAAGGGCCTCGGCCTCCGCATCGCCATCGAGCCCAAGCCCAACGAGCCACGCGGTGACCTCCTCCTGCCCACGGTCGGGCACGCGCTCGCATTCATCGGCGAGCTCGAATGGCCGGAGATGGTCGGGTTGAACCCCGAGTTCGCGCACGAGACGATGAGCGGGCTCTCCTTCTCGCATGCGGTCGCGCAGACGCTCTGGCACGACAAGCTCTTCCACATCGATCTGAACGCGCAGCGGATCGGCAAGTACGACCAGGACTTCCGGTTCGGCTCGGAGGGCATCCGCGATGCCTTCTACGTCGTGCAGGTACTGGAGGACGCCGGTTGGGTGGGCATGAAGCATTTCGATGCACACCCGTACCGAACCGAGGATCGCGACGGTGTGTGGGACTTCGCCCGGGGCTGCATGCGCACGTACCTGATCCTGGCCGAGAAGACGCGCCGCTTCCACGAGGACCCCGACATCCAAGAGGCACTTCGCTCCGCCCGAGTGGCGCAGCTGCGAGAGCCGACTACGCCAGCCGGCGGCCTCGACGAGATCCTGTCGTCGGATATCGATGAAGCGGCCCTCGCGTCCGTGGGCTACGAACACGAGCGCCTGGACCAGCTCGTCACCGAACTGCTCCTCGGAGTGCGCTAGTGCCGCTCGTGGTCGGGGTCGACTCGTCCACGACGGCCTGCAAAGTCGAGGCGCGTGACGTCGAGACCGGCGCCGTCGTCGCGTCGGGACAAGTGCCGCACCCCCGAACATCCCCGCCGCGCAGCGAACAGCACCCGCACGAGTGGGAGTCCGCGTTCCACGCCGCCTGCGGTGCGGCCGGCGTTCCGAACGTGCACGCGCCGGTCGCGGCCGCCGTTGCTGCGCAGCAGCATGGCCTGGTCGTGCTCGGTGCCGACGGTGAGGTCCTGCGGCCCGCCAAGCTGTGGAACGACACCGAGTCCGCTCCCGATGCCGAGGAGCTGTTGTCGGCGCTCCCGGGAGGCGCAGCCGACTGGGCGAGTGCCTGCGGGTCAGTTCCCCTCGCCAGCTTCACGATCACGAAACTGAAGTGGCTTCACCGCTGCGAGCCCGATGTGTTGCGACGCACGGCCGCCGTGTTGTTGCCCCACGACTGGCTTTCCTTTCGGCTGACCGGACGTCGGGCCACCGACCGTGGGGACGCGTCGGGGACCGGATACTGGTCGCCGCGCCAGGAGCGCTACCGCGACGACTTGCTCGGGCTCGTCGGGGGCGGGGTGGACTGGGACACGGCCCTCCCCGAGGTGCTGGCGCCGCACGCCGTCGCCGGGGAGTGGGCGGACACCGGAGCCGCGGTCGCCGCCGGAACAGGGGACAACATGGCGGCAGCGCTGGGCTTGGGACTCCGGCCGGGCGACCTCGTCCTCAGCCTCGGCACCAGCGGCACGGCCTTCACGGTGAGCGACGAACCGTCCTCGGACCCCACCGGCACCGTCGCCGGATTCGCCGACGCGACAGGCCGCTACCTGCCCTTGGTCTGCACGATGAACGCCACCCGGGTGACCGATGCGGTGGCGCGGCTGCTGTCAGTCGATCAGGCGCGTTTCGACGACCTGGCGCTGCGGGCTCCCGCCGGAGCAGCCGGCCTGGTGCTGGTTCCGCATTTCGACGGGGAGCGGACGCCAAACCGACCCGACGTCCGCGGCACGCTCACCGGCTTGAGCAGCGACGTCACGCCCGAGCTCCTTGCCCGCGCCGCCGTGGAAGGCGTGGTGTGCAACCTGCTCGCTGGTGCCGAGATGCTGGGGGCCACAGTAGGAAGGGTGTTCCTGATCGGCGGCGCGGCCCGCAGCGCTGCCTACCGCCGGGTCGTCGCCGACCTCACCGGCCGCTCCGTCGTCGTGCCTTCCGACACCGAGCTCGTCGCGGCGGGTGCCGCGGTCCAAGCAGCCGCCGTCTACCTCGGGTGCGACTTCGCGCAGGTGAGCCAGGCGTGGGGACTCGGCCGCGGCGACGTCGTGGAGGCCGACGACGACGCCGACGCCAGCATGGTCCGGGCCGCGTACGCGGCGGCGGTGGCTGAGGGAGAGGTGGCACCAACGAACTAGCCAACCCGAGCCCGCCAGGATGCCCCACCCGTCGCGGCCGAGGGTACGGTGACCGGCGTCCGGCCGTCCTCGCGGGTGGCGGCGCAGAGGAGGGAGGTCTCGAGGTGGCGACCTACGTGCTGGTCCATGGCGGCGGCCACGGTGGGTGGTGCTATCAGCGGGTGGCCCGGATCCTCCGCTCGGAGGGGCACGAGGTGTATGCCCCGACGCTGACGGGATTAGGCGAGCGGTCCCATCTGCTGGACGACCGGGTGGACCTGAACCGGCACATCGAGGACGTCGTCGCGGTATTGCACTACGAGGACCTGCACGACGTGATCCTGGTCGGCCACAGCTACGGGGGCATGGTGATCACTGGCGTCGCGGACCGGGCCGCCGGCCGGGTCGGCCGGCTCGTCTATCTCGACGCCGCCAACCCGCTCAACGGGCAGTCGCTGGTCGATGTCGCGGGGCCGGTCATCGGGGCCGTCCGTCCCCACGGGGAGGTGGTCGACGGGGTGGAGCTGGTGCTGTTGCCCGGACCCGACGCCGGGCTCCTTTACGGGGTGACCGACCCAGGCGACCTGGCGTGGATGGCCGAGCGGCTGACCCCACATCCCTGGACCTGCTTCGAACAACCTCTCGAACTGACCAACGAGGACGAATTGTGGGCCATCCCCCAGTACCACATCGTGTGCACGTCCACCCTTGCCTCGCGGGACCGCGAACTCATGGACCGAGCGCGCGCAGAGGGCCGCTTGTGGGACATCGATACCGGCCACGACCTCATGATCACCGAGCCGCAGAAGACGGCCGACGCGTTGGTGCGAGTCGCGGTGGCTTGACGAGCACGGCCGACTTCGATCGTGTATGCCTTTGTTGAGCAGGAGACAAATCCGGTCCTTGCATCACCGATGGTGCAACGGGGGGTGGAGGTCGAGTGGGGGCATTCAGAGTGGACACGATGTTTGATCGTTCGCGCGGATATCTGGGCCGGTTGGGTCTGGCAGTGCTCACGATCACTGGTACGGCCACCGTCGCGAGCCTGGCGGCTGGGACAGCCGGCGCGGCCAATTCGGGCGCCCCGATCACGATCGCCATGGTCACCTCGCTCACCGGTCCGGGGTCCTCGGAGTTCAGCCAGGCTCCGGCCGGTTTCAACGCGCGCATCGCGATGCAGAACGCGGAGGGCGGGGTGCACGGCCACCAGATCAAAGGAATGGTCCTCGACGACCAGACCAGCCCGACCCAGGTCGTGACCGCGGTCCAGGACGCCCTCTCCAAGGGTGCCTTCGGCATCGTGTCGACGAGCCCGCTGTTCTTCGAAGCGGCCAAGTACCCGAACCAGCAGGGCGTACCGGTCACGGGCGGATTCTTCGACGGACCGGAGTGGGGCACGCCGCCTTATCAAACCAACATGTTCGCGGCTGACGCCGGCAGCGTGGACCCGAAATACCCGGTGAACACAGGCATCGGAGGGTTCATGAAGGCGCACGGCGGCACCGTCGTCTGCTCCTACGGCTACGGCATTTCCCCCTCGTCGACTCGGTCTGCGGTCGGAACAGTCGACTCCTTCACGCACGCAGGCGGCAAAGAAGGGGTGCTGGACACGTCAATTCCGTTCGGCTCGGTGGCCATGACGACCCCGTCACTCGTCGCCAAGCAGAAGGGCTGCAACTCCTTCTATGCCGGGCTCGATGACAACTCCAACTTCGCCCTCGCCACTGCCCTCAAGCAGGCCGGCGTGAACCCGAAGGTCGTGGTCTTCCCGACTGGCTACGAGCCCAACATCATCGGAGGCCCTGCCTGGGCTGACGTGCAGGGCGGCTATTTCGACTCCGAGTTCCGCCCGTTCCAGCTCCCCAACCAAGGGACGAAACAGATGCAGTCAGCCCTTGAGAAGTACGAGCACTTCACGTCCGGCCAGTTCCCGAACTTCAGCCAGTACGAGTCGTGGCTGGGCGCCGACCTCATGATCAAGGGCCTGGAGCTTGGCGGGTCCAACCCGACCCGAGACGGCGTCAACCACGCGCTGCGCAATCTCAAGAGCTACAACGGGAACGGACTGCTGCCCGAGTCGATCAACTACTCCACGATCTTCGGGCACGACCTGCCCAAGTTGTGTGGGTGGTACATGATCGCCGAGAAGAACGCTTTCGTGCCCGCTTCAAGCCAGCCCTTCTGCGGCAAGGACCTGCCGGGTACCACGACGGTGCAGTCCTGATCTGATCGGCGGCCCGTCTGCGCCAGTCCGACCTGAGCGCTCCGGAAGGGCGATCAGTCGAGACGGAGGCTTAGATCACGACGACGCATTGACGGTGGACGTCCCGGGGATGTCCGTTCCGCAGATGGTTTGCGACGAAGTGGGGACGAAGCCGTTCTGGCGCGCCTGGAGCACCCAGACGCACTGCTGCGGCGGGTCGTGCCCGAACGTGGTGGCGTAGTCGATGGGGTTGGGCAGCAAGCCATTGGCGTCGTACGACCTGATGCTCCGGAGCGCCTTGATGACATCAGCGTGGGTGGGGTTCTGCCCGGCCATCTGCAGACCCTTGATCATGAGGTCGGCTCCGGCCCACGCTTCGTACTGGAACAGCGTCGGGAACTGCGTCTTCGAGAAGTGCTGGTACTTCTGGAGCGCTGCGGCCATCTGCTTGGTGCCGGCGTTGGGGAGAGAGAACGGACGATAGATGGACAGGAAATAGTCGCCCTGAAGGCTGGCCCAAGCCGGCGAATGGACAACGCTCGGGTCGTACCCAGTTGCGAAGACGGCGGACTTGACATGTACGCCTGCCTGTTTGAGCGCCGTGGCCAGTGCGAAGTTCGAGGAGTCGATCATGGTCGGGAACAGAGCGTCGACGTGCTTCTCTTTCGCGACGAGGGCCGGGGCTGAGAAATTCTCGGAACCGAAGGGCAGGGAGGTGTCGACGACGCCGACCTTTCCTCCGGCATGCTCGAAGGAGCGAGCGGTAGCGACCGCTTCTCGGGACGAAGAGGGCGAGACGCTGTAACCGTACGTTCCAAGCACGGTACCGCCGAACTTCTTCAGGATCTTGCCCTCGAGGGTGTTCACGGGGAGCGTCGGGTTCAGGCTGCCGAGATCGGAGGCGAACATGTTCGTGTAGGGCTGCTCTCCCCATTCCTGTCCATCCGTGTACGAGCCGGTGACGGGAACACCCGCCTGTTGGGGGTATTTATCTGCCAGGAAAAACAGAGGGCTGGCCGACACGATGCCGAACGCCTTCGAGTCGGCTTCCTGCACGGCCGTCGCAATGGTGGAAGGGCTCGTCTGGTCGTCGATCACGAGCGGCACGAGCTTGTGGCCGTTGACCCCGCCCTCTGCGTTCTGCAGGGCGATGCGAGCGCGAAAACCGGCGGGATCGTTTGCGGTCTCGGGCGCTGAGGGACCGGTCAGCGGGGTGATGAGGGCGAGCGTGATCGGCGCGCTCATTGGCGTCGCGGGCGACGCCGGAGACGCCGCCGACGTCGCGCCAAACGTGACGATCGGAAGCCCGAGGACGACCGACAGCATTGAGATCCGTGTCCGCCCCCGCAACACCCACCCCCTGACCGCGCGTGGCCGGCGAGCGCCCGCCACCTCGAACCAAAGCTGTAACCTGAGATTTGTTCCGCATTGTACGGCCGGCCCGCTCCGGCGTCAATCAGCCCGTGGTACGGCGCGGGTTTGACTCGTCGCGAAGAGTGGATCACTCGTTGTGAAACGAACGATGTGACGTCCGCGGCTCTGAAGACCTTTGACGGGCCGGCGCTACCATACGGGCGGATGCCGTCCGATGGAGCCCGCAGAGAAGAGATCCTCCACACCGCGGCGACGCTGTTCGCGTCGTCCGGATCCCGGACATCGCTCGCCGAGATCGCCGACGCATGCGGCATACTGCCGGGCAGTCTCTACCATCACTTCGATTCGAAGGAGGCGATCCTCGTCGAACTGGTGCACCGGTACCACGACGACCTGGAGAGGATCGCCAAAGAAGCTCGCGACGGTCTGTACGAACCGGATCCCAGGCCAGCCCGCGATCGTATCCTCGACTTCGGACGGGCGATCGCGGCGTGTGGCGTCGAACACCGCGCAGCGTTGCTCCTCACGCTGTACGAACCGCCCGTAGCCGTCGACGACGAATTGGCGCCTCAGTCACTGCAGACCCCGGCGGTCATCCGCACCGCCATGCTCGAGCTCCTACGCGCGGGGCGTAAATCGGGCGAAATCCGCGCGGGGATCGACCTGTCCCTCCTTGCCGACCGCCTGTGCCAGAGCATGCTCCATGTCGGCGTCGGGGTGTCCCACCTGACCCCGGGCGGCGAGCAGGACCCTGAGGTGCGGATCCGGATCTTGCTCGAGGGTCTCGCCGTCCGTGCGCCCTCGAACACGGCGCTCGATCGCTCGAACGCGCTCCGGGCGGCACGACGTGCGATCGCCGCGTGGAGCGGAGATCGCAAGGAGGACGACGACCGGCTCGCGCATCTGCGCTCGGTGGCGCGGGTGGAGTTCGGGCGACGGGGATACGAGGCGACGACGATGAGGGACATCGCCTCCGCGGCCGGCCTGAGCACCGGCACCGTGTACAGGCTTCTCGGCTCCAAGGACGAGCTCCTGATGTCCATCATGTCGGCGTACTCGCAAAAGGTGGTGACAGCCTGGGAAGCGGTCGTGCGGTCGGAGTCTTCGCCTCTGTCGAAGCTCGACGCGTTGATGTGGGTCGCGATCAACGTCGTGGACCGCTTCAGCGACGAGGTCAAAGTGACACTCGCCTGGATGCGGCAATCCCCGCCCAGCACACCGAGCTCGCCGAGCCCACCGAGCCTCGGCGTCTCGGTTCCCACGCAGCTACGGCACGTCAAAGCGTTGGTCTCCGCTGGGATACAAGCGGGCGAGATCCTTTTCGACGGCGCGTCCGCCGATGTTCGGGCCCGGTCCGTCCTCGAGGCTGTCTGGGGCGCAGGTTCCCCGGTCACCGCGGCCGGGACCCTCGCGGCGCAAACCCTCGCTCGCGAGACCGTGCTGCGCGGTGCCTCGGTGCGATCGTGAGCGATGCGGTCCGATTGGATCGGCGTCCGACCGGGACCTACCCTCGGAACAATGATTAGGTCGAGGATCCGCATCGCCGGACGCGGTCTCGCGTGATCGACTTCTCCGAGCAGGTGGCCGTCGTCACGGGTGCGGGCCGGGGGCTGGGGCGGCTCTACGCACTCGAGCTGGGACGGCGGGGCGCGTCAGTGTTGGTGAACGACCTCGGGAGCAGCATGCACGGCGACGGCACCGACTCATCGGTCGCCGACGCGGTCGTGGCGGAGATCGTGCAAGCCGGAGGTGACGCGGCGGCCTCGTACGAGTCCGTGGCCACCCCCGACGGTGGGGAGGCCATCGTGCGGTTGGCACTCGACCGGTTCGGCCGTCTCGACATCGTGGTGAGCAACGCCGGGATCTTCCACACCGTTGCCTTCGAGGAGCTTGCCGCAGACGACTGGCGCCGGATGCTCTCCGTCCATCTCGACGGGGGCTTCCACGTGAGCCAGCCCGCGTTCCGTGTCATGAAGTCGCAGGGGTATGGTCGCTTCGTCTTCGCGACGTCCTCGGCCGGACTCTTCGGGCAGCCGAACTCCGCGCATTATGCCGCCGCGAAGGCAGGCCTCGTCGGTCTTGCCAACGTCATCGCCATTGAGGGTGCTCCGCACGGTGTCTTGGCGAATTGCGTGCTGCCGTTCGGCTTCTCGCGCATGGTCACCGAGACGATCGGAGAGGTCGTCGACCCCACCCTCGAACCGTTCCTCACCGCGATCGACCCCGAGTTGGTCGTCCCCCTCGTCACCTTCCTCGCCAGTCGCTCGTGCGAGCTCACCCATCACAGCTACTCGGCTGCAGCCGGCCGTTACGCCCGTGTTTTCACCGGTCTCGGCGAAGGCTGGCTCAGCGCGTCCGGCAGCACACCGACCGCCGACGACGTCGCGTCCCACCTGGCCGAGGTGTCGGCGACGCAACCCTTCACCGTTCCCACGTCGATCTTCGACGAAGTCGCCGACCTCTGCCAACGACGTGGCATCACCGCCTGAGCACGGCGCCCCGCGCCAAGAAGTGAACGCGGCTCCGGAGCGCCTCAAATTCTTGGCCTCGGCCATCGCCGGTCGCCTTCTCGAGGTGGCACCCGTGAGGCCCCCGCGCGCGCCGGCGTGGACCGACGGCGCCACCGTCTTCATCGACGCCGATGCCCGCGCGAGGGAGCAGCGACACGCGGTGGCCGTGCAGGCGTCGCTGTTGGGTGCCGGCAGTCTCGGCGCGGCGTCCCTCGTAGTCCTGGCCCGTCGCCCAGCCCTGGCCCGCCGCTACCTGGCTGTGGAAGGTCACCGGGCCCTCGCCGCGCACGAGGCCGTGTTGCCCGAATCGCTGCTGTCGGTGATCGACCGGGAGGTCGGGGCACGCAGTGGCTCGCCAGCCGAATCGCTGGCCATCGCCACTAGCCGCGAGGCGGTCCCGGAACCGTCGGCAGTGTTCGGGACGATCCGCCCCCGCGAGGTTGACGCCTCTGCCGAGGTGTCTTTGGGCGCCAGCGCCCCCGCCCAGCACGTTCCGCATCCACATCGAGAGGAGATCTTGCGCGAGCTGGATGATGAGGAGGACGACCGCCGCTCGGTTGTGGACTTCATCTCGAGCCCGATCGGGGGTGGAGGTGCGATCGGTCGCTTGTTCAAAAAGATGTTCGGCGACGCACGTGCGTCCGGGGGAGGCCCGCCCGGTGCCGACTCACCGACCCATTGGACCCGGCGTGGAACGAGTGGTCGGGCCGTGGCGACGTCGACCGCGGCTATGCCAATCGCCGACATGGACACACACGCGCCGCGCCGAGGCACGACCTACCCCGAGTGGGACGTCCACCGGCGGCGCTACCGGCCGGACTGGTGCACCGTCGTCGAGACCGCTCCGATCCCTACGAAGCACCTTGCGCTCGCGCTCCCCGACGTCCACGCCTTGCGGCGACCGCTCTCCCGGCTGGGCATGGAGCTCGAGCGTCGGGACCGGCAACTGCAGGGGATCGACATCGACATCGACGCAGCCGTCGAGTCACGCGTGGACATGATCGCCGGCACCGTGCCGGATGAGGCGGTCTACATCGACACGCTCAGACGTCGTCGCGACCTTGCTGTCCTCCTCCTGCTCGACATCTCGGGCTCGGCGGGCGAACCGAGCCCGATGGGCGGGACGGTGCATGAGCACCAACGGCAGGCAGCGGCCGCACTGGCAGTGGCACTCGACGATCTGGGTGACCGCGTCGGGTTGTACGCCTTCTGCTCGCAAGGCCGTACGGCGGTCCAGGTGGCGCCGCTCAAGCGGTTCGGAGACCACCTCGACGCGCGGGTGATGCAACGTCTCGCGGGGTGTGTCCCCGGTGCCTACACGCGCCTCGGCGCAGCCATTCGCCACAGCGGGGCTGTCCTCGAACGAGAGGCCGGGACGTCGAGGCGGCTGCTCGTCGTTCTGTCGGACGGCTTCGCCTACGACCATGGCTACGAAGGCGCCTACGGCGAAGCGGATGCACGACGGGCCTTGGCCGAAGGCCGGAGGCGAGGCACCGGCTGCCTCTGCCTCAGCGTTGGCGCCGCGACCGATGCCGCAGCGTTGCGGCGTGTCTTCGGAACGGCTGCGCACGCCGTCGTGCCCCGGACCGAGCAACTACCCGGCGTCATCGGCCCCCTGTTCCGGTTCGCGATCGGGTCGTCCGAGGCGCAGCGGCGGACGACGCAGCGCCGGGTACGCACGCGAGAGCGTTTGGAGATGGAGAGGAGATCAGCATGAGGCCAGGGGCGCGGCCCTACTACGTTCCGGTCGGAAACGAGGAGCAGGTCTTCACAGCCGCCTTCCGCCAGGGTTTGGCGATCCTGCTGAAGGGCCCGACCGGCTGCGGCAAGACCCGCCTCGTCGAAGCAATGGCCCACGACCTGCGCCGCCCGCTGATCACGGTTGCTTGTCACGACGATCTGACCACCGCCGACCTCGTCGGGCGTTTCCTGCTGCGGGGGGGTGAGACCACCTGGGTCGACGGCCCTTTGACGCGTGCCGTACGGGAAGGCGCGATCTGCTACCTCGACGAGATCGTCGAGGCCCGCCAGGACACGACCGTCGTCCTGCACCCTCTCACCGACCACAGGCGTCAGATGCCTATCGATCGCCTTGGCGTGACGTTGGAGGCTGCACCAGGTTTCTGCCTGGTCGTCTCGTACAACCCCGGCTACCAGAGCGTGCTCAAGGATCTCAAGGACTCGACGCGCCAGCGCATGGTCGCCATAGAGATCGACTTTCCCCCCGCTGAGGTCGAGGTGAAGGTCGTCGCCCACGAATCCGGCGTCGACCCCGAAACGGCAGCCCACCTCGTACGGCTCGGTCAAGCCATCCGCCGGCTGGAGAGCGCAGGCCTCCGGGAGGTGGCGTCCACCCGGGTCCTCGTCGCCGCGGGTCAACTCATCGTCGAAGGGCTGAGCCTCAAGGATGCGGCACGGGTAGCGATCGCCGGACCGCTCACCGACGACCCCGTGGTCACGGCGGGACTCTTCGAGATGATCGACGCCTACGTCGCCGACGAGCCGTCTTGACCGCGGCTCCGATTGACGCTCTTGTGACTGCTCGGTAGTGTCGGAACAAATGTCAGGTTAGCTCTCGGCCCGCGCCGAAACGCTTTCTCAAGGGGGGCCCGTGTCCTACGAAAGCACCGCCGAGCCGATCAAGCTCGGCTACCTCTTCGACTTCAAGCTGCCCGACGGCTTCCCCACTGAGGCGCGCGAGGACCTGGTCCGGCCGTTCGAGCTCGTCTTCGCCCAAGGGTTGGAACAACACAAGCTCGACCGCCCCGTCGAGATCGTGTTCCGGGAAGTCGAAGGCCTGCCCAAGGGAACGATCAAGGCCGTCACACACGCCTTCGCAGAGCTGGTGGAGGAAGGCTGCCTCGCTGTGTTCGGCCCGCACATCACCGACAACTGTGTTCCGACCCGGGAGGCGATCGAGGAGCGGTTCCGCGTGCCCGCGTTGAGTGTCACCGGGAGCGATGACTGGTTGGGCGAGTGGACCTTCGCGCTGCCGCAAGGCTCCATGACCGACGAGCCGATCTTCTGGGCCGATCTGCTGGCAGCGGGCGGCCATGCCGAGGTGGGCGTACTCATCGAGCAGTCGCTGGTCGGTGAGTCCTACTTCCGAAACTTTCGCAAGGCTTGCAGCGTGAAGGGCATCCGCATCGTTGCCGAGGAGTGGATCCCCCAGACCGCCCGTGATCTCACCGGCGAGGTCGGCAGGATCCACGAAGCGAAGGCGCAGGCGATCGTTCACTGCGGTTTCGGCTTTGGGGCTGTCTTCGTCAACCCGGCCCTCGAGCAGCTGCACTGGGACCCGCCGCGGGTCATGGGCACGGCGTTCCAGAACGCCTGGATCAGCGAGGTGATGTGGCACGCGATCCAAGGCTGGACCGGGTGCGACCAGTACGACGAGGCCAATCTCGTCGGCCAGGAGTTTCTCGACCAGTACGAGGCCGTCTACGGGCGTCGGCCCGAGTACTGCGTGCCCGTGATGAACCGCGACATCGCGACGGTGCTGCTCCACGCGCTCGCCGACGCCCATCCCCTGACGCCCCGTGGAGTCAAAGAAGCGCTGGAACGGGTGAAGATGCTCCCCGCGGCGGCGGGCGCGCCGGGGACCCGGCTCTCGTTCGGCAAGTGGACGCGGCGCGGCTGGATGGGCGCCGGCTACCTCGTCGCCCGCAAGCTGGGACCGCAGTTCGGCGATTCACAGCTGGTCGGCCGTTTCGGGGACCAGTGAGGTGACGACCCAATTGGATCGCCCGCGGGCGGTCGCCGAGGTCGAGCCGGAGCCGAGCGGGGCGAGCCGCAGGTCGGTCTGGCCCAGCATCATCTGGGGCTTGGTCGTCTGTGCCGTCCTCACCGGCGCAGTCCTGATCGCCCACAACGCCAGACACGGCGCGGTGGCGGCGCGGATCAAGAACCCAGCGCTGCACGTCGCCCCGAGCCACGTGGCGCCTCTGTTCGGATGGACCCACTGGCTGGGGTTCCTGCAGTACGGCACGGTCCTGCAAATGGCCCAGATCATCGTGATCTTCACCGTCCTGTGGTGGCGGTGGCCGAAGCACCCGGTCCTCTTGATGGCGATCGCCTGTACGTCGATCGTCTGGCAGGACCCGATCATGAATTGGGCGCCTTACGCGGTCTACAACCCAGCGTTGTGGCACTGGCCTGAGACCTGGCCGCTGGTGTCGCTCTCCCCGACCGTCGAACCGTTCATCGTGTTCGGCTATGTGATGTTCTACCTCGTGCCGGGTCTGATCGGCATCTGGGTCCTGCGGCACATCCAGCGCGGTCGACCCGTCACCTCCTTCGTCTGGAGACATCCGCTGATCAGCCTGGCCGTGTTGATCTACGTCATCGGCTTCGTCTACGACGCCATCCAGGAGATCATCCTCGTGCGGACGCAGCTGTACATCTACTCGCAGGTCATTCCGTTCGGTTCGGTGTTCACCGGGAAGCCCTACCAATTCCCACTCCTGTGGGAGTCGACACTCGTGACTGCGGTGATGATCCCGGCCGGCGTTCTCCTGTACCGCGACGACACCGGGCGCACCGTCGCCGAGAAGCTGGCCCAGCGAGTGCGGGCGTTCCGGGGCCGGCCGGCCCTGGGGTCGTTCGTCGTGATGATTCTCATCCTCAACGCCTGCTACCTCTTCATTTACGGGGGGAGCTTCGCCATCATCCGCGCGAGCGGGGCGGCGACGTCGGTCGCCTGCCCGTACCCGTTCCCCACGGCGAAGGTGTACGACCCGCAAGGCTTTTACGAAAGAGCAGGCCAGCCGGGTCCATTTTCCGCCGGGATCTGGGACGGCTGGGAGACCGGCCAGTCGGGACGGCCCGTCGTCAACCCAGCCGCCAACGGCGGCCGCTGCAGCCCTGCGAACGGCCAACCATAGGTTGGCCCGCTTCCCCCATAGCCTCTTTCAGGGGTTGAGCTGACCGGTCGGGCGGATCACGAGCTCGTGGACGCAGATGCCCTCCGGCAAGCCGATGATGTAGGCGATGCAGTCGGCCAATGGCGCCGTCGGTGCTGGTCCGGCACCCTCCACGAACATCGGCATCTCCATTGGAGGAATGTCCCCGTCCAGGACGAGGCCCTCGAGCGTGAGGCCCTCTGTCTCGAACATGCCCGGCATGACCAGGGTTGTGTTGATGCCCGCCGGTGCAAGCTCGAGGCGCAGGCTGTCGAACGCGGCCTCGAGCCCGCGCTTGGACGCCGCGTAGACACCGACACCCGGCATCGGCGTCAGGGCTCCCGTCGAGCCCACGATGACGACGTCTCGCCGGCCGGCCGAGGAGAAGTGATTGGTCGAATACCGAACCGTGGCGAGCGGCCCGATCAGATTGAGGTCGACGATCTCACGCCAAAGCTGCGGGGTGCCGGTCGTAAGGGTGCCGGTCATCATCTTCCCCGCCACGGCGATCACGCCGTCGAGACCGCCGAGACGACGAGCCGCCTCGTCGATCGAGGCTTGGAGGCTCTCGAGATCGGTGACGTCGGCTGCGACGGCCACGGCCCGATCGCCGAGCTCCTCGGACAGGTCGTCGAGACGCTCCTTGCGGCGCGCCAGCATCACGACGGAACCGCCCCGGCCCACGATCGACCGGCACGTCGCGGCGCCGATCCCGCTCGACGCGCCAGTGACAAGTACGCGTCGGCCGGCGAGCAAATTGTCGGCCACGTCCGCGCCCATCGGACACTCACTCCTTTTCTTCTGTACGCCGAAAATGCGACACTAACATTTGTTCATGAGGGCTCATTGGTGCCCAGTGATCTGTCGCCGGGGCAACTGCACGACTCTGGTACCGCTCGGCACCTCCTCTCCCAAGCGGACGGTCGGGCGGACTCAGACGCGTGTGGCGCGGACGAACGACTCAATCCTCGTATCCAAGGAGATGGTTCGAGTGCCAACTCCACGCCGAGCTGAGGATCTCGTCCAGTCCGAGTTCAGGGATCCAACCGAGGAGGTCCCGGGCTCGTCGGTTGTCGGCGAAGAGGGCGACCGGATCGCCCGGGCGCCGGGCCGCCAGCTCATGAGGCACCGGCCGCCCGATGGCCTTTTCGGCTGCGGACAGAACCTCGAAGACGGACGAGCCGACGCCTGTCCCAAGGTTCACCAGCGTGCTCGATCCTCCCCGTTCGAGATACTCGAGGCCTTTCAGATGGGCGGAGGACAGGTCGATCACGTGGACGTAGTCTCGAATGGCGGTCCCATCCGGAGTCGGGTAGTCGGTTCCAAAGACCTGGAGCGCACCGCTCTGGCCAAGCGCCGCCTTCATCAACAGCGGCACCAGATTGATGGTGACCGTCCAGTCCTCGCCTATCGAGCCATCGGGCCAGGCGCCCGCAGCGTTGAAGTAGCGCAAGCTCACTGAGCGCACGCCGACACAGCGGTCGAACCACGAGAGAAGCCTCTCCGTTATTGCCTTGCTCTCCCCGTAGGGACTTTCGGGCCGCACGGGTGCACCCTCTCCCACAGGGCACTCGCCTGGTGTCCCGTAGACGGCACACGTCGACGAAAAGACGAATCGATCTACACCTGCTTTGTACAGGGTCTCGATCAGTTTGGAGGACTTCGCAACGTTGTTCTCGAAGTAGCGCTCCGGGCTCAGCATCGACTCGGCGGGAGACTTGTACGCAGCGAAATGGATCACCGAGTCGACGCCGAACTGCTCCACGGTCCGACGAACGGTCTCCTCGTCGCCCACGTCGCCTTCGACCAACGGAACTTTGGCCACAGCGGACCGGTGCCCGAACTCCATGGAGTCGAACGCCACCACGTCACGACCGCTGTCGCTGAGCAGTCGCACTGTGTGCGATCCGATGTAACCAGCGCCACCCGTGACGAGAATTGTCATGACCAAACCTCTCCGAATCGGCGTTCGGCCACTTGTCCACCAATTTCAAAGGCGGCAGCCTCGTGTCCCAGTGGCTGAGGCATCCCAACGACCAGGTTGCCGTCAGAGGTCACTGCTCGGAGAGGCACCTTGATCTTCCTGAGCGGTGTGGATGGATGATGACGTCGGACCGCGCGGAGCAGCTACTTGCCCCATCGGTATTCGGAAAGGATTTGACGCTGGGCGGTATCGATACTGAATGGATTGAAGCTATTGGTGGTGGGGTTCTGAACGACGGCATTATTGCTGGAAGAGCGCAGGACCAAGCTCAAGGTGGGATTGGTCCAGCTCCAGAGATATGACTCGGGCGTTGTTCGTATGTCGGCAGCCGGGATAACACCCGTCCGCTGCGTGATCGTGGAACGGAAGTCAGCGATGACGGTCGACCAGCGCAGTGCACACACAGTTGGGATAATCATGACCGCGACGAGAAAGGCTGTGGCGACTCGTGTTGCGCTGGTCGAGGGCATGATTGAATAGCGGGCCTGATCGCTTCGTCGGAGGACCCAGTCGACGAGGAGCGCGAGCTGCAACGCGGCGGCCACACTCAGGCCAGTGGCGCGCGAGGAATACGCAGCATTGGGGCCATCAATTATTGCTAACCAGATTCCGAAAACGATGAACGGGAGTGCAACCGCGAGTAAAGACCAGCGGAGCCACTCCATTCCCGCCATGCGTCCATGGAGCGCCACCCATCCAAGGATGAACAGGGCTCCTATGGACAAGAGGACACTCGATGCGGAGAGGTTGAAGAAGGTATGCGAACTCGGGTTCGGCCAGAACACGAGAGTCCACAAAGCTCCACCCAGAACGGCCACCGACAGAGCCAGTACGACGGCGCTCGCGGCGGTGTCCGTACGTCCCAGGCGGGCTGTGATCCGAACCAGGGCTGAGGCGATAAGCAAGACTGCACAGGGCACGACGGCCTCGTGTGAGAAGAACAAGAGTCCGGTGGAGACCATCGCCAGCACTGCGCTCGGAGCAGACCAAGGTGTGGGCTGCGTGAGCAACACCGACGCAAGCACGACAAGAGGAAGAGTCGGCGTCAACTCGTCGACGCTGAAAAAGATCAGGGTGCCGAAGCACAGACCGCACGAAATGGTCACAAGCGTGAATCGCACTCGTGAATGACGGGCGAGGACGATCGCAAGTATCCATACAAGGGCCGGGAAGATCACGAAGCCGACCCCTTGGAATACGGTCAGAGCATGCGTGTTCGTGACGCCAAGGTGCAGTGCCAGCAAAAGAGGGGCCTCGCGCACAGAATTGATCCCCTGGCGGCCAGCGACCTGAATGGGTCCACCATTCTGTATGGCACGCAGCAGATAATACGGCCCGTCCCCGACGAGTGACGAGTTCGTCACCAACAAGACGAGGGAGCACGCGACCACAGCGGCACTGCATACGAGGGTAAGCCGGGTCGAAACCTCGTCGGACTCGGAAGAGTCGCCCATTCGAGCTGCATCTTTTGCAGTCGGGGTCTGTACAAGCACACGGCGAAGGTACTACCCGATCTGCCCCTCGAGCCATCGCGACAAAGCTTGTCGCCACGAAGCATGCCAGCGCTTCGAAGTCCGCGGCCTCCATCGCAACACGACTGCTCCGCCACGAGGACTGAACCGAGATGGGGATGATGTGATCGCACCGTGGCTTCGCATCGCGCGTTCGGGCCAACGCTCCAACTCGGTCACAAAGGCCCGGCTTGGACCGATTGACGCCACCACACTTGGGCGATACGGTGCGGAACCAAATATTCGTTCCTCGGGAGGGGCCAGTGGAGATTTCGGCGCAGGATGCCGCGCACGGTGTCGCCGTCGACAGGGAGCGTCTGAGCGGCGAAGAGTTCGGCCTCTTTGATGACGCGGTCGCCGGTGACGTACGGGACCCCTATCCGGAACTGGCCGAGGCGCGCCGTGCGTACCCCGTCCA
>JBPYFR010000168.1:0-31177 GCA_051985685.1 Acidimicrobiales bacterium
GACGCGTGCACGATGGCCGCATCGAGTCCCGCTTCCACGCACTCGTGCAGGAACACAGAGTTGAGCACCTGCCGTGCGGCCGGGTTGAGGCCGAAGGAGACGTTGGAGAGCCCGAGAAGGGTGGACACCCCGGGCAGCTCCGCCTTGATGGCCCGGATGCCCTCGATGGTCTCTATTCCGTCCCGCCGGCTCTCCTCCATGCCGGTCGAGAGCGGAAGCGCGAGCGCATCGAACATCAGGTCCTCCGGCGCGAGGCCGTAGCGCTCGACGGCGATGTCGCGAATGTTGCGGGCCGCGCGCAGTTTCCACTCGGCCGTGCGCGCCTGGCCCTCCTCGTCGATGCAGGTGCACACCACGGCGGCCCCGAACTCGCGGGCGAGGCGCAGGAACGTGTCGAGCCGGGTGCCCGGCTCGTCGCCCTCCTCGAGGTTGACCGAGTTGAGGACGGGGCGGCCGCCGATCCACTCCAGAGCGGCCCGGACGACCGGACCCTCGGTGGAGTCGACCATGAGCGGCACGCTCGACTGCGTGCACAGGCGGCTGGCCACCTCGTTCATGTCGGCCACGCCGTCGGCCCCCGTGTAGTCGACGCACACGTCGATCAGGTGGGCGCCTTCTTTGACCTGGTCCCGCGCCATGGCGACACAGGTATCCCAGTCGCCCGCGAGCATGGCTTCGCGGAACGCCTTGGAGCCGTTGGCGTTCGTGCGTTCACCGACAACGAGGAACGACGTCTCCTGCTCGAACGGGACCGAGGTGTAGATGGACGCCGCGGCCGGCTCGTGCACCGGTGTGCGGGGCGCGATGGCGGCGCCGGCACAGCGCTCGACCACTGCGGCCAAGTGCGCGGGCGTGGTCCCACAGCACCCGCCGACAGCGGAGACCCCGAACTCGGTGATGAACCGGTGCAGATGCTGGGCCAGGTCCTCGGGCGTGAGGTCGTAGTGCATCTGGCCGTCGACCACCGACGGGAGCCCCGCATTGGGGACGCAGGAGATGGGGACGCGGCTGGCTGACGAGAGGTGGCGCAGCGCCTCACTCATCTCGACCGGACCCGTCGCGCAGTTGAGGCCGACGACGTCCGCCTGCATCGAATCGAGCACGGTGAGCGCAGCGCCGATCTCGGTGCCCGGCAGCATGCGACCGGTCAGCTCGATCGTGACCTGCGCCTGCAGCGGCACGATGCGGTCCAGCGCCACCATGGCGCGCCGGGCGCCGCTCAGCGCAGCCTTGACCGAGAGCAGGTCGAACTGCGTCTCGACGAGCAGGAGGTCCACGCCTCCCTCGAGCAACCCGAGCGCCTGCTCCTCGTAGGCGTCGCGGAAGTCGACGTAGGAGATCTGCCCGAGCGTCGGGAACTTGGTGCCGGGCCCCATGGAGCCGGCGACCCAGCGGTGGCGCTCCGGCGTCGCGAACTCGTCACGCACCGCGCAGGCGAGCTCGGCCGCCTGGCGGGTCAGCTCGCGGGCGCGGTCGGCCAAGCCGTACTCGGCCAGGACGACCGACGTCGAGCCGAATGTGTCCGTCTCGATGACGTCGCAGCCGACCTCGAGGAAGGAGCGATGGACCTGCGCGACGAGGTCGGGTCGGGTCTCGACGAGGACCTCGTTGCAGCCCTCGAGCGCAGGGCCGCCAAAGTCGTCGGGGCCGAGGCCGAGCAGCTGCAGGTTCGTGCCCATGGCGCCGTCGAAGATGACGACGCGCTCGCGCAACGCCTGCAGGTACGTGGACGCGGCCGGGTCGAGACGGCCGAGGAGCTCGGGAGATCGGGCCATGGTCCGCCCAAGGATACCGGCCATCCCCCGGGCACGAAGAACGTGCGCATTCGCCCGTGGGCGGGGTGTGAGAGCGACAACGCCCGGCGATGCGCAACTCCGGGGATGAGCGGTGACCCCGGGCGTCTCCCGTCACGAAGAAGGGTGACCGCACGTTCCTCGCGACGACGGTCTTCGACGGGATGGTTCAAGCAACACATCGTTGTTTTGCCAAAATCACAGAAGAGCTTTCGGCAAATGGCTTCCATTCCCTTGGCATATGCATATACTTGAACCCATGTTGATCGACGCGCACGACTGCCGGACGGACCGGCGACCGAGGGTGTGCGGAGCGCTTGTTGGCGTGTCCGCTGTGTCGATGCTCGTCGCCGGCCGTGCCCACACGGCACGACTCGGGAACCCCTCGCAGCGGGAGGTGGCCTCAACGGTATAGCGAGAACGTTCACAGTCTCGACCGTTGCAGAGCCGCTTCCGTGAGGGAGCGGCTCTTTTGGTTTCGTGGGAGTGCTCGTGTCTCTCCCCGCCGCTCCAACCCCATTATGTCTACGCGCACTCTTCGCTAAATCGAGCCATGCCATTTGCACCTTGACAATCGACTTTCAACCCAGATTGGGGAGTACGAGCGCTGCCTTTCGGGGAAGTGAGGACCGGCGGATGCGACTGTGACGCCACTTGTGGTGTCGCTCCGCCACCGTTGGCAGGCCGCAGGCCGAGCCCACTCGCTCCCACTGCGACCCGAGACAGGTCCCCCGGGCCGGGAGGTCCCCCCGCTTCCGGCCCGGGGGCGCGGGAAGTCCCCTCTGGCGAGACACGACCCGTTCGTTCAGCGGCCAGGACCGCTGCTTTCGAGCAGCTGACGCAGGTTCGAGTCCTGTACGGGTTGCTGGGTTGGAGCTGCGCACCCCAACCCGTCCTGTGGGCAGCAGCCTGCGGTGGACATGCTCAACGCAAAGGGAAGCCGTCGTGCCCTCCCCTCGTCGAGGCACGACGTGACCCAGTGCGCACCATGCGGAGTAGCTCAGAGGCAGAGCGGGTGGGCGTTGCTCACCGTCGGCGCAGGTTCGACCCCTGCCTCCGCAGCGTTGCCATTGCGGTCCGTGTTCCGCGCCCCGGCGAAGGCCTCACCAGATCGTTCGGTGATCAAATGGGGTCTCGCCCGAAGGTGCCGGTAGCATCCGGGCCCGTGACGCCCCGCATCTACACGAAGAAGGGCGACGACGGCACGACCGGCCTCCTCTTCGGCGGCCGCGTGCGCAAGGACTCGGCGCAAATCGCGATCAACGGCGCGGTCGACGAGGCGCAGGCTGCGCTCGGACTGGCCCGGGCGGAGGCGCCCGCCGGCTCAGAGGTCCACGACTGGTTGACGACGCTCGCCCGCGAGCTTTACGTGCTGATGGCAGAGGTGGCCACCGCCCCGGAGAACCGACACAAGCTCTCGGCGGGGTCAACCCTTGTGACCGAGGACATGGTGAGCGCGCTCGAGCGCCAGATCGACGACCTGCTCGCCCGCTTCGACATGCCGAGCGACTTCACCATCCCGGGCGAGAACCGGCTCGCTGCGGCTCTCGATCTGGCCCGTACGATCGTGCGCCGTGCCGAGCGGCTCGCGGTCGCCCACCCGGTGGAGGGGTCGCTGGTGGTGGCCTATCTAAACCGTCTCTCCGACCTGTTGTGGGCCATGGCGCGCTGGCAGGAGGGGGAGACGCACCCGCTGTCGAAGGATAGGAGCTGAGCAGGTCGAATCCGGGTCCTCCGGCAGACCGCGTGCCCACCCGACTCGTCCCGTTCCATGCAAGAATGCCCGGCCGTGGTGACTGCGACCAAGCCTGAACCGGTCACTGCGGCGTGCGAGCTGACGGTCGTGCTGCCCTGCCTGAACGAAGCAGAGACCCTCGGTCTCTGCGTCCGCAAGGCCCACGAGTCCTTTCGTGTCCTTGGCATCGCCGGAGAAGTCATCGTCGCCGACAACGGTTCCACCGACGGATCGCAGTCCATCGCGGCGGCCGAGGGAGCGCGCGTCGTAAACGTCCCCGCGCGCGGGTACGGAGCGGCCCTCCGGGGAGGCATTGAGGCGGCCTGCGGTCGGTACGTGTTGATGGCTGACGCGGACGACAGCTACGCGCTCGACGACATCGGCGGGTTCGTAGAAGCGCTCCGCGGTGGGGCCGACCTCGTGATGGGCAACCGGTTCGAAGGTGGCATCGAGCCCGGGGCAATGCCCTTCCTCCACCGCAGGGTCGGCAACCCCGTTCTGTCTTGGCTCGGCCGGCTGTTCTTCAAATCGCAACTCGGGGACTTCCACTGTGGCATCCGGGCCTTCCGGGCCGATGCCGTCCGAGACCTCGGACTGCGGACCAACGGGATGGAGTTCGCCAGCGAAATGGTCGTCAAGGCCACGATGGGCAACCTCAGGGTGGTCGAAGTGCCGACGACGCTGCGCCCCGACGGACGGAGCCGCTCCCCCCACCTCCGGACCTGGCGTGACGGCTGGCGGCACCTCAGGTTCCTGTTGGCGTTCAGCCCGCGCTGGCTGTTCCTCTACCCCGCGCTGGTTCTCTTCATCCTGGGTGCTGTCGGCCTCGGCCTGCTGGCGTTCGGACCGCGCGAATTGGGCGGGGTGCACTTCGAGACGCAGACCATGCTGGCCTGCGCCACGGCGGTCATCGCGGGGATCCAGATGGTGGGCCTCTGCGTGATCGCGCGGTCCTACGCCACCTATCTCGGTTTGCTGCCCACGAGCCCGCTGCTCGACCGTTGGCTGGGCCGCTTCACGCTGGAGCGCGGGCTGGTCTTCGGCCTGGTCCTGTTCGCAGCCGGCATCGTGTGCTTCGCCGTGGCCATCTTCCACTGGGGTTCGGTGGGCTTCGGCAGCCTCAATTTGCCGTCGACGATCCGGTTGCCCATCTTCGCCATGGTGCTGGTGATCGCCGGGCTGCAGATCACGATGGTCAGCTTCGTCATGAGCCTGACCGAGATTGAGTCCGAATGAGCCGTTGCCGGCGCCTCGGCTCCTGACCCGGCCTCCTCGTCTCCGGACCTCAGCCGGGGCCTGACTTCCCATACGCCACGAGATTCGACCTCATGCCCAACAGGCGGGGCCCCGTGACGGTCGGGAGCACGCCGTCTGGGAAGAGCGCTCGTAACGACGCCTCGTCGAGCAGATTGAGGTTGTCGGTCTCGGCCCACGCCGATTGTCCGAGATGGCGGAGCACGCGCTGGTGACGATCCTGCCGCATCCAGTGGAGAAACGGAAGGAACGTGTGGAGCTCAATGGGAAACCGCCGGTCCGGTGTCGTGACGAAAAAACGCTCGGACACCCGGAGCAGCTCCTCGAGGAAGCGCTGCTGCCGGACACGGTCCCCGACGTGTTCGAGGACGGCCGAGGAGAACGCGATATCGAATTGCCGGTCCTCGAAGGGCAGGCCGTCGCCCGTGGTCTGCACGAAGGTGACGCCCGGATGTGCCGTCTCCAGATAGGAAGCGTCTTCGATGCTGGTCGCCGTCACCCGACCTGGATGCGGGTACCACTTCTCCAGGAAGTTCGAGTCCTCTGTCGTTTGGTCGGCAGTGACCCCGATGTCGACGATCGTGGTGTCGGCGGTCGGCGCCAGCGCGGCCAGGAACGTCTCGTACATCCCCTTCCGAACCTTGAGCGCAGCCGGCGTGGTGAACGTCCGGAGGAGGTGCCGGCTGTTGCTGTAGTCGACGTCACGCGGCGCGTGGTCGAAATCGCTCGGTATGGCCTCGTCCGCGGACACGCGTCAATCCTTCCAGTGGCGCTTGCGCTGGGGAGGGATAGCAAGCAGATCGACTCGGTCGGCGCTCGCGACCGTCACCAGCCGCCCCTTCGGACTCGCGCCTCGTCCGGCGGACGCTCCCGGCCGAGCGAGGGCGACGGGTGGTCCGCTCCGTCGGGATGGCCGAGCGCGACCGTGCCGAACAGTCTCCATCCATCCGGCACGCCCAAGGAGTCTGCCAGGGCCCCCTCACCGCGGAAGTTGCCGAGGATGCACGCGCCGAGGCCGGCGTCGATCGCGGCGAGGAGGACGGCCATCACACCGAAGGCGGCGTCGCCGAACCAGTAGGGCACCGGCCACGCCTCAATCCCCAGGCCGAGACCGGAACGGGACTTGTCGCCTTCGGCGTAGCGGGCCAGGTAGGCGTCCGGAGAGGTGTAGGCGAGGAGAAGCACCGGGGCCCGTTTCAGGCCCTCCCAGCGGCGGCTGGTTGAACGCCACTCCTCGTCCGTCGTTGCCCGCCAGTACAGCGATGTCTGCTCGGGCCCCTGGAGCACCACCCAGGCCGTGCCACCGGTGTTGCCCGCAGTGGGCGAACGGAGGGCCGCGCGCAGGAGGCGATCGACCGTGGCCGGGTCGATCGCGTCGACTGAGAAGCTCCTGACCATGGCGCGGTCTCTGATCGCCTCATGGAGCTCCATTTCCGCAGTTTTCCAGGCGCAGCACCGGGCCAGGGAATGTTGACCCCGCTGGTAGTGTTTAAGAGTTCGAGACCGGAGAGAGGGCCCGGTCCGAACCCGGAGGTTTAGGTGTCCACACCCCGAGACCTGTTGAAGCAGGCCAAGGAGTCCATCCGCGAGGTGGAGCAGGCCGACGCGCAGGCCTTGCTGGAGGGTGGCGGCGTCACGTTCCTGGACGTCCGGGAGCCGGACGAGTACGAGCAGGGCGCCATCCCGAACGCCGTCCACTTGCCCCGGGGCCACCTCGAGTTCCAGGTCGAGGGCAAGCTGCCTGACAAGTCGGGCCCGATCGTCGTCTATTGCGCAGGGGGCGTGCGCTCCGCCTTTGCCGCTCAGACGATGGGCGAGCTCGGCTACTCCGACGTGCAGTCGCTGATCGGCGGCTTCAACAAGTGGAAGGACAACGATCGCCCCTGGGCGGCGCCCCGCACACTGGCCCCGGCACAGCGCAACCGCTACCAGCGCCACCTCCTCCTGCCGGAAGTCGGCGAGGCGGGTCAGCTCAAGCTGCTCGACTCCAAGGTGCTGCTCCTCGGCGCGGGCGGCCTTGGATCTCCGGCGGCCTACTACCTGGCCGCAGCCGGGGTCGGGACCCTCGGGATCATCGACATGGACGTCGTCGACGAGTCCAACCTGCAGCGGCAGATCCTGCACAACATGGACCGGATCGGTGAGCGCAAGGTCGACTCGGCCAAGAAGACGCTCACTGCGTTGAACCCCGACGTGAACGTGGTCACCTACGACGTGCGTCTCGGTGCCGACAACATTCTCGAGATCATCGACGGGTACGACGTCATCGTCGACGGCACCGACAACTTCCCGACTCGATACCTCGTCAACGACGCGTCGCTGCTGAAGCGGATCCCGGTCGTCCACGGCTCCATCTTCCGGTTCGAGGGAATGGTGACCGTCTTCGACCCCTACAACGGGCCGTGCTACCGCTGCTTCGTTCCCGAGCCGCCCCCGGCCGAGCTGGCGCCGTCGTGTGCCGAGGCCGGCGTCCTGGGGGTGCTGCCCGGCATCGTCGGGTCCATTCAGGCCATTGAGACGATCAAGGTCTTGCTCGGGCTCGGCGAGACGCTCGTCGGTCGCTTGCTGTCGTACGACGCGCTCGAGCAGTCGTTCCGCACCTTCAAGGTGCGCCGCGACCCGGCCTGCCCCGCCTGCGGGGCCGACGCCGGAGAGATCGTCATCGCGGAGTACGACGAGCTCTGCATGCCCCACCGGCACTGAGCCGCACCGGCGCGCCTTCGAGCAGGCCCTGGTTCGAGCGGGCCGGGGCGCCGGAAGCGCCGAGCAGCTAGACAGGGGCCATGACACAAACGGCTCCTCCGCAGTCACTGCGCGTGAACGGAGTCGACCTCGCGTGGTCGGAAAGGGGGAACGAACCCGAGGGCACGCCCAGCTTCGTGCTGTGCCACGGGTTCACGGGGTCGTCGCACGATTTCGCCCTGGTCGTCGATGCGTTGGCGGCGGACCGCCGCGTCGTCACCCTCGACCAGCGCGGACACGGCCATTCGACCAAGACTGCAACGCTCGACGGCTACAGCATCGACCAGTTGGTCGACGACCTCACGCGCTTCGTGGAGTCGGTGGGCGGCGGAGCGGTGGATCTGCTTGGTCATTCCATGGGGGGCCGGGTGGCCATGGGACTCGTGCTGACCCGGCCCGACCTGGTGAGCTCGCTCATCCTCATGGACACGAGCGCCTGGTCGTTCATGCCTCCCGACGCGGGCACCCGCTCCTTGGTCCGCACCTGGGTCAGGAAGTTCGACCCGGCGAAGGGCATGCCGCCCACACTGAGCCTGGGCGGCCCCGAGGATGCGCTGATTGAGTCCACGACCCCGGCCGAGTGGCAGCGGGAGAAGGACGCCATCTTCGCGGGCATGGATGCCTATGCCGTGAAGGCGTTCGGCATGGCGCTCATGGCCGACGTCGCGGACGGCGAGACGTCTCTGCGCGCCGAGCTGCCCGCCATCACCTGCCCCACCACCGTGATCGCAGGGGAGCACGATCACCCGCTGGTTGACCAGGCGCCCGAGCTGGCCGCTCGGGTCGCGGAGGGCCGGCTGACTCTCATCGAGGGCGCGTACCACTCGCCGCAGCTGACGCACCGCGAGCCATGGCTGGCCGTGGTGGGTGAACACCTGCGCTGGGCGGACACCCAGCGCGCCCAACGATGACCGACACGGCGCCGCCCCAAGCCAGCGACCGGCTCACATTGGCCGGGTCGACCGTGTCGATCCCGCCCCTCGGGGTCGGGACCTGGGCCTGGGGCGACAAGCCAACCTGGGGCATGGGTGGCTACGACGGCGCCTTCACGGAGGCCACCATCCAGGACGCCTGGGACGCCTGCCTCCGCTCCGGAGTCGTCTTCTTCGATACGGCCGAGGTCTACGGCGGAGGCGAGAGCGAGCGCATCATCGGCCGGATGCTCGCCCGCGACCCCGGGGCGCGCGGTCGGGTCGTGATCGCCACGAAATTCATGCCGAGCCCGCAGAAGCTCAACGTCTCCTCGGCGCTGCTGTCCTCCGCCCGGCGTTCGCGCGACAGGCTGAGCGTCGACGCCATCGACCTCTACCAGATTCACGGGCCGATCTCCTTGCGTTCGCAGGACGCTCTGGCCGACGCGCTGGCGGCGGCACACGCCGAAGGTCTCGTCAGGGCTGTTGGCGTGTCCAACTACTCCGAGAAGGAGACTCGGGCCATGGACGCGGCCTTGAGGCGGCGTAACCTCCGACTGGCCAGCAACCAGGTGGAGTTCTCGTTGCTGCGCACCAGGCCGCGGCGAACCGGGCTCCTCGAGGCCTGCCGCGACCTCGGTGTCGTGATGTTGGCGTACTCGCCGCTCGGCCAGGGACGGCTCAGTGGGAAGTACTCCGCCGCCAACCCGCCCCCCGGCCGCAGAACATTCTCGGCCCATCCGATGGCCGCCGTGGAGGCGGTGGTGGCCGAGCAGCGCCGCATCGGCACGGCCCACGGCGATCGCACGCCGAGTCAGGTCGCGCTCGCGTACCTGATCGCCAAAGGCGCAGTACCGATCCCCGGTGCGAAGAACCGGGACCAGGCAGAGCAGAACGCAGGAGCTCTGGGCTGGCGCATGACAGACGAGGAGCTGGCCGCACTGGATGCAGTGGCACTGGTCGGCAAGCGGGGGATCGCACAGCGTTTCTGGCAACACGGCTGACAGCGGTACCGTTGCACAGAATGTTCGCCGCGCTGTACGACGCGTCCCTCCCCGCACTTCGGGGGACGCAGTACCTGTCCACCCAGTTCGATTTCGTGCCGGTGGTGATGATCCTGGCCGCCCTCGGGCTTTACCTGTGGGGCGTGAAGCGCAACAACGCACTGCATCCGCGTCACCTTTGGTCGGCCGGCAAGACGGCCGCCTTCATCGGCGCCCTGGTGACGACGGGCCTGGCGATCTTCACGTTCGTCGGCGTCTACGACAGCGAGCTGTTCTGGGACCACATGGTCCAGCACCTGCTGTTCATCATGGTGGCCGCTCCGCTCTTCGCCATCTCCTCCCCACTGGAGCTGGCGTGGAGGGCGACGACGGGCACCGCGCACCTGGTGGTCACGGAGGCGTTGCGCTCGCCGGTGGCCAAGTTCTTCGGGCACCCGGCGGTCGCCTTCGTCCTCTACGCCATCCTCATCCCGGTCTCGCACCTGACCACCTGGTACAACTACACGCTGCAGAACGAGGCGGTGCACAACCTCGAGCACCTGGCCTTCCTCGTAGTCGGCTACCTCTTCTGGCGTCAGATCTTCGGCAACGATCCCAACTGCTACCGGCTCCACCCGGCACTGCAGTTCTTCTACCTGTTCCTGGCGATCCCGATCGACACGTTCACCGGGCTCTCGCTCGCCGGGTCCACCCACGAGCTCTTCCCCGCGTACCTCGCCCAACATCGCACCTGGGGTCCCTCCTACCTGGTCGACCTCCACGTCGGCGGCTCCATCATGTGGGTCGTCGGCGACACGCTCATGCTGTGGCCGATGATCCCCGTGGCGATCCGGTGGATGCGCCTGGAAGAGCGCAAAGCCGAGCGGATCGACCGCGAGCTCGACGCGCAAAGGCTCTCGGGCACCCACCCGGCCGACGCCTGAGCGACGTCTGTCGTCAGTCGCCGAGGTTCATCAGCTCGATCCGGACCCCGTCGGGATCGGTGCAGTAGACGAATTCCAGCTGCGTCGCGCCGAGGTCGATGCGAGTGCGGCTCGACTCGACCACGGCTCCTCCGAACTCGACGATGCGTGCGACCGTCGCGGCGACGTCCTCGACCCGGAACGACAGGTGGGTGAGCCCCAACTGGTTCAACGGTCGGCGCTCGCCGTCGCCGAAGGAGGCCGGCTCGTCGAAGGCCAGAAGCTCAATGGCGGTCGGCCCCCGCCGAATGAACTGAGAGGTCACCGCCAGGTCGGGCAGGTCCATCAGGGCGGCGAAGTCGGACCCGATGGCGTGGGACTCGGCCTTCTCGAACCCGAGTGCGTCGCAATAGAAGCCCAGTGAGCGGTCGAGGTCACTCACGCAGATGCCGAAGTGCGAGAACGCGGCTGCCGGCGGGTCGACCATGGCCCGTAGTTTGCTCCGTTCGGGCCCGCTCTCCTTGCCCTGGTTACCCGCCCATGCTCAACCTTCGTAGGCTCAGGTCCGTGACAGCTGACACGAACGGTCCCTCGCGCCCGCCCGAGCAGGGCAGTCCCGAGCACAGAACGGACTCGGGTATCACGATCCAGCCCGTCTACCGGGCGGGCGACCTCGAGGGCTGGGACCCTGAGACTCGGCTCGGGGACCCGGGCTCGTATCCCTATACGCGGGGCATCCACGCCGAGATGTACCGCTCCAAGCTCTGGACGATGCGCCAGTACGCGGGCTTCGGCTCGGCGGAGGCGACCAATCAGCGGTTCAAGTTCCTGCTCGACGCCGGCCAGACCGGTCTCTCCTGCGCCTTCGACCTACCCACACAGATGGGGTACGACTCGGACCATTCCCGCGCCGAGGGGGAGGTCGGCAAGGTCGGAGTGGCGATCGACTCGCTGGCGGACATGCGCCTGCTGATGGCGGATCTCCCCATGGACAGGGTGACAACTTCCATGACGATCAACGCCACGGGCGCCATCCTGTTGCTCCTCTACCAGCTGGTTGCCGAGGAGCAGGGGGTGCCGGGCGAGAAGATCCGCGGGACGATCCAGAACGACATCCTTAAGGAGTACATCGCGCGGGGGACCTACATCTACCCACCCCGCCCGTCGATGCGGCTCGTCGTCGACACCTTCGCGTACTGCGCCGAACACCTGCCGAACTGGAACACGATCTCCATCTCGGGCTACCACATTCGCGAGGCGGGTTCGACGGCAGTGCAGGAGATCGCCTTCACACTGGCCAACGGGATCGCCTACGTGGAGGCGGCCCTCGCCGCCGGCATGGACGTGGACGCCTTCGCGCCGCGGCTCTCCTTCTTCTGGAATGCGCACAACAACCTCTTCGAAGAGGTGGCCAAGTTCCGGGCGGCGCGGCGGATGTGGGCGCGCATCATGACGGAACGCTTCGGGGCGAAGGACGAGCGGTCCAAGATGCTCCGCTTCCACACCCAGACGGGCGGCTCGACGCTCACGGCGCAGCAACCCGAGAACAACATCGTCCGGACTACCGTCCAGACGCTGGCCGCCGCGCTCGGCGGGACGCAGAGCCTGCACACGAACGGGTTCGACGAGGCGCTCGGCCTGCCCACCACCCGCGCCGCCAAGATCGCGCTGCGGACCCAGCAAATCGTCGGGTTCGAGTCCGGTGTGGCCGACACGGTCGACCCGTTGGCCGGCTCCTACTTCGTGGAGTCGCTCACCGAGCAGGTGGAAGAAGGGGCCAACGCCTACCTCGACCGCATCGACCAGCTGGGCGGCGCCGTGGCCGCCATCGAGGCGCGGTTCATGCAGGAGGAGATCGAGGCCGCGGCCTACAGCTTCGCCAAGGCGGTCGACGACGGTGAGAAGGTCGTCGTCGGGGTCAACCGGTTCACCGACGAGGAGACCGAGACCGCCGAGGTGTTCCCGATCGACGTCGCGCTGCAGCAGCTCCAGGTCGACCGGACGAAGTCGGTGCGGGCGTCGCGCAACCAGACGGCGGTCGAGCGGGCGCTGTCCGATGTCGCCGAGACGGCACGGGGCTCCGGCAACCTCCTGGTGCCGATGAAGGCGGCGCTGAAGGAGATGGCGACGCTCGGCGAAGTGGCCGACGTTCTGCGCGGCGAGTTCGGCGTCTATCAGCCTGGGGGGTGATGCCGTGCCGGGGCGGGGATCGTTCTGGCCTCTCTTCGACCTCGTCGTCCGCACTCCAAGGATCGAGCTGCGGCTGCCCTCGGACGACGACTTCGCCGGCCTGATTGAAGTCATCGACCGCGGCGTCCACGATCCTTCGACGATGCCCTTCTCCGTTCCCTGGACCGATGCTGAACCGGGAGAGCGGGCAAAATCGGCGGCACAGCACTGGTGGGGTCTGCGCGCCGGTTGGTCCCCCGACGATTGGAACTTCAACAGCGCGGTCTTCGTCGGCGGGCGGCCCGTCGGGATCCAGGGGATGATCGCTCGAAACTTTGCGGTGGTGCGCTCGGTCGAGTCGGCCTCCTGGCTCGGCCGGGAGCACCAGGGTCTGGGTCTCGGGCGGGAGATGCGCGAGGCCATGCTGCACTTGGCCTTCGCCGGCCTCGGGGCAGAGGAGGCGCTGAGCGGTGCCTTCGAGGACAACGTTTCGTCCCTCGCGACCTCGCGCGCGGTGGGCTACGCGGAGAACGGCGAGACCCGGGCGCGTCGGCGCAACGAAGCCGGCCGGACTCTGCTCTTCCGGATGGACCGGACGACCTGGGAGCGACACCGGCGGAACGACATCGAGATCGTGGGACTGGAGCCCTGTCTCGAGATGTTCGTTGGCTCACCACCCATGCCTTCAGTCGAACGGTTTCAGTGATGGCGAACCGACAGGCGTTGTTGGACATGAAGCCAGACGGTGACACCGCCTGACTCAACCGGAGGGCCGATCGCTGACGTCACAGAACTGGCGACTGGTCTCCAATGCCCCAAATGAAGGAAGAGCACGGTCCCCACGTGGTATCGGTGAAGGAAGGCGCGGAGATCGGCATCGATCGTGGTCCTGGATGCTCCTTGCACAAGGTTACGCTCTGCAGGTGTTCCACCCAGATAGCCGACATCGAATAGAGCCTGGACCATGAACGGTGTGAGAACGGCTGGAGTCGTTGTTCCGGCTCGGGCGATCCCTTCCGGATACCATCCATAGCCCCCGATCAGCTGGAAGCGCGTGCCGGCGACTGCCTGGTCGAGATAGATGCTGCTTTTGGGACCCAAAATCCACGGCGAACTCGCGAAGCTTTCAAAGTCCGGATAGGGATAGGCGAGCAAGGCGCTTCCCTCCGGAATGGCATCAACCCTGCTGGAGGCAAAGAAGGTCGGAACCTCTGTGGCAACGGAGTGCCCGCGCTGCGCGGGAATCCAGGGAACAATCACGAGGACAGCAAGCAGGCAGGCTGCGACGATCCCAGCGATTCCGTACGGCGCGGCTGAGAGCGGTCCCAGCTGATTCCTGTTCCTCCTCCTCAGACGCCGATCGCGCGCCCTGGCGCGCTTCCATGCCTCGTCTGCTCCCATGGCGATGACGGCCGCGATGAACAGAGACGTGTAGAGGGAAAGCCGAGTTGCGAGGAGGCCGTTCAGCGCCGGGAGGTGACTGAGTAACCCGAAGGGGAGGAAAATTCCCGTGGCCCGACCGTTGACCCAGGGATGAGTCCCGAGTGAGAGTACGAACGCGATGCAGGCCATCATCGCGGCGAACAGGATCGTCCTGTTCTTCCGGAACGTGATCACCAGAAGGGCCAGGATCACGAGCAGCGGCACGCCGATGTAGATCTGTCCAGACGCCGCCCCGACCGTCAACTTCATTCCCGCCAACCCGGACGTTCCCAGCCACATTCCGTACGGCCAGACAGAGCCGTAGACATCCGTCTGCATCATCGGAATAATCGACGCATCCGGCGCGCCACTGACGTGCGCCGGGCCCGCGAAGGTGAAAGCCAGAGGATAGGCGAGCAAGAGCGCCGCGAAGCCGATGCCGTAGCCGAACGCAGAGAGCGTGTAGCGCCACCGCTCCAACATTGCACGGGGGTGAGTCAGGACATACAGCACGACCAGGATCGCCCCGATCAAGACCATTCCGGCCAGGATCTCCGTGAAGATGAAGAACTGGACCACACACACCAGGCCCAGCAGCAGTCCCGCCTTCATTGGCGACCACTTCTGTCGCACGAGTATCTCGTGAAGAAACAGGAAGAAGAGCGGTGGGAGAGGAACGAATACGAGGAAGAGATAGTCGGGGAGATGTGTCTGATAGGGGGAGAACCCGTACAAGAGCCCACCGATGAAGGCTGCCGGCCACCAAGTCGTCCACCGACGCAGTACGAAACACATCGAGGCGGCGGAGACAGCCGGCGCGAGGACCAGCGCGAGATTCCACGTGACGATCACGCCGAAGAGCTTGGTGATCGGTGTGAAGAGGATCCCCAAGGCGAGCATGGACCCGTTGTCTCCGAAGTTTGCCCCAAACGGGTAGTTCTGGCCTGTGGCAAAGAACAAGTTGCTCACGTGTGAAACGTTGTGCGCGTCCCAGGCGAGCCACCAGATCTGGTCGAGCCCATCGGCGGTTCCATAACCAGAGATGGAGGAGGCAAGAGTTCCGAGGTGGCCGTACAGGAAGAAGGAGGGAAGGAGATAGAGCGCGCAACAGACTGCGTATGGCCGCCAAGGGAGGCTGGTTCTGGGCGCCCGAACTTCCGGCGCGATCAGTCGCGGGGGCGCGCGGCGTTTCGCTTTCGTCTCGCTGCGCACCTCGTTCAACGACGTTGACGTGTTGGCCCCCCAACACCGCTGCCGTGGGCGGAACGATACCCGTTACAGGGGGCCTCGTCTCGGGCGGTGTCAGGCCGTCACGACCGCCTCGAGGCGGCTGGTCAAGCGGGGTCGCACAAGTCGGCGACCAGGCCTGCCAGCCGGCTTAGGCGCGGATGAGCCTCGGGAAGCGCGCGGTGCCACCCCCCCTGCTCCGTCGGACCAGCAACCGAAGCAGCGGGTGATCGCTGATCACGCGGCGAGGAGTCGGGACCGGAGGTCGGGGTCGATCGCAGCATCGATAGCCGTCCAGGCCAGAGCGACCGCGCCGTCGCGCACCGCGGCGTCGGCGGACGCCGTGACGCAGGCACCCGCGAACTCGGGCTGGTGGTTGACGGCACCACCTGCTTCGATCCCGATGAGGGGATGGATCGTCGGTACCAACAAGGACACGTTGGCCATGTCGGTCGAGAGGGTGGGCGCCGGCGCTCCCGCGTCGTCCGCCTCGAACCTCCGCCCGAGGCTCTCCGCGTTGGTGCGGTAGCAGGCAACCAGCCCCGGGTCGCTCTCCATGTGCGAGTACACCGGTGCCAGCTCCTCGTACTCGATCGTGCACCCGGTGGCCCGTGCGCCCGCCTCGAAGCATGCCTCTATCCGGGGCCGCAGCGCCGACAGGCCGTCGATCGTCCGGGACCGGACCATGTAGCGGGCTGTCACCGAGGCCGGGATGATGTTCGCCGCGCTCGAACCCTCGACGACGACGCCGTGGACCTGGTCTCCCGGCGGCAGTTGCTGGCGCAGCAGGCCGATGGCCACCTGGGCCACCGTCAAGGCATCCTGCGCGTTGACACCTTCCCAGGGGGCCGCCGACGCGTGCGCTTCGTGACCGAGGAACGTGACGTCGAAGTGGGCCACCGCCAAGCAGGTGGCCTGCAGCCGGTCCGCGGGCCAGGGGTGGACCATCATGGCGGCGTGGACACCCTCGAAGGCGCCCCGCTCGAGCATCAGCACCTTGCCCCCTCCGCCCTCCTCGGCCGGGGTGCCGAGCACGCGGACGCTGAGGCCGAGCTCGGCTGCCACACTGGCGAGAGCGAGTCCGGCGCCGACCGCGGTGGCCGCGATGATGTTGTGGCCGCAAGCGTGACCGACCTGGGGCAGCGCGTCGTACTCGCCGCAGATGGCGACCACGAGCTCACCGCCGCCGGCCCTCGACTCGACCGCGGTGGGCAGGTCGTAGACGCCGGTGGCGACGTCGAGTCCGCCTGATCGAAGCGCCTCGGCCACCGCGCCGGCAGAGACCGTTTCCTCGAAGCAGAGCTCGGGGTGGGAATGGACGAAGTGGCTCAGCCCGACGAGCTCTGTCAGGTGCCGGTCGATCGTCGCGGCCGCAGCCTCCTTGGCCGCCGCGCCAGAGGTCGACCGGGGCGTCACCTACTCGATGACCGCCACGATGTCGCCGGCGCCGACGGAGTCGCCGGCGCTCACGCGCACTTCCTTGACCACGCCGTCCTTCTCGGCTGCCACGGCGTTCTCCATCTTCATCGCCTCGAGCACACAGATCGTCTGGCCCACCTCGACCACGTCGCCCACGGAGACGAGCACCTTGACGATGGTGCCCTGCATCGGCACCGTGACCTGTCCGGAGCCGGTCCCGGCGGCACTCGAGGCCGTAGCTCGCCTGGGCTTGCCCACGCCGCGGCTGGGCGCCGCCACGGTGCCCAGGTCCGGCACCCAGAGCCGCACCGAGAAGCGGCGGCCGTCGACCTCCGCGGTGACATCGCGCTGAGCCATGGGCACCTCGTCCTCGGCCGGGGACGGCTCGGCTGCCAGCGCCGGGCCCGCCGTCAGCCCGCTCAGGTCGAGGGTGTCCTCGACCCACTTGGTCGAGTGTCGGGCCGCGGCGAAATCGGGGTGGGTGAGGATCACCTCGTCGGCCGGCAACGTGGTGGCGACGCCGGTGATGCGGGTTTCGCCGAGCGCGCGGAGCATCCGGCGACGCGCCGCCTCACGGTCGGGCGCCCACACGATCAGTTTGGCGATGAGGTTGTCGTAGTACTGGGAGACCGCGTCGCCTGCCTCGTAGCCAGCATCGACGCGCACGCCGGGCCCCGAGGGCGGGTGGAACGTCGTGATCGTGCCGGGCGAGGGCGAGAACCGACCTCCGCTCGGGTCCTCGGCGTTGACCCGGACCTCAATGGCGTGCCCGCGCCGGAGGATGTCGTTTTGGCCGAAGTCGAGCGGCTCGCCGGCGGCGATGCGGATCTGCCAGGCGACGAGGTCGAGGCCTGTGACCATCTCGGTCACGGGATGCTCCACCTGGAGGCGGGTGTTCATCTCCAAGAAGTAGAACTCGCCGTCCTCGAAGAGGAACTCGACGGTGCCCGCATTGTGGTAGCCGCAGGCCTGCGAGACCTTGACCGCGGCCTTGCCCATCGCTTGGCGGACCTCGTCGGGGAAGGCGGGCGCCGGGCTCTCCTCGACGAGCTTCTGGTGGCGCCGCTGCGCCGAGCAATCGCGCTCTCCGAGCCACAGCGTGGTGCCGTGTCGGTCGGCCAGCACCTGCATCTCGACGTGGCGGGGCCAGGTCAGGTAACGCTCGAGATACACCTCGGGCCGCCCGAAGTAGGCCTGCGCTTCCCGCGCGGCCGACTCCATGGCGGCGGCCGCTTCGTCTGCGGACGCGACGACTTTCATGCCGCGTCCGCCACCGCCGTAGGCGGCCTTGATCGCGACCGGCCAACCGTGGATGTCGCCGAACTCCACGACCTCATCGGGCGAGGTGAGGGGCTCGGAGCGCCCCGGGACGCCTGCCACGCCTGCCTTCTCGGCTGCCAAGCGAGAGCTGATCTTGTCGCCCATGACCTCAATGGCCTCCGGCGGCGGGCCGATGAAGGTGACGCCGCGCTCGGTGATGGCGCGCGCGAAGTCAGTGTTCTCCGAGAAGAACCCGTAGCCCGGGTGCACGCCGTCGGCCCCGCTCTTCTCGATTGCGTCCAGGATGGCACCCGTGTTGAGGTAGCTCTCGGCGGCGGTCTCGCCGCCCAATGCGTAGGCCTCGTCGGCCATCCGCACGTGTTGGGCGTCGCGATCGAGGTTCGAGTACACCGCCACGGTCCCGATGCCCATCTCACGGCAGGTCCGGATCACCCGGACGGCGATCTCGCCGCGGTTTGCGATGAGGATCTTGTCGAACACGCTGGACCTTTCCCTCCGGGCGGACCTTTCACATTTGCACGCGCCGTATGGTGGGCGCCATGTCGCCCTTGGAATGGCAAGTCTGCTGGTTCGAGGAGATCGACTCCACCAACACCTATCTCCGGGCCCGGGCCCGCGAGGGCACCCCCGAGGGGCTGGTGGCCGTCGCGGACCACCAGACGGCCGGGCGAGGTCGCCTGCAGCGCCGGTGGGAGTCCCCCCCGGGAGCGAACCTGCTGACGTCGTTCCTGCTGCGTCCCGCCTGTGACGTCGACCACCTGCACCTCTGTTCCACGGCGGTGGCGCTCGCGGCGGCGGACGCCGGCCGCGAGGCGGCTGGTGTCGAGGCTGCGTTCAAGTGGCCCAACGACCTCCTGGTCGGGGAGTCAAAGTTGGCCGGGGTGTTGGCCGAGGTGGAGTTCGAGGGCGGCCCTCCGCCCGCCGTCGTGGTGGGTGTCGGGATCAATGTGGCGTGGCCCGGCCCTCCCGAAGCCGGTGGGACCTGCCTCGACGACGTCCAGCGACACGCACGCCCGGTGGACCGGAAGGCCCTTCTCGGTCACCTGCTCGACGCCCTCGCACCGCGCCGCGAGCTGCTCGACGATCCGGCGGGCCGGCGGGTCCTCGCCGACGAGGTCCGGCGTCGCTGCACCACGCTGGGTCAGCGGGTCCGCGTGTCGCTTCCCACCGAGGAGATCACGGGTCTGGCGAGCCGGATCGACGATGCGGGGCACCTCGTCGTCGAGACGGAGAGCGGGCTCCGCACCGTGGCGGCGGGCGACGTCGTCCACCTGCGTCCCTGCTGAGGCGGCAACTGTGTGGTTCTCGACCTCCTGGCTAATATGACGCCTCTATGCGCCTTCTCGTCACGGGAGGTGCCGGGTTCATCGGGTCGAATTTCGCCCGTTACTGGGTCGAACGGCACCCCGAGGACCACGTCGTCGTCTACGACGTGCTCACTTATGCCGGCAACCGACCCAACCTGTCCGACATCGAGGACCGGATCGTGTTCGTCCAAGCGGACGTCTGCGACCCGGCTGCCGCCGAGAAGGCGTTGCGGGGCGAGGCGATCGACACCGTGGTCCACTTCGCGGCCGAGTCGCACAACTCCCTGGCCGTGCTCAATCCGGGTCTGTTCTTCCGGACCAACGTCCTCGGGACCCAATCCATGCTCGAGGCGGCCCGCCAGGTCGGCGTCGCCCGATTTCACCACGTCTCGACCTGTGAGGTCTACGGCGACCTCCCCCTCGACACGGACGACCTCTTTACCGAGGACAGCCCGTACCGCCCCCGGACCCCCTACAACGCGTCCAAGGCGGGGGCCGACCATGCCGTGCGGGCGTACGCCGAGACCTATGGGCTGCCTGTCACGATCACGAACTGCGCCAACAACTACGGGCCCTACCAGTTCCCCGAGAAGCTGATCCCGCACTTCTGCGCCCTCGCGCTGGACGACAAGCCGCTCACCCTCTACGCCAGCACCCAGAACCGCAGGGAATGGCTGCACGTGTATGACCACTGCACGGCGATCGATGCGGTGCTCGCCCGAGGCCGTGTGGGCGAGACATATCACGTGGGGAGCGGAGTAGAGGCGTCGATCATGGAGGTGGCCGACCGGATCCTGCACGCTCTCGGCAAGCCGGAGTCGTTGAAGACGATCGTGCCCGACCGCCCCGGACACGATCGTCGCTACGTGCTCGACGCGACGAAGTTGTACACCGAGCTTGGCTGGGCTCCATCGGTCGGATGGGAGGATGGGCTGGCCGAGACCGTGGCGTGGTACGCGGCGAACCGGGAGTGGTGGGAGCCGCTGCTCGCCCGCGCACCCGTCGCCGAAGGAGCCTGGGGAACCGGGGCGGGCTGACCGATGCGCATCCTGATAACGGGGGGCTACGGGCAGCTGGGCCGCGACCTCACCGACGCCCTGGCGGGACGTGTACCCGACGGCGGCCGCCGCTGCGCGCTGCTTGGTCCCGAAGGGCCCCGTAAGGGGCTCGACCACGACGTCCTCGTCACCGACATCGACACCATGCCGCTCGAGGACCGCGACGTCGTCCAGCACACCTTCACGAGCTTCCGTCCCGAGCTCGTACTCCATGGAGGCGCGTTGACTGCGGTCGACCTCTGTGAGAGCGAAGTCGACGCGGCGTTCAGCGTCAATGCGATCGGCACCCGGAACATCGCCGAGGCGGCGGCTTCCGTCGGGGCGCACATGGTCTACGTGTCGACGGACTACGTCTTCGACGGCACCTCGAGCCGTCCGTACCGGGAGTGGGACGCGCCCTGCCCCGTGTCGGTCTACGGCGCCTCAAAGCTCGGCGGCGAGCGCGAGTGCCGGCCCGGCTCGACCATCGTGCGGACGAGTTGGGTGTGCGGCGCTCACGGGAAGAACATGGTGGCGACCGCACTGCGCCTCGCCGAGGGGGAGGGGGACCTTCACTTCGTGAACGACCAGCACGGGTCGCCGACGTTCACGGCTGACCTCGCGCCCGCCGTCATCACGCTGGGGCTCGACCGCCGGCCCGGCATCTTCCACGTGACGAACAGCGGGGCCACGACGTGGTGGGGTCTCGTGCGGGCGGTGCTCACAGAGGCGGGGGCCGACCCCGAGCGGGTGCAGCCCACCGTGACGGCCGACCTCGACCCAAGCCGCTACCCCGCTCCGCGGCCGCTCAACTCGGTGCTCGACAACATGGCGTTGCGCCTGAGCGGGCTTCCGGCGCTGCCGGACTGGCAGGACGGATTGTCGAGGCTCGTGCACACCCTGCGTTCGCAGAAGGCTGCAGCGTGACGGGTCGCGGCAACGGGCGGGACGCGCGGATGTCGCCCTCCACCGTCGCCGTCATCGGCGCCGGCTACGTCGGCCTGCCCACGGCGGCAACGCTGGCGCATTTCGGGCACTCCGTGACCGTGGCCGAAGTTGAGCCGGCGCGGCTTTCCGCGTTGCGAAGCGGACGGGTGCCATTGGTGGAGCCGGGTCTCGACGAGCTCGTGGCGGGCGGCATCGCAGCGGGACGGCTTCGCTTCACCGACTCAGCCAGCGAGGCGGTCGGCGGGGCTGAGTTCGTCTTCCTCTGCCTGCCCACGCCGCAGAGTGGGGACGGTTCGGCCGACCTGTCCCACATTGAGTCGGTAGCGAAGCAGATCGGCCCGGACCTGGAGTCGGGCACCATCGTGGTCAACAAGTCGACCGTGCCCGCAGGTTCGGCCACCATGGTCGAGCAGATCATCGGCCGGCCCGACATCAGCGTCGTCTCGAACCCGGAGTTCCTCCGTGAGGGCATGGCCGTGCCCGACAGTCTGTCCCCAGAACGGATCGTGGTCGGTGCCGACGACCCCCAGGCGGCGGCCAAGGTGGGCGAGCTGTTCGCCTCCACCATGGCACCACTGATCGTCACCGACGCCACCACATCGGAGACGATCAAGTACGCCTCTAACGCATTTCTGGCTACGAAGCTCAGCTTCGTGAACGCCCTCGCCGGATTGTGTGAGGAGGTGGGCGCCGACGCGCGTGACGTGTTTCTCGGCCTTGGCTACGACAAGCGCATCGGGTTCGAGTTCCTCCGACCGGGTCCCGGATGGGGAGGATCGTGCCTGCCTAAGGACACCCGCGCCCTGCTCCACATCGCCGGCGAGGTGGGGTACGACTTCTCGCTGTTGGCCGGTGCCATCGCATCCAACGACGAGCAGCTGAGCAGGATCGTCGCGAAGGTCGAAACGGCGTGCGGCGGGTCGCTCAATGGGGCGACGGTCACGGTGTGGGGCCTCACGTTCAAGGCCAACACCGACGACCGGCGCGACTCGCCGGCCCTCCAGATCACTCGGCGCCTGGCGGAGCTGGGAGCGACGGTGCGAGCGTTCGACCCCACCGTCGACGCGGAGGCAGACGTCCCCGACGATCTGCGCGGCTTGGTCCTGTGCGGCGATCCCTATGAGGCGGCGATCGGGGCGTCTGCCGTGGTGGTGCTCACGGAGTGGGATGAGTTCCGCTGGCTCGACTTCTCGCGGATCCTGGCCGTGATGGCCGAGCCCTCCATCGTCGACGCCCGCAACCTGCTGGATCCCGCCGCAGTGCGACGCATGGGCTTCAGGTACGCGGGGATCGGACGTCCGTGAGCCGAATCGTGGTTGCCGGGGGGGCCGGTTTCCTCGGGTCCCACCTGTGCGACCACTTGATCGCTCGGGGCGACACCGTCGTGTGCCTCGACGATCTTTCCTCGGGGTTGCGTGAGAACGTGGCCCACCTGGCCGGCAACGATCGCTTTTGTCTGATCGTGACGGACGTGAGTGAAAAGGTGGAGCTCCCCGACGAGTCCAAGGTCGACGCGGTGTGCAACCTGGCCTCGCCGGCGTCGCCACCGTTCTATCTCTCCCACCCGCTCGACACGCTCGCCGTCGGGAGTGAGGGGACCCGCCGGCTGCTGGACCTGGCCGGGTCCCACGGCGCGCGGTTCCTCATGGCGAGCACCAGCGAGGTCTACGGGGACCCTGAGGTCCACCCCCAGGTCGAGAGTTACCGCGGTAACGTCGACCCGACTGGTCCGCGGAGCGTGTACGACGAAGCGAAGCGTTTCGCCGAGAGTCTCACGATGGCCATGCACCGGACCCAAGGGGTCAACGTCGGGATCGCCCGCATCTTCAACACCTACGGGCCTCGTCTCTCACCGGGTGACGGCCGGGTCGTCTCTAATTTCGTGGTGCAGGCGCTCCGCGGCGACCCGCTAACCGTGTACGGCGACGGGAGCCAGACGAGGAGCTTCTGCTACGTCGACGACCAGATCGCGGGCCTGATCGCGTTGTTGGACTCCTCGCTGACCGGACCCGTGAACATCGGCAATCCCGACGAACGTTCCATGCTCGATTTGGCCCGCTTCGTCCTGGACGTGACGGGGTCTTCCTCTGAGATCTCCTTCGAGCCGCTCCCGACGGACGATCCCACCCGTCGCTGTCCCGATATCACCTTGGCCCGGACCCGATTGGGGTGGTCTCCGGTCATCGGCTTGAGGGAGGGGATCGAACGGACCATCGAATACTTCTCGGGGAGGCTGGGCGCGTCATGACCGACATCGTTCTCGACGAGCTGCCGGAGAAACGGGTGTACCGGTCCCTCTCCGTCATCACGCCCGTCTACAACGAACGAAGCACGGTGGCCGAGGTGATACGGCGCATGCGTGCGGTCGAGCTGCCGTTGACCCTCGAGGTGATCGTCGTCGACGACGGTTCGAGCGACGGCTCGGACAAGGTGTTGCGTGCGGTGGAAGACTCGACCATTCGCGTCATGCGCCACGAGACGAACAAGGGCAAGGGCGCAGCCATCCGGACGGGACTCGCTCACGCGCGGGGCGACCTGGTCCTCATTCAGGACGCCGACCTCGAGTACGACCCGAGCGACTGGCCGCGCCTGCTCGACCCCGTCCTCAAGGGCAAGGCGCGGGTGGTGTACGGCAGTCGCTTCACCGGGGAGCGCAAGAACATGCTGCCCCTGCACTGGTTCGGCAACCGCCTTCTCTCGCTGATCACCAACGTGCTCTACAGCTCCACGCTCTCGGACATGGAGACCTGCTACAAGCTCTTCGACTCGCAGGTGCTGGAGGGGATCACCATCGCTTCCAACCGCTTCGAATTCGAGGCGGAAATCACCGCCAAGGTGCTCAAGCGGGGCCATCGCATTTACGAGGTCCCCATTTCGTACGCGGGCCGGGAGATCGCAGAAGGGAAGAAGATCACCTGGCGCGACGGCATCGGTGCCATGTTGACGCTGTTCAAGTTCCGCCTCACGAAGGAGTAGCGGTCGGGGAGTGACTGCGTGATCGGCGCCGTCGTCGTGGACCACGACGTCGGGACGCTGCTCGACGGCTGTGTCCGCTCGCTCCTCGACGACGGGGCTGGTCCGGTGGTTGTCGTCGAGAACGGATCGCCGGGTAGCTCGGCAGCCGCCCTGGCCGAGCTCCTGTCGGAGCGGCCGTCACCGCCGCTGCGGCTCGTCCACCCGGGCCGGAACCTCGGTTTCGGTGCCGGCGTCAACCGGGGCCTGGCGGTTCTGGCGGGGGAGGCGCCTCCGCCCGAGTGGGTCCTCGTCTCCAATGCTGACCTGGTGCTGCACCCGGGCTCCCTTTCTGCGCTCCGGGAAGCGCTCGAAGCGCATCCGGCCTGGGCCGTGGTCGGCCCCAGGATCTTGACGGCCGAGGGCACTGTGTATCCCTCCGTGCGCCGGTTCCCCTCGTTCGTCGACGCGGCGGGGCACGCGCTGATGGCGTTGTTCAATCCGGACAACCCCTTCACGCGGCGCTACAACCCTGGGGCACCCGAAGGTGACGTGGTCGTCCCGGCCGGGTGGGTGTCAGGATCGTGCCTGCTCGCCCGGCGTAGCGCGCTCGAAGAGCTGGGCGGGTTCGACGAGGCGTACTTCATGTACGCCGAGGACATGGACCTCTGCTGGCGGGCGCACCATGCGGGGTGGGGAGTGGGCTTTGCCGGCACGGCGGCCGTCACCCACGTCCAAGGTGTGAGCACCGCCCGCCACCCCTACCGCATGATGGTCGAGCACCACCGCTCGGCTCTGCGGTTCACGGTCCGCACCACCACAGGGTGGCGCCGCCTCGCGCTGCCGTTGGCCGTGGCAGTGCTCGGCCTGCGCATGGCGATCGCCACCGTCCGCATCGCCCTGGAGAGGTAGTCGTGCGAGGCCGCGGGAGGCTCGCGCTGCCGATTGCTTTCGTGGCCTGCGCCCTCGTCGTGGTGGGGTGTGGCGCCGTGTCTCGACCGCGCGCCGTGCCCAAGGTGCACGTCGAGCCGGAGGTGACCTTCGCGCTGCCACCGGCCGCCGCGGGGTGTGGTGGTGCCACCAGTCTGCCCGGAGGTGGGAGCCGCATTCCCTTGACGGTGGGCACGGCCGCCGGGCAGGTGGCCGAATCGGTCAACGTCTGCATCGACGGCCAAGGCCCCTTCCCGTTCGTGCTCGACACGGGGGCGGGGGAGTCGACCATCGATGCCCACCTGGCCAAGAGGCTGCAACTGCCTGCGGCCGGGCGTCCGAGCGAGTTCGCAGGGGTCGGGTGCACAGGTACGGCGCAGCCCGTCTCCGTGAATAGCTGGACTGTGGAGGGCCTCGACCTGGCCCAGCAGCAGTTGACCGCAGCGACGTTGCCCGAGATCGGTGGGAATGGCGAGCCCGACGGGTTGCTGGGCTCCGACGTCATGAGCCGGTTCGGGGCAGTCCGAATCGACTTCGCGGCCGGCGCGCTCGTTGTTCCGGGTCCGGAGGGCTCGCCGCTCAGCGGTTCGACTCCGGTGCACGGGCCAGTGGGCCCGCCCCCACCGCCCGTGTTGACGGGAAACGGCCAAGGGTCGACGATCCCGCTTGTCATGACACCGGTCCAGGGCGACGTCTCACTCAACGTGGCGGTCCGCTTCGGCGCCGGACCCAAACGGACCTTCGCGGTGGACACCGGTTCGTCGCAGAGCGTGGTTTCGACGTCGGTCGCCCGCGACCAATCGCTGGCGCGCACGGACCTGGCGCAGCGCCAGGCCACGGTGTGCTCCATCATCACGGTCCCTCTGGTGCACAGTGGCCCGTGGTCATTGCCTGCGTTCCCGCTCTCTCCCCAGCTCGTGGGCGAGACCAGCTTCGGTCTCGTGGGGGTCGGGGGGATCGAGGGCCTGTTCGGCTCGGACCAGTTGCAGCGTTATGGATGGGTGGTGCTCGACTACTCCGGGGCCCGCATGGTGCTGGGGTAGCTGGACCGGCTGGGTTCGCTCGGTGGCTCGGTGGGTCGGGGGCGGCTACTTCCGAAGGCAGTCACGCAAGCTCGTGCAGGTCCCCGAGCCCTTGGAGTTGACCGGCTTTACCACGCTTATCACGTCAACGTCGCACCGAGCTGGTCGAGGAGCTCGCTCGTACCCTTCTCACGGACGGCGGTGGTGTCGCGGCCGTCGAGGAAGACGCCTTGCTCGGTGAAGGTCAACGTCGTGCCCTCGCCCGCAGCCGCGAATTCGATGGTCGTCACGGAGACCGAGATGAGCGCACCGTCGGCATCCATGGTGTAGTCGTACACGATCCGTTCGGCCGGGACGATGTCCTTGTAGGTGGCCTCGTACGAGTAGACGGGTCCGTCCGGCGGGCCGCCACGATTCATCTCGGTACCACCAACCCGGAAATCGAGCTCGAGGTTGTCGTTGTACTCACCGGGTGCACCGAACCAACGCGCCTTGGCGTCACGGCTGGCCCAGGCGGCGAACACCCGCTCGGGCGCCGCCGGGTAGGTGCGAGTGAGGACGAAGCTCCCGTGCTCTGCGGTCCTTCTGCTCATTGTCTGCTCCTTTCTTTACGGTCTTGTATGCGGTCGGCGTGTTTCTGGATGGAGGAGTCGGCCTCGAGGACCTCCCCCAAGCGGTCCAAACGGCGATCCCAGATCGCTCGTTGTCCGGCGAACCAGTCCTCGGCTAGCCGCAGGCCCACCGGCTGCAGGCGGCAGGTTCGCGTGCGCCCGACCTTTTCCGAGCTGGTCAACCCGGACGACTCGAGTATGGCCAGGTGCTGGACGACCGCCGAGAGGGTGATTTCGAGGGGCTGAGCCAGCTCGCTCACGGTGGCCGGGCCTTGGCCCAGGCGCTCGACCATGGCTCGCCGGGTGGGATCGCCCAGGGCCCGGAAGACGTCGTCGACGGGTGGTCGTTGCTTAAGCATTCACTTAAGTATTCTCGACCAGGCCGCATCCGTCAAGGGGCGGGTTGCGATTCTGCGGGCGGGGCGAGGTTGACCCAGGGCGCGCCTAGTGGAGCTCTATTCAGGACCCGACAGGCCGAGCATGTCGGTGACGCCGTGGTCACGGCCCGCGGTGTAGCCGCCGTCGACAGGCAGGGCGTGGCCCGTCAGAAAGGACGCGTCGTCAGAGAGCAAGAAGGCGGCGACCGATGCGATCTCCTCGGGACGTCCCATTCGCCGGCCCAACTTGTGCTCGCGGAGGATCTCGGCTCGGGCTTCCTCCATGCCGGGCCCGAAGATCGAGTCCGTCATCGGGGTCTCGACGAAGCCGGGGCAGAGGGCGTTCACTCTGATGCCGCGGCCGGCATAGTCGATCGCCATGTTCTTGGTCAGGATCACGACACCACCCTTCGACGCGCTGTAGGCGGAGCCCCCTGCCGTGCCTTCGAGCCCTTCGATGCTGGCGATCATCACGAGAGAACCTCGTTGCCCGTCGTCGCGCGCCGGTTGGGTGAGCATCCGCGCGATCACGTGTTTTGCAACGAGGTACGTGCCGGTCAGGTTCACCGAGATGACTCGGGCCCACTCCTCCACCGGCAACAGATGCACCGGCCCCCCGCCGGCGACACCGGCCGCGTTGACCAGCCCATCGACGGCGCCGCCGAACCCGACCGCGGTGGACACGAGCTCCTCGACCGCGCCCTCGTCAGTGACGTCGGTCTGGCTGAAGGCCCAATCGTCGTCAGCGGTTCCGTCGGGTCCAGGCTCGGCGGGTGCGGTCAGGTCTGCGCCCACGACCTTGGCGCCTTCTTCGAGGAGCCGGACCGCGGTGGCCCGGCCAATGCCCGACGCGGCCCCGGTCACGATGTAGGTCCGCCCTTGCAGTCCGCGCATGGCACCTCCAGCCTTGGTTGCGCCCGGGCCGTCCGGGCTGATAGGAGCAGGGCACAGTTCTAGCCCGGGCGGTCCCGGGGACGGCCCGTTGGCAAGGGGGATCTCACCATATGAAGTTCGCGCTGTTCTACGAGATCCCCGTGGCCCGGCCTTGGGAGCCCGACAGCGAGCTCGTCGCATATCGCAACACCCTCGAGCAGGCGATCGCGGGTGACCGCTTTGGCTGGCATGCGTTCTGGACCGTAGAGCACCACTTCCTGCAGGAGTACTCGCACTGTTCGAACCCCGAGGTGCTGTACGGCGCGATAGCGGCTCGCACCGAGCGCATCCGCCTTGGCTATGGGGTCCGCCTGATGCCCAAGCCCTACAACCACCCGGTGCGCACGGCAGAGTCGGTGGCAGTGCTCGACCTGCTCTCGGGCGGCCGGGTCGATCTCGGAACGGGCCGCTCGGCCACGCGGGCCGAGCTCGAGGGGTTCGGCATCGACCCGAGCGAGAGCCGCCGGATGTGGCAGGAGGCGATTGGGCACGTCGTCGGCTGCTGGACGAACGACGAGTACGAATTCTCGGGCGAGTACTGGCAGATGCCCCGGCGGCGCGTGCAGCCCAAGCCGTGGCAGAAGCCGCACCCGCCTCTGTGGGGTGCGACGACGAGCGACGAGGGCCATGCCCAGGTCGGCGAGCTCGGCCTCGGGCTGTGCTCCTTCGCCGTGGGGTTGCCCCCGTCAGAGGTGAAGCGCAAGATCGACGTTTACCGGGACGCCGTCGGCCGCTGCACCACACCCATCGGTGCCTTCGTGAACAACGAGGCAGCGACGTTCACGATGGCGATTTGCGGTCCCGACCGCGAAAAAGCAGAGGCCGTGGCGCGGGAGTCCTTCGAGTGGTACCCGAAGACGGGCGCCCGTCAGATCGCCACGCTGACCGACTGGATGGCGGAGCGCAACCAGTCACTGGGCACGTACGCGTACGCGGCAGACATGAAGAAGACCGATGACGAAGGAACGCTCGATCTGCTCTCGCTGGAGTACCTGACCGGGGCAGGTGCGTGTGTGCTCGGGACGCCCGACGATTGCATCGAGGCCTGCCGGGCGTACGAGGAGGCGGGGGTCGACCTTCTGCTCTGTCTCGTCAACCCGTACAAGATCCCCCACGAAACGGTCATGCAGACCATTGAGCTGATGGGGACCGAGGTCATTCCCGCCTTCTCGGACTGAGCCGCTTTCAGTTCTTGTTGGGTTGGCGCTCCCGGGGCGACGTCTCGGCGGGCGATGTGGTTTCCAAAACTACAAACCAACGTGTTTACGGTTCTGGAAGACATTCCCGGCGCAGACGCACCCCACACGCGAGGCCGCCCCCGAGGCGCGATGTTGTTTTCCAAAAACTACAAACCAACGTGTTTACAGTTCTGGAAGACATTCCCGGCGCGGACGCACCCAATCAGCGATTGGGCCCAACCACAGAGTGGGCTCGGGGGGCCAACTCCACCCCTCGACCGTCACCCGCCTTCACGGAAGCAGCGCGATCTTCCCGACGGCCCGTCGCCCGAGGAGGTCCTCCAGCGCCCGAGCCGCGTCGTCCAGTCGATATTCGGCCGGCCGGACGGGATCGAGCGAGCCATCGTCGACCATTCCGAGTAGCTCCGAGAGGAGCGCCTCTTGGTCGGCCGGGTGACGGATGGCCCAGATGCCCCAGTCGATGCCGAGGACGGTGCGATTGCGCAGCAGGACCTGGTTGAGCGGAACCGACGGGATCCCCCCCGAGGCGAATCCGATCACGAGGTAGCGGCCGCCATCGCCGAGAGAGCGCAGCGACGGCTCGGCGAGCTCGCCCCCCACCGGGTCGACTACCAAGTCCACCCCGGTGCCACCGGCCCATTCCCGCACCGCTTCCTTCAGCGACCCCGAGTCGGACTCGAGCACCGTTTCCGCCCCGGCTTCGCGTGCCGCGTCCCGCTTCGCCTCGGTCGAGGCCACGCCCAGCACGCGGCATCCGAGTGCTCGGGCCACGCCGATGGCCGCCAAACCGATGCCGCCGCCCGCGCCGAGCACGAGCACGCTCTCTTCCGCCCGCGCACCACCGCGGTCGCGCAGAGCGAACAGGCTGGTGCTGTAGCTCTGATTGAAAGTCGCGGCGCGCGGAGAGTCGAGCCCGTCTGGCAACGGCACGGCCGACTTCGCGGCCACTGCGGCCCGGCTGGCGTATCCGCCCAGGCCGGTGTTCGCCATGACGCGCTGGCCCGGCGCGAGGCCTGTGACGCCCGTGCCCACGGAGAACACCCGGCCGGCCACCTCGCTGCCGGGGACGAAGGGGAGCGGCGGTTTGATCTGGTATTGGCCGGCAATGAACAGCCCATCGACGAAGTTGACGCCGGCAGCCTCGACGGCCACCACCACTTGGCCCGGACCAGGCTCGGGATCCGGCTGCTCCTCGATGCGCAGGACCGACGGCGGTCCGAGCTCGTTGCAGACGGCGGCGCGCACGGGCCGAGACGCTAGCGTCGCCGGAGTGTCAGGCTGGGCTGACGTCGACGGCGTCCGGCTCGCCCGGCCCGACGAGATGGCGTTGCTGCCCGCACTCGAAGCGGCGTCGGACACGATGTTCGAGGCGATCGGCCTCCGACAGCTCGCCCCGGGCACGGTGGAGGACTTCTCGGGCGCGCTCGCGGTGTTGGTGTCGGGCGACCCGCCCGTCGGGCTGGCTCGCATCGACCGCATCGACGACACCGCGCACCTCGAGCAGCTTTCGGTCCATCCCGAGCACGCACGCCGCGGCATCGGGCGCGCCCTGTTGCGTGCGGCGTGCGGCTGGGCCCGCGACCACGGCTACGACGACCTCACCCTGGTGACCTATCGAGACGTCCCGTGGAACGGGCCGTTCTACGCGTCGGAGGGCTTCGAGGAAGCAGGCCCACTCCAGGACTGGCAGGCCGCGCACCGCCTCCCGCCCGAGCCACCCATCCTGGCGCGCTTCGGCGTCCGGATTCTCATGAGCCGCCGCCTGTGAGCTGGGCGTAGCGGAAACAGCTCACCACGTGATCGTTGACCAGGCCGGTCGCCTGCAGGTGGGCATAGCAGACCGTCGGTCCGACGAAGGAGAAGCCGCGCCGGCGCAGGTCCGCGCTCATCGCCTCGGATTCGGCGCTCGTCGCCGGCACCTGCGCCATCCGTCGCCACTTGTTGACGACGGTCCGGCCGCCCACGAAACCCCACACATACGAATCGAACGACCCGAACTCCT
>JBPYFR010000169.1:0-5352 GCA_051985685.1 Acidimicrobiales bacterium
TCAGGTGGGAAACCGTGCCTGTCACAGCACGTTCCTAAAGTGCTGGTGGCCACGGACCGGGCCCTCGAAGCTTGACATCGAACAGATGTTCGTGGTCCAATGATGAGGAGGCGAACAAGTGTTCGTGACCCCAGGGAGCCCCAGGGAGACGCCATGTCGGTCGCATGTGAACTCGAGTTCGAGGCGTGCCGCCCCCGGCTGTACGCCATTTCCGACCATCCGGCGCGGTTCGCACTTCCCCCCCGGGTGCGCCGCCGCCGGGTGGTCCTCGCCCTGATTCTCGCCCTCATGGTGCTGACGCTGCTCGTCCTGCTCGCGCTGCCGTTGCGGACCCTTGGCGGGAGCACGCTGGCGCAGGCACCACCAGCGCGCGGAGAGGACTACGTCGTCAGGGCGGGTGACACCCTGGCCTCCATCGCAGTGCAGGCCGATCCCACCCATGCCGCGGCGCTCACCGGACAGCTCGCGCGTGAAGCGGGCTCCACGGTGGTCGTGCCAGGGGAGCGCGTATTCATTCCCTGACTATCGTCGGCGGAGTGCGTTGTCCGTGGTGCGGTATCGATGACGATCGCGTCGTGGATTCCCGGCAGGCCGAAGATGGGGGTGCCATACGGCGTCGGCGGGAATGCCTCGGGTGTGGGCGCCGCTTCACCACGTACGAGCGGGTTGAAGAGGTGCCCCTGTGGGTGGTGAAGCGCAGCGGAGTACGTGAGCCCTTCGACCGGGCCAAGGTGATTGCGGGGGTCCGTGCGGCCTCCAAGAACCGGCCGGTCACCGATGAGCAGCTCGAGGAGCTCGCCCAGGACGTCGAGGACGCGTTGCGAGCGGGGTCGACCGAACCGAGCAGCCAAGAGGTGGGCGTGGCGGTCCTGGAACGGCTTCAGCGTCTCGACGACGTCGCCTACCTGATGTTCGCCAGCGTGTACAAGGGCTTCGAGGAAGCAGGCGACTTCCAACGTGAGGCGGGTCTTCTGACCAAGACGACGGAGCCCAAGCGCCGGTGATGGAGGAGACGCCTGGCGTCGTCCTCGCCGTCTACGCGCATCCGGACGACGCCGACGTTGGGTGTGGCGGCACTCTGGCTCGATGGGCCAAGGCGGGCTGCGCAGTGCATCTCGTTGTCTGCACGGACGGCGGCAAGGGCACCCGGGACCCGGATGTGCAGCCGGGCCGGCTCGCGCGAGAGCGCTCGAGCGAGCTGCAGGCGTCCTCCGCGTTGATCGGCACGGCCAGCGTGGCCAGCCTGGGCCTGTGCGATGGTGAGCTGGTCGACTCCTCCGAGTTCCGCCAGACGCTCGTCGAGGTGGTTCGGCGCCTGCGTCCGGACGTCGTCTGTGGGCACGATCCCAGCGCCGTCTTCTTCGGGCAGGACTACTTCAACCATCGCGACCACCGCATCGCGGGCGCCGCCCTGCTCGACGCGGTCGCGCCCGCCGCTGCCCTTCCGCATTACTTCCCCGACGCCGGGCCGCCGCACCAGGTGACGACGGTGCTGCTGTCGGGCACGCTCGAACCAGACGAGTGGGTGGATGTCACCGACACCGTGGAGATCAAGGCTGCAGCGGTCGAGTGCCACCGCAGCCAATTCGCGGGCGAAGGCGGTTGGGCCGGTGAAGCGGTCCGGCGCCGGGCCGAGGAGGAGGGCCGGCGCGCGGGCGCTGCGTACGCCGAGGGCTTTCGTCGGTTGAACCTCGGTGCCTGATCTCCCGGCCGTCCCGACCGTCCTCCATGTCGACATGGACGCGTTCTTCGCCTCGGTCGAAGTCCTCGACGACCCGGCGCTGGCCGGCAAACCCGTGATCGTCGGCGGTGCCGGCGCCCGTGGGGTCGTCGCCTCGTGCACCTACCAGGCGCGTGCGTACGGAGTGCACTCCGCGATGCCGTCCGTGCGCGCCCGCCAGCTGTGCCCGGACGCAATCTTCCTGTCGGGTCGGCACAGCCGCTACGCCGAGGTGAGCGCCCAACTGCACAAGATCCTGAACGACGTCACGCCGGTGGTCGAGCCGATCGGCTTGGACGAAGCGTTCATGGACGTCGCCGGTGCGCTGCGGGTGCTCGGCCCGCCCGCGCGCATCGCCCATGGGCTGCGCGAGCGCGTGCGCGCCGAGCTCGGGCTGGGGTGCTCGGTGGGCATCGGCCGGACGAAGATGATCGCCAAGCTCGCGTCACGAGCGGCCAAGCCGCGGGCCACACGAGCCGGGCTGGACCCGGGCCCGGGCGTGTTCTTGGTCGACACAGAGTACGAGTTGGAGTTCTTGCACCGCCACGACGTCGAGGCCCTGTGGGGCGTGGGCCCGGCGACGGCGGCGCGCTTGCACGACATCGGGGTGCGGACGGTGGGCGAGCTGGCGGCCCTCCCGCTCGACGCGGTCGAGCGGAGACTGGGAAGGGCCAACGGCGCGCACCTGGCCGCGCTGGCCCGGGGCGTCGACCCGGACCCCGTGACCCCGGACAGGCCGGCCAAGTCGATCGGGCACGAGGAGACGTTCAGCCGCGATCTTGTGGATCCCGCCGAGCTCGAGCGTCATGCACTGCGCATGGCTGATTCGGTGGCGACGATGTTGCGGGACACGTCGACCTCGGCGCGGACCATCACGGTGAAGGTGAAGTTCAAGGACTTCTCCCTGCAGACCCGCTCGCACACGCTCGGCCGCACCGTCGCAACCGGCGGAGCCGTCGGGCAAGTGGCGGCCGCGCTCTTGGCGAGCATCGACCCGGGCGAGGGCATACGCCTGTTGGGGGTGAGCGCCTCGGGGCTCGTGCCACGCGGTGCGGACCAGCTCTCGTTCGACCTGGGAGACGGACGGAGCGAAGGCGATCAGGGCGCGGAGTCGCTCGAGCAGTCCTGGCAGGACGTCACCGCGGCGGTCGATGCCATCCGCACCCGTTTCGGCCGGACGGCGGTGGGCGCCACGGCGCGCGTCACCGAGGAAGGGGTGCAGGTCCCCGCGCGGCGGGATGCGCCGTGGGGTCCGGACGAGTAGCCCACCAGCGCAGCCAGTAGCCATGGGGGTGCATGTCGGCCAGCCGCACCGGCTGCGCACCCGCAGGACCGATGTGGACGAGGGCGGTGACCATGTCCGGCCCTTCTCTCGGAACCGGGGGCGGGGGCGTCGGAAGCGCCGGGGTTTCGAAGGCCGACTCGGCGTAGAGGTAGTGAACCGGACGGTCCCTTCCCAGGGCGACGACGGACTCGGCCAGAGTCCGCTGCTGTTCCTGGTCCAGGTACGCGGCCACCCACGAGTGGAACACGACGAGGGGACCGCCTTCGTCGATGGACCCGGCGACGCGGGCGAGGTCCTTCACCATGTCGCCCCGCACCAGGCGCGGCGGATGGGGCGAGGCCCGAACGTTGTCGAGCGCGGCGCGCAGGTTGGCGAAGCGAACCGGGTTGTCGGGCCACTGGCAGGCGAGCAGCCAGTGGGCCTCCTCGTCGGAGAACGGGTCGACCGGGGCCAGGTCGAGGCCGACGCGGGCCGACATCTCCGGTGGGCGAAGCTGGGGGAGGAGGGCCACGTCCGACCGGGCGGTGCAGGCCAGCGAGACGGCCGAGCCCGTCGCACCGGCCTCGAGGGTCGCACCGCCGTCGGTGGCCCGGTAGGTATACGCATAGTCGTCGAAGAGCAGGTTGAGGCCGGCCGAGGTGCCGAGGTCGAGCAGCGAAACGGGCTCGCCGGGATGCAGCGACGCGACGTGGCAGATGCCGGGGAGCAATGCGGTGCATCGTCCCACCTCGTTCGTCTGGGTCCTTCGTGTCGCGAGGAGTTCGACCAGCTCCGCGCGGTGATCGTGGCAGAACGACCGGAACGCCGAGATGACGTCGGTGGTCGGGGCGGGGGGCGGCGACGCGCGCACCGTGGCGACCGTGTCGTAGTGGGCCGCGAGTGGGTGGTCGACGCCGGAGAGCAGGAGCGAGTGGACGGCCGCCAGGAGGAGCAGAGGGCGCCTCTGTTCGGGCGGCGCGCTGTCCAGCAGGCGCACGATCTCCTCGTCCTCGGCCACCCCGCGGCAGATGATGGCGTACGTCGTGCCGCCGTCGCGCTCGACCACGTCGGCGAAGCCGCGGAAGTGCTCGGTCATGGGGAGCTCGAGCACGGGTCTAGAAGCTGGCGGGGAGAAGTGGGCTCAGAGCACCGAAGAACAGGTACAGCAGAACGAGCAGGCCAGCCGTGCCGGTGAGGTAAATCGGCCAACGCCCGCGCCGGAACCGGTGCGCGAGCAGGAGGACGACCACGCCCACCGCGACGATGAGCGCTCCCCAGGCGAGCGCGGTGAACGTGCCGCCGTTGTCGCCGGCCAGGTCGTTGCTCCGGGGGTCGGTGTGCGTCGGCGCCGTGGGCAGCCTGATCGGGAAGAGCTGCGTGTGCGCGAGCTTGGCCTGGACGACGAGCCGGGTGGCGGCGCTGTAGCGCGGGTTGCAGGTGGTGAGCGTGACCAGGTTGGCGGGCCCGTTCGCGATCACGCCCACGGCGGTGGGCTGCACCACGGAGCTGCGCGTCGCGTCGTAGACGAAGATGCCCTGGAGAGTGGTGAGGACGATGGGGTCGCCCACCTTGACGGCATCGAGGTTGTAGAAGGGATGTCCGTACGTGGTCCGGTGCCCGGCGATGGAGGCGTTGCCCCGCTCTCCGGGCAAGGGCGTGCCGCCGTAGTGCCCGGGACCCAGACGCAGGTCCGCCTCGTTCGTGCCCTGCACGATCACCTGGTTGACACCGATCACGGGGATCCGGATGTATCCGATCGGCTGGCCCTCGGCGGGGGCTTGGATGGTGGGCGCTGCGACGGGCGGGCCGGTCGGGAGCGCGTGAAGCGCCGCCTCGGCGAGGGCCCGGCGCGCCGCTTCGTCGTTGGCCTCCTTGACGAGTTTGTCGTGCAGGGCGGCTTGGCTGTGGGACTCCTGAATGGAGGTGCCCCAGATCTGGTAGGCGACGAACAGGAGCACGACGACGCCGAGTCCGATGAGGACCTTTCCGGAGACGTTGAGTACCCGCCTCATCGGGGGGACAGGTTACGGCCGGCCGCTGCCACAACCGGGCGCGCCGGGATCTACGCCTGGACCGTGACCAGGGTGCCCAGTGGGGTCAGCGGGAACACCACCTGGGCGTTCGGGATGGGCATCTCGACGCAGCCGTCGCTCTGCGGGTAGCCGTACCCGGGTCGCACGAATCCGTGCAGCGCGTCCCCGCCATGGAAGTAGCTCACCCACGGGATGCCCGGGTCGGAGTAGTGCGAGCCGTCGGGGTTGGTGCCGGTCATCGTCGTGACCGTGTAACGGGAGAACACCGGCCACGTCCCGTTGTCGGTCGGAGCCCCGGCGACGCCGGTGTTGGCCAGGCTCTGGTACACCTGAGC
>JBPYFR010000170.1:0-3518 GCA_051985685.1 Acidimicrobiales bacterium
AGAACCACAGTTCGATGTTGCGTACCTCGACCCGCACATTGGTCGGCTCACTGGCGGTGCAATCGGCGTAGATCTGGCCCCAGGCAATCGTCGCGTGCCGGCCGGCTGAGTCGGTTACGTCGCCCACCTCCGGATGCGGCTGCCAGCTGTAGTAAGTCGGCACCCCGTGCGGGCAGCCGGCGTGCGGGCCGGCCATCGAGTCGACGATCCGGGCGACGGAGTTGATGGTCGCCGCCGGCGGCGTCAGAGGATTGCTCTGGGTCAGCCAATACCCTGCACCACCGGCGCTCGCGGCCATGCCGACGACCGGAGAGAGCAGTGACTGTCCGGTTCCGGAGCCGTAGAAGCCCGCGTCGCCGAAGGTGAAGATGCCGCCGTCACTAGCCACCAGCCAGTAGCCCCTCCCCGAGGGGGTCGCGGCCATGCCTACGATGGGCCAGTTGAGCTGGCCCGGCGCGCCGAGAGGCTGCGCCGCCCCAAAGGCAAGCACGCCGCTGCTACCCGCCGCCGCGTTGGCGGAGGGCCCGGCGGCGGCCACCCTCGCCGGGCCGGCGGAGAGCAGAATGAGCCCGGCGGCCACCATCAACGACGTCCCTCTCCGCCCCCGCGTGGCCCTGGCTCCCCGCATCAGCCGTCGCCTCCCGCTCGCCGTCCACCGAGGGCTCCGGTGGGCGCGGGCGTTACTGTAGACGGGGAGGAGCCCATGCGCCACAGCGAGCGGTGTCACGGATACGCGATGTGATCGGAGGCGTAGGGCCTCCCTATTGGAGACCGGCGTGGCACCCTGGACTTCGTCTGGAGTGACCCGGGATCCGCGGACACCTGAGCACTGGACGAGAGGATGTCTCGTCTGGTGTGGGAAGGAGTCCGAGATCCCATGCCACAGAGGCACCAGTTCCCGTACCCACCCGAGTTCCGCGAGGCAGCGGTGCGCCTCGTGCGCACCAGCGGCCGCCCCATCCCCGAGATCGCGGCCGAGCTGGGCGATCAGACGTTGCGGAACTGGCTGTTCGCCGCCAACGCCGATCCGAATGAGCCCGAGGTGTTGAGCACCGACGACCGGGAGGAGCTCAACCGCCTCCGCGGCCGGGTCAAGGTGCTCGAGCAGGAGCGGGACATCTTAAAAAAGCTTCCATGGCCGGCCTGTTGCCGCCCACCCTTGTGGATGAAATCCTGTCGGGGCCGTCTGTTGACGTCGGCGCCGACTGGTGCTCGGTGAGCCCGCGAAAAAGCTTGACGGCGGGGCTCACCGGGGATCCTTGACTGTTGCTTCGAGCACGCATCTCAGACTCGTCTGAGCGTGAGCCCCCTTCGCCCAGCTGCTCGAACACGGCCTGCTGCGGGCGAGCTTCGTGCCGCCGCTCGACATCCGCCGGCTACGCAACCTGACCCGATATCGAAAGACGGTCATCAACGAAAACACCCGGGTCGTGCAGCGGCTCGTGTACCCGCGCCCGTGAGAGGAAAGCGTCGCTACCTCTCGGGGACAGCACAGGTTAGTCGCTCGTCGAGCCGGTCGATGCGGCCGCCCAGGTACCAGACGAGCGCCACGACCGTGCCGAGCATGAGCGCCGACAGGCTCACAATGACGGTGATGGCCTCGGCTTCTGCCTGCCCGGCAGCGTCGTGGACCGCAACAGCCGCCGTGGGAACCCCAACTTCCGGTGCCAGACCGACCCTGCCCACCGCCACAGCCGCTATCGCTCCTGGACGCGCAAGCTGGCGGGCAAGACGGATACGCGCCGGCTCCCCGACGAGCAACTCAAGCGATACGGCGACTGGCTCGACAACGACCGACGGCTACGCGCATTGGTCAGCAAGCTCGAAGCGCTCTCCATCGACGTCGCCAATCGGGCCGAAGGGTCGGGCTCCAGCTCTTAAGAAATCCACACCCCGACGCGCGAAAACGGGTCATGCCGGTCCCAGGAGGCGACTACTTGCGGTCGAAAGCCTTCTCATGGAGCGCTGGCTCTGTTTAATCTCGCGGCTGTCCTCACCCGGTGATCGGCGGCGCGAAGGCTTCTAGTTGGAGGTTTGTCCAGCCAGGTGGGTACGCCGACGGACCGTAGGTATTGTCCGGACCGCTGCCCGTGTAGAAGTCCTCCGCTTGCCAGCTCGTCGTCAAGTAGGTGAACCGGCCCATGCCGGGCGAAGGGTTCTGTGCCCCGTTCGCGCTCCACCAGTCGGCTCCGGCGTTGGCGAGGTACTTCGCCTGGGCGAGGTTGTTCGGCCCCGTCGGGTCGTCGAGGATTAAGCGGGCCTCAAAGGTCGAGTACACCGCTCCGATGCCGGAGGCGGGGAGTTGGATCGGCACGCGGCCTGCGGTCGTCCAGAAGTGCAGGTTGTAGCCCGCCACCATGGTGGATGAGATGCCGCCGTCAGACTCCTGTCGCCAGTTGGGCTGCGGGCCGTCGGAAGCGCAGAAGCACTCGGAGAAGTGGCCGCCGTTCACAGTGGGCGACGTGGCGACCTCGACCCATTTGGACTGGCTCTTCGACCAGAGCCACTCCTCGATGTTGCGGAGCTCGATGCGTACGTTGGTGGGCTCCGTCGCCGTGCAGTCGGCATAGATCTGGCCCCACGGGATCGTGAGCGGTTGGGCGCTGGCGTCGGTCGCGTCGTCGACCTCCGGCACGGACTGCCAGCTGTAGTAGGTGGGGACGCCGTGCGGACAGCCGGCGTGCGGCCAGTCCATGGAATCGACTATGCGGGCAAGCGAGTTGATGGTTCCGCTAAATACGGGCGGGACTGTCGTGCTCGCGCCCGGCGCAGTCGTCGTAGTCGTCTGGCGAACGGTGGTCGTTGTCTGGGCTGGCGCTGTGGTGGTCGGCGAAAGGGTTGTTGTGGTGGGCGCCACCGTCGTCGTGGTCACTGCAGCGGTCGTCGTGGTTGAGGACCGGTAGCCCTTTCGGCGAGCGGCCAACAGCAAGACGGTCGGCGGCAGCGCACAGTGGAGGACAACGGGGTCGGCCGTCACCTTCCCGACGCTCGGTCGGTTCGGGCACGGGATGCTGCCGTCGCTGTAGGTGACGCCGACTGCCGCGCCGACAGTCGCCCCCACTGTCGCAGTGACCACGCCAATGGCAACGGACTTCGGAATCCTCATGCTTCGCCTCCTGTCGCTCACATCCGAAGCCCCTTTTGGTCGGCAGCCCCTACCCACGACTCAGCGTTCGCACCCACCTCTCTCTGTCAGCTGGTCACCGCGTCAGGTGGTCAGCGTAGCACTCGACGTAGCAATCGGACTCGTCCGCCTTTGGCCAAGGCGTTCCGCAACAAAAGCCGTTTCGGCGACAACACACCTGCCATCGACCCCTCCACCTGGCCGGCCCACCGGCCCATCCCGCGTTTCAAAACAGGCGGCTGTCTGCCGCCCCGGCTAGTGGGTAATCGGCGGCGGGCTCGCCAGCAGTTGGGTTGCCGTCCACGCCCCCGGGTCGCCTACCCCGTACGGGCCGCCTGTGTAAAAGTCCTCGGCCTGCCAGTTCGGAGTCAGGTAGGTAAACCGGCCCATACCG
>JBPYFR010000171.1:0-3570 GCA_051985685.1 Acidimicrobiales bacterium
TGCCAGCGCCCACGGGAGAAATCCTTACGGTACAAGGGTTTCTGGGCACCTGTAGTTCCCTCTGAGGCGGCGTGCAACATCTCGTGCAACCCCCGTGCTATACAACTTCTGCGGTGCACGCTCACTAAAGTGAGCCGACATGTCAGCCAGCAGACGCTCGTTCGGTGGCCTGCGCGAGTTGCCATCGGGCCGCTTCCAGGCGACATACCGTGATCCCGAAACGGGCCGCCGCGTTCCGCAAACATTCGACACAGTTGATGAAGCCGAACACTGGCTGGAGGCCGTTCCACACACGACCGGTCGGCGCGTCCGGAGAGCAGAGGTCCGGCCAGCAAGGCGACGTCGCGCCGGCCGCCGGTCATTCGGCGCGATACGCCAGCTCCCCTCCGGTCGGTGGCAAGCGTCATTCGTGGACGGAAATGCCTTTCGGCACCAGGCGCCGTCGACCTTTCCTTCGAAGTCCGAAGCTGACCAGTGGTTAGCACGCCAGCAGACACATCTTGTGGGGGGCGACTGGACCGACCCTGGGCGGGGCCGCATCAGCTTCGCCGATCTTGCTGAGGCATTCTTTCGGACACACGAGACGGCAGTGCGACGCACGACGCTTAAAAGGGATCGTGAGTACACCGATCGGTACCTGATCCCCGAGTTCGGCAAGATGGCGATCGCGGCTATTGACCTGGAAGCGGTGCAGGGATGGGTTGCGCGGTTGTCGAAGTCGGGAGGCGCAGGCGGCAAGCCGCTGGCTCCGGCGACCGTCATCAAAGCGAACCAGATCCTCGGAAAGATGCTGCAGTGGGGAGTTGACTCCAGACGAATCGCCTCGAACCCGGCTCGCGGGGTCAAATACCCGAAACCGCAATCGCCGAAGAAGTGGGTGCTCCATCAGGCGGCGGTCGCTCAACTCGCCGACGCCATCGACTCCAGGTACCGGGCGATGGTGTTCGTCCTCGCCTACACCGGCCTGCGGATCGGTGAATGCCTTGCCCTCAAGGTCTTCGACGTCGACCTGAAAACTCACGAGGTCAGTGTGTCGAAGCGAGTCGTCGATCTGGCCGGCCATCTCGACATCGACGAGCCCAAGACAGAGGAAGCGATCCGGACTGTTCCCATGCCGAGCCTGTGGTTCTGCGAGAAGTCGCCGACCATATTCGGCGCTCGCAGCTTGGGCCCGAGGATCCACTCTTCCCTGCGCCTGAAGGAGGACACTACCGTTACCACGCCTGGCGCCGCCGCGTCTGGCACGCCGCGGTTGACAAGGTCGGTCTGGTCGATTCCTCCGCGGGTCGGTTCCGACCCCACGGCCTGAGAAAGACGGCAATCACGGTGTGGCTCGACGCCGGGGTACCCATCGAGGAAGCCGCGGCGTGGTGTGGGCACAAGAACGTCACGGTCATGTACAAGCACTACAAGGCTCGCCAGGCCGAAATGGGACGAGCCCAGATTTCGAAAGTGGACGCCGTCCTGAGACCAAGCGCTGAGCGCAATCCGGTCTCGAGCACGAGCCGGGTCGATCGAGTTCTCAGTTCGCAGAACATGGCCTCATAGCATCCAGGGCGAGGTCTCGACGCGGTTGTGTTCGACGTAGGCCTCGATGTCAGTCTCGGCGATGACGATTCGACGGCCAACCCGACTGAACGGGATGCGCCGCTGTTGGATCAAGCGCCGCAGGAGCCGGATGGTGAATACGGGGTATTCCTGTGCAACTTGCTCGAGCGTGAAGTAGCGACCGCGTTCCCGAAGGCGCAAGGACCCTTCCGGACTTTCCCCCCGTCCCACCGCTCTCAGGGTCACCATGCCTTTCCTCTTTCTTGGCCGGAGACAGATAGGCGAACGGACGAAGTGCTGCTGCTCACAAACGTTCCTTCCATGGGAACCGCCGATTTCATGGCTGCTGCGTCGCGGGAGAGGGGGCGGCCCTCGGTCTCCGCGTTCCCGTAGCCATACGCGCCTCCCCTTGGTGAGTGCAGCAGTCCTCACGCGAGGTGGGCACCCTTTCGAGGTAGTACGGGACGCCGCGACGACTGTCGCCTCGGTAGATGCGCGAGATGTTGAGCACCCGGGCAGCGTCGCGGCAGGCGTCGCCAGGTGGTCCCCATCGGGTCGCCACGGCACCCTGGTGCTTGTGTGTCTGTCACCCATGCCCGTGCGCCTGAGCGACGGAAGTCTCGAGACCGGCTTGGAGGGCGACAGCTTCCTTGACGCAGGAAGGGGCTGGATGTTCACGGGGTCGGGAGCAGACAGGTGGGCTCAGCTGCTCCGGCAGAGACAACTCGATTCGCAGTCATGAGCGCGGACGAAGCTTCTGGCTAGCCGGAGTCGAGATGGAGCAACACCTGATCTCCCGACCGGACGCCTTCGACCAGGCCCAACCCGAGCGGTCAGGCGCGCAACTACCGGTTGCCTCATGGCCACATGCTCCAAGCCGTCACAGGAGCTGCCTACCTGACGAGGCGCCTCGTGCCCGGCCGCGGTCCGGCGGAAAAGAGGGCCGCTCCCCCCGATTTTCCCGCGCCGATTACGGGCTCGCAGACGACCTGGTCGACGTGATGACTCCAGTCGTCGCCGGGCTTCAACGAACCATGGCCGTTCCGACAGCCCGCGGGAAGCACCGCGACGGCCGTGAGCGGCAAACAGCGCGAGACGGACTCTTCCTAGGCGACGTGGGACTGAGTGGAGACCGTAGGGGGACCGCTTGGGGACGGTTTGGGGACGGATTGGGGACGGTTCGGGGACCGGTGATCGAAGGGACAGATGGGTGCCGTTCATCCTCGTCGCGTGATCCCGTCCGCCCGAACACGCCACCGCGTGGGCGCTCTCCTCGACAAGGCTGGCCTCGACGAGATCGACGTCGCGCCGTTCGAGACGCCGATGCTGCTGATCGCCGCCCGTGGCACCGTTGACGGCACCATCGAGTCCTGCTCACGACGGGCATCTCGCGTGCCATTTTCGAAGACGCGGCGCCCAGCGCAAGGGCACCTGCCGTTGACGCGGGCCGAGCTGCGCTCGCCGAGCACCATGATCAAGGCGGCGTGCGTCTGGGCGCCGCGACCGGGTGGTAACAGCACGCAAGCCTGACTGCTCCTCGGTAATACCGTTCTAGGCTTCCTCGTTGTGGACCGCGGACCCGCCCGGTACGACGACGCCGCCGGCGACTACGTGACGATGTTCGGCGACCGCGTCGATGATCCCGCGACCGCGACGCTGCTCGAACTGCTCGGAGACGTGCGGGGAACGCGCCTGCTCGACGCGCCGTGCGGCGAGGGACGCGTTGCCCGCGAGCTTGCGCGCCGCGGTGCCCAGGTGACCGGTGTCGATCTGTCGCCGGTTCTGCTCGACAGAGCACGCGCCAGCGAAGCTGGCGCGCCTCTCGAAATCGAGTATGTCCTGGCAGACGTGTCGTCCGCTGGTGCGCTCGCCGGCATCCGTGTCGATGCGGTGGTGTGCAACTTCGGCCTGTCGGACATCGATGATCTCGACGGCGCGCTCGAGACGTTCCGATCGGTGCTGCAGGCCGACGGGACGTTTGTGTTCTCGATTCTGCATCCGTGCTTCCCGGGTCTTGGGGAT
>JBPYFR010000172.1:0-20831 GCA_051985685.1 Acidimicrobiales bacterium
ATGGAGAAGCCCGACTGCATGGTGCCCTCGACGAGGGGTAGCAGCCACTTCTTCTTCTGCTCGTCCGTGCCGTACTTGACCAGGATGGTCTGGTTGCCCGAGTTGGGCGCCACAACTCCGAACAAACCCGCCGCGCCGACGGCATAGGCGAGGATCTCGTTCATGTAGGCGTGGGCCATGAAGTCGATGCCCATGCCGCCGTACTCGGGGGGCAGGTGGGGCGCCCACAGCCCTTCGGCCTTGACCTTGTCCTGGATCTCCCGCCGCAGCGCGCGCGCCTCGTCGCGCTCGGCATCGCTCACACCGCTGCCGCGCGCGTGCCAAAGCACCCGCTCGTTGGGCAGGATCTTCTCGTTCACGATGCGAGCCGTGCGAAGGCGGACGTCGTTGATGTGGTCGCTCAGTCCCGGAATCGGGGTCACGTTGATGGGCATGTCGGTCCCTCCGTCGGGTGGAAGTTTCGGTGCGTCTCTCGGGCCGAACCTTAGGCAGATTCGGCCCTCGGGTCCGACCTGGCCACCCAGCGTCCCGTCAGCGCCCGCTCGTAACGTCCCCGCCCGACGAAGCTGACCACCCAGCGCATGAGCGCGCCGAAGCGGTTCTTGAATCCGGTGAGGAACGTGATGTGCACCACGAGCCATATCAGCCACCCTGCGAACCCGCCCACTCGCAGCGGACCGATCTTCGCCACGGCCCGGAACCGCGAGATCACCGCCACGGTGCCCAGATCGATGTAGCGGAACGGCTTCGTCGGCTGGCCGTTCAGCCGGCGCACGATGGTGCGGGCGGCATGAGCCCCGGACTGCATGGCGACTTCGGCCACGCCCGGCAGGTCGTCGAGGGCCATCAGGTCGCCGACGACGAAGATCTCGGGATGTCCCGGGAGTGAGCAGTCGGGGGTGACCACCACGCGGCCCGCCTTGTCCACCTCGGCCCCCGCAGCCTCGGCCACGTGCGCTCCCAAGCCGGCGGCCTGGGTGCCGGCCGCCCAGATCCTGGTGGCCGCCGCGATCCACTCGATGTCTCCGCCGCCTGTGGTGAGCTCGACTCCGCCTTGGTCCATGCCGGTGACCATGGTGTTGAGGCGGATTTCGACGCCCATGCCAGCCAGGGTGCGGGCGGTGAGGCGGGACAGCCGCGCGCCCATGACCGGCACGAGACGGTCCCCTCCTTCGACGAGGATCACGCGAGCGGATCCCGGGTCGATGTGGCGGTAATTACGCCGTAGCGCGCGCCGCGACAGCTCGATCAGCTGCCCGGCCATCTCCACGCCAGTTGGACCACCACCGATCAGGACAAAGGTCATCAGCGCCTGCCGGATGTCGTCGTCGACCTCCGCCTCGGCGCGCTCGAAGGCGCCGAAGATCTTTCCCCGTAGTGCGAGAGCATCGTCGAGCGACTTCATGCCCGCGGCGAGAGTTCGGAACTCGTCGTGGCCGAAGTACGACGGGGTCGAGCCTCCGGCGACGATGAGACTGTCGTACGCGATCGCCAGGGGGTGGCCGTACTCGTCCGCGTGGACGACCCGCGCCACGGGGTCGATTCGTTCCACCTCGGCCAGGACGACGTTGAGCGTGGGGTAGTTGCGTAGGACGTCGCGGGTGGCGGGCGCGATCTGTCCCGCCGAGAGAATGCCCGTCGCAACCTGGTAAAGCAGAGGTTGGAAGAGGTGGTGGTTGGTGCGATCGACGAGCGTGACCCGAACGGGAGCGCGCTTGAGCGCTTTGGCAGCGAAGAGGCCACCGAAACCGGAGCCGATGATGACGATGTGGTGTCGTCCGTCGCCGTCGCTGCTCACATTGCTGCTCACATCGCCGCTCACGACAACCGGTCCACGACGTCCCGGGCGTAGCGGGCGAGCGGCATGGCGCGTACCTCCTCGGGCGTGAACCACCCGACGAAGTCGGTGGTGCCATCTGACTCGGGCCTCAGCGTGCCATCCCAGGAGTCGACGCGGTAGACGAGGCGTACCGTGTGCAGGCTGGTCCCATCCGGCAACGTGCGGACGTCGGAGAGCACCTCGAGCAGGGGACCCACTTCGACCGTCAGCCCAGACTCTTCCACGATCTCACGGTGGAGCGACTCTGCAGGGCTCTCCCCGTGCTGCACGCCGCCGCCCGGGAGGAACCAGCGGCCCCGCAGTGCCAGCGTGCTCGAGGCACGGGCCAGAAGAAGGCGTCCCTCGGCGTCCCGGCAGACGCCGTACGCGGCGATGCGTTGCCGTCTGTCGTCCGTCGGCACCCTCGGAATGGTGGTCGCCCCGGCCACTGACCGCCAACCGAGCCGGGGACTACCCTGGCGAGCCCCGTGGGGCAGCTGGGGAGAGAGGGAGTCATCGTGAACGAGGCCGCCGAGCTCGAAGCAATCCGCCGGGTGAAATACGCCTACTTCCGGACGCTCGATCTGAAGGAGTTCGACGCACTGAGCGAGCTGTTGACCGAGGATGCCACGGCCTCCTACGAGGACGGACGGACCCTGCTCAAGGGCCGGACCGCCATGGTCGGCTGGTTGAGGGAGGTCCTGGGCGACCCGGGCATCGTGACCGAGCACCACGGCCATCACCCTGAGGTCATCCTGACCTCGGACACGACCGCGGAGGGAACCTGGTACCTGCAGGACCGAGTCATTGTGCCAGCAGCCGACCTCGAGATCGGCGGGACCGCCTTCTACGTCGACCGCTACCGGAGGACGGAGGACGGCTGGCAAATCGCACACACTGGCTATACCCGAGTCTTCGAGGAGCACCGCACCCACTCCACGCAGGCCGTGCGGTCCTTCACATCTCGCTTCGACGCGCCGGGCTGAACGTGAATCCGGGGTCGAACAGCGTGGCCGGCGCGAGCGCCTTCTCTATGGCTTCGACGAAGTCGGGTTCCAAGACCACGTCGAGGGCCATGACGTTCTCCGCGATCTGCTCGGGCCGGCTCGCCCCGACGATGGCGCTGCTGACGTTCTGGTTTCGCAGCACCCAAGCCAACGCGACGGAAGCCGGCGCGTAACCTGCCTCCCGGCAGAGGTCGGCATAGGCCTGGACGGGATCGAGCACCTCGTCCCGAAGGAGCCAGCTGAGCTCGCCTCCCTCTGGCCCGCTCGCCCTGGAACCGGCCGGAGGTGGCTGGCCTCCCGGAAGGTACTTGCCCGTGAGCACACCCTGAGCCAGCGGCGACCACACGATCTGGCCTACGCCCTCGGTCTCGCAGAGTGGCACGACCTCTGCCTCTATCACGCGCCAGATCAGTGAGTACTGGGGTTGGTTGGACACGATTCGGTCGAAACCCATTTCGTCGGCCAGCCGCAGTGCGTCCGCGATCTGCTCGGCCGACCACTCCGAGACACCGACGTAGTGCACCTTGCCCTGGCGGACCAGGTCGTCGAACGCGCGCAGCGTCTCCTCCAACGGGGCCTCGTAGTCGAAGCGGTGAGCCTGGAGGAGATCGACGTGGTCGGTCTGCAACCTGTCCAGCGACGCGTGCAGCGACTCCACGATGTGCTTGCGGGACAGGCCGCGGTTGTTGGGGTTGGGGCCGGTCGGCCAGTACACCTTCGTGAAGATCTCGATGGAGTCGCGCCGAACGTGTTTGAGCGCTCTTCCCAACACTTCCTCGGCCCGCCCGTCGGCGTAGACGTCCGCCGTGTCGAACGTCGTGATCCCGGCGTCGAGCGCCGCCCTCACGCAGGCCGCTGCGGTCTCCTCCTCAATCTGGCTGCCGTGTGTGATCCAGTTGCCTAAGGCGAGGGCCGAGACTTCCAGGCCCGACGCTCCGAGATGCCGATGGTCCATGCCACCGGAGAGTATCCGTGCGCCCCTACGCTCGTCTCATGGCCGGCGCCGAGACCCTCCGTGTGCATCGAGGGCTCGACTTGCCGCTGGCGGAGATCACCTGGCGCGCCACCACGCCGGGTGGTCCCGGGGGGCAACACGCGAACCGGACGCTCAGCCGGGTCGAGGTTCAGTTCGACGTCGCCGCCTCGGCGACCCTGGGCCCTCGCCAGCGTGCCCGCCTCCTGCGGCGTCTCGGGCCCGTGGTGCGAGCCAGCGCCTCCGAGTCGCGCTCACAGTCCCGCAACCGCCAAGTCGCGCTCGAGCGCCTGGCCGCCAAGCTCGACGACGCCCTGAAGGTCGAGCCCACGCGCCGCCGGACCCGGCCGACCACGAGCTCGCAAATTCGGCGCGTCGAAGGGAAGAGGCGCCGAGGCGAGACGAAGCGGGGGAGGCGTGCGCCCCGGATCGACGAGGAATGATTGGGTGGGGTGAGTCCTGACGGCCGGCGCGAGCAGGGGATGTTGACGATGAGTGGCCCCGGGCTGAGCTAACACGAGCGGATGTGGCGGGAGTTTCTCTCAAAACTATAAACGTGTGCGTTTGCAGTTCTGAGAGAAACACCCCCCTCGAGCCGAGCCGAGATGGCGGAGCCGAGATGGGAAGGATGAGGGCCCCCGGGCTGAGCGAGCGCGAGCAAAGGCGGGGCGGGTATCTCATCTCTCAAAACTATAAACGTGTTCGTTTGCAGTTCTGAGAGAAACACCTCCTCTGGCCGAACCCGAGCCCGAACCGAAGCGCGGCATCTCCCCGAACCGAGCCGAGAGGCGACCACGCCGACAAGGCATGCGTCCCGCCACGCCACACAACTTCACCCAACGAACGCGAACCCCTCGAGGGCGTCCCCCAGTCCTCCGTCGAGCTGGGCCAACAGCTCGGGGTCCTCTTCGGCGCGGGGGCCGCGCAGCGCCGTGAGCGCGGCGAAGCCCTGCGCGACCAGCGTTGCGTCCTCGGTCGCAGCCTCAGCGAGCCCTAGGTCGCCCGAGTGGGGGAAGGGCGAGCCAACGGTGAACACGATCTCGCCCTTGTCCTCCGGCCCGCCCTCCATGATGGAGCGGGCGGCCTCGGCCGAGGCCGGACCTTCCATCTCTTCGGGATTCGGTGCCACCCACGTCCCGCCGCCCCGGGCCGACTTGATCAGACCGGCCCCGCTGACCCTGGCCCAACGCAGGCCGCGGATCGCCGCCAAGGGCAGGGCCGGCACATTCAGGTTCAGTACCGTGCGCGCCGGCGCCGCGGCCAGAACCGGAACGAGGGCCACAGCGAGTTCGGCCGCTGACTCCCACGGCCGGGGGGTGCCCCCGGAGCGCAACGACACAGCCATCGAACGAATGCCCAATTGACTCGCGGTCAGTGCCGCGCCCACGGTGCCCGAGTGAAGCACCGAACGGCCGACGTTGACGCCGTGGTTGATGCCGGACAGAACGAGATCCGGCTTCGGCCCCACGGCGCCGAGCGCGCCCGCAATGACAGACAGCGCCGGCGAGGCATCGAGCCCGTACGCCTCGATGTGGTCGGCCCCGTCCACGAACGCCCGGTGGTACGAGATCGTCGTGCCGTCGGTCACCGAGCCCACCGCCGCGCCGGCCCCGCTGTAGTTGGAGCTGGGGGCCACGACGACGAGTTCGTGCGCAATTCCCGGCCCGTCGGCACTGCTGGCTTCCGCCCACTCCATCAGCGACCTCGCCAGCGCAGCGAGCCCCGGCGCCGCCACCCCGTCGTCGTTGGTGACGAGAATCCTCACGTGCCTGCACCCTACATGCCCTGCTGGCACGGTCCAGGCTGCGTCACCGGCCGTTCGTGGCCCGGTAACCCCACCTTCACGGCCGCGCGTCGCCATCCTCGTTTTCACTACCGGGTCGAGGAATGGTTCAATTCACTCGACATGAACCCGCTGACGTCCCGGATCTCGGTCGCCTCGCCCACCGGGCAGCAGTGGCGGATCGGGCACGGCCGCCAACAGGTCGTCGTCTGCGAGGTGGGGGCCACGTTGCGGGCGTACACGGTGGGGGACACTCCGGTGGTCGACGGGTTCGGCCCGGGCGAGTGGTCGCACTCGGGCCGGGGCCAGGTCTTGGCCCCGTGGCCAAACCGATTGGCCGAGGGTCGTTACGAGTTCAACGGAGTGCAAGCCCAAGCCGCCCTCGATGAGCCCGAACGGCGGAACGCGATCCACGGACTGGTGCGCTGGATGCCCTGGACGATCCAGACACGGCACCAGAACCAAATCTCCCTCCGGTTGCAGCTTCACCCCTCACCCGGCTACCCGTTCTCGTTGCTCCTCGAGATCGAGTACCACGTCGGCCGCGACGGCCTCACGGTGACGATCAAGGCCAGCTCTCTCGAGGAGGGCCCGATTCCGTTTGGCTTGGGCTTCCATCCCTACCTCATGGCGGGACCCGAGACGGTCGACGGCGCCATCTTGCACGTGCCGGCGCGCCACACGCTGGACCTCGACGATCGCGGCCTGCCCACGGGCGCACTTTCCCCGGTGGAGGGCACCGAGCGGGACTTCACGACGCCGCGCGTCGTGGGTCCGGCTGCGCTCGATACCGCCTACACCACTCTCGACCGTGACACCCGGGGCGTCGCCCACGCCAGCCTCGATACCCAAGACGGAGGCGGCGGCGTATCGCTGTGGGCCGACCGGGCCTTCCCGTACTTGATGGTCTACACGGGAGACACGCTGCCTGAGGTGGCGCGCCGCCGGCGAGCCGTCGCGATCGAGCCGATGACATGTCCGCCCAACGCGTTGCGGACCAGCACGGACGTCATCAATCTGCAGCCCGGACAGGAATGGTCGGCTCGGTGGGGGATCGTCCCCCGGTGACGTGGCCGACGTGAGTGGCGCGCCCTTTGAGGGCAGGGTGGTCGCCGTCACCGGCTCGTCGAGCGGCATCGGCGCAGCGACAGCGCGCGCCTTCGCCAGCGCGGGGGCCTCCGTGCTCGTCAACTCGTCGCGTTCGATCGTCGAAGGGGAGGCCGTGGCCGCGGCGCTGCCCGACGCGCGCTACCTGCAAGGCGACATCGCAGAGCCCGGCGCGCCTGAGCGCATCGTGGCCGCTGCGCTTGACACGTGGGGACGGCTCGACGTACTGGTGAACAACGCAGGGACGACCGCCGTGATCCCGCATCAAGATGTCGAGGCTGCCTCCGTCGACGTCTGGCGGCGCATCTTCGAGGTCAACGTCTTCGGAACGTGGGCCATGTCGGTGGCCGCGCTGCCCGCCCTGCGTGAGATGGGTGGCTCAATCGTGAACGTCGCCTCCGTGGCGGGCGTCCGGCCGACCGGCTCGTCCATTCCTTACGCGGCTAGCAAGGCGGCGGTGAACCACATGACCGTGCTTCTGGCCAAGGTGGTCGGGCCCGAGGTGCGGGTCAACGCGGTGGCGCCGGGGCTGGTCGACACACCGTGGACCGAGGATTGGGACGTCGTACGGGAGGTCGTCCGGCAGGTGGCGCCCTTGAAGCGATCGGGGCAACCCGACGACGTGGCCAAGGTGATCCTCGCGCTGGCCGGGGCCGCGTACGTGACGGGCCAGGTGGTCGTCGTCGACGGCGGGCTCTCCGCTGCCATGTGACCATGTGACCACCTGACCACCTGACCACCTGACCACCTGACCACCTGACCACCTGGCCACCTGAACACCGGGCCACCTGACCACCTGACCACCTGGCCACCTGAACACCTGGCCACCTGACCACCTGGCCACCTGAACACCTGGCCACCTGACCTGCGCCCAGGAAATGCCCAGTCGGTCAGAACGATGAGGATCCGTCAGGACGAAGGCGTGACGATCTGGCGCAGGACGGCGCTGAGGCACCGGACCAGCGGGGTGACGGCCGCCGTGTCGACGAAGAGGTCCACAGGGCCGGCGAAGGACAGCCCGAGCTCCTGGCGGGCCCAACTGGGAAGGACCCCGATCGCAGCCGCGAGCACGAGGGTGTACGTGGCGCGCTCGCTCGGCCGCTGCGCGACGCCGCGCAACAACCAGTCACGGGCCTCTCGGGCCTGCGGCCCGGCGTAGAGCAAAGGTCGCAGGCGCAGCAGATAGCTCTCGACCTCGCCCGCAGAGCGCGGCACCCAACTCGCCCCGAGGTCGAGTGCGACTTGTGCCACCTCGCGGTAGTAGCGGTCGCACTGCTCGGGAGTGAGGGGTCGGGTCCCGTAGCGCCGCGCCGACGCCAGGAAGCTCGACACCTCGGCGACGTGGATGAACGTCACCAGGTCCGGATCGTCGGCCGTGTAGGGCCGGCCGTCGGGCGCGATCCCCTTGACGCGGCGGTGCACCCGCTTGACCTGCGCGATGGCCGCGTTCGCTTCGGCCACGGTCCCGAAGGTCGTCGCGGCGACGAAGGTCGCGGTGCGCCGTAGGCGGCCCAAGGGGTCCTCTTGATAGCTCGAGTGGTTCGCCATGCCGGCCATGGCGAGCGGGTGTAGAGACTGCAGCAGGAGCGCGCTCACGCCGCCGATGAGCATGGTCGGCAGGTCCGCATGGACGCGTCGTGCGATTCCCCCTGGTGGTAGGTATGCGGTCTCGGGATCGGTTGCGATGGCCGGCGGCTCCTCGCTGATGCCGACGGCGCGGCGCACGTTGTGGGCCAGGTTGCTCCGGGTCGGCGCGGCCAGGCCGCCGACCAGGCGCAGGGGCGCACCCGTCACGGCGCCGCCCAGCGCCGTGACCCGCTCGACGGGAGTGCTCTTGCCCACGACGAGAGCTTGACACGCCGTGCATGGCAGAGTGCAGTCATGCGCTTCGTCGTGATGGGGGCTGGTGGCATAGGAGGGGCAGTCGGCGGCCGGCTGTTCCAGAAGGGCTTCGACGTGACGCTGGTGGCGCGGGGCGAGCACGGCCGTGCGCTCGAGGAAGGGCTCGTCCTCGAGGCACCCGGGGAGACCGTCACGTTGCCCGTGCCAGTCGTGTCCGACCCGGCCCAGGTGTCTTGGGACGCGCACGCGAATGGAGAGGCTGTGGTGTTGTTGGCCGTGAAGGGTCAGCAGACCGACCATGCCCTGACCCAACTACACGTCGCGCCGCCCTCGACGCCGGTTGTGTGTATGCAAAACGGAGTGGAGAACGAACGCCGAGTCTTGCGCCACTTCGCGAACACGTACGCCATGTGCGTGATGTGCCCCGCCACGCAGCTGCGGCCGGGCGTCGTCCAGATCCACTCGGCTCCGGTCTCGGGACTGCTCGACCTCGGCCGCTTCCCTTCAGGTGTCGACGATCGCGGCCAGGCCATCGCCGACGCCATCGCGACGACGACGTTCCAGTCGGTCGCCCGCGACGACATCATGCGCTGGAAGTACCGCAAGCTCCTCATGAACCTGGCGAACGCGGTGGAGGCACTGAGCGGAGCGGAGGGCCGATTCGGCCCCTTGGCCCGAGAGGCCCAGAGGGAAGGCAAGGAGGCGCTCGCCGCGGCCGGGATCGACGTGGCCAGCTCGGAAGAGGATCGCGCCCGCAGGGGCGACTACCTCCAGCTGGCACCGACCTCTTCGGGAGAATGGCAAGGTGGCTCCAGTTGGCAGAGCCTGGCCCGGCGAGCCGGATCGATCGAGGCGGAGTTCCTCAACGGGGAGATCGTGCTCCTGGGAGCCCTCCACGGGGTGCCGACCCCGGTCAACGCGTTTCTGCAACGGCTCGCCGTGCAGGCCGCCCTCGAGGGAAGCCCGCCGGGAAGCTGGCGTATCGAGGACTTGACCAAGTTGGCCGGGGTGACTTTCGGGGAGTGATTCAGCGCGCTTTCGTCAAAACGGCGCGCACCCCCTCAGTCCGCGTGCAGCGCGGCGCGCACGCCGTCCCGGTCGGGCGGGGGCGCGCCGGGGGTCTGTATCCGAAGCGAGTGCACGACCCCGGAGAATTCGGCCGGCGGGCTGTAACGAGGGGACACGGGGAACCCGATGTCGCGACCCAGGCGGAGACCAGCCCCGCCGTGCTGGAGGGCCAGGGGCAGAGTCCCCCGAACGGCGACCTCGTCGATCTCGTCCCCGTCCACCAGCAAGAGCATTCGCCCGTGGTCTCTGTCGACACCCAGCCCGTAGTAGACGCCGATCTCGTGTCGCCCGGCTGTGAGCGGCGACCGCGTCTGCAGCTCCAGGACATCGGCGGCACGCGCGAACGAGAAGTGGAGGAGCCCGCCCACCGCGTACAGGGCATAGCCGCCGAACCAGTCACCGAGGGCGAAGATCACCCCGTTCGCGGACGGACCGACATCGATGTCGGCGGTCATGCGGAAGCCGCCCCACAACAACGGGACCGATTCGTCACTGACTGCGCTGCCTCCGGGCACGAACGTGCGGTCCCGCCCTGCCGGCCAGGCCGAGGGGATGAAGCGGCCGAGGCGATCGACCAGCCCGTCGGAGATGGGGAGGACGTTGTTGCGCTCAGCCTCCGAGGTCCAAAGGCTCACCATCCGGCGGAGCCGTTCCGGTTCGTCGCCGGCCCGGTCTCTGGCTTCGGAGAAGTCCGTCTCGAGCTCGAAGAGCTCCCATCGATCATCCTCGAAGCGGCGGCTGCCGATCGCGCGTTCTTCCTCGTCGAGGACGCCAGAGCTGATGTGATCGGTTGTCGCCTTCCACCCGGCGTGATAGATCGAGCGCGAACCCATCATCTCGAAGTACTGCGTGTCACGGACCTCGGCCCCGGCGGGGTCGTCGAGCAGAGGCAGCAGGCTCGTTCCGTCGAGACGCTGCTGGGGCACGCCGTCCACCGCGTCGGGCACGTCCACGCCGGCCGCCGCCAGGATCGTCGGCATCAGGTCGATCGCATGGGTGAACTGCTGGCGCATCGTCCCGGCCCGGGCGACGTGGCCCTCCCAGTGGAGGACGAGGGGCGTGCGGGTTCCGCCCAGCCACGTGTAGCGCTTCCACAGCCGATGGGGCGTGTTCCCCGCCCACGCCCAGCCCCAGGAGTAGTGGTTGTACGTCGTGAATCCGCCCCAGTCGTCGTAGCGGGCCACGTTGTCCGTCAGGGATTCCCGCACGTGGGCGCTGAAGCGGTGCTCGTTGACGCTGCCCTGCACACCGCCCTCGGCACTCGCACCGTTGTCCGAGAACAGCAGCACCACCGTGTTCTCCATGAGGCCGAGGCGCCGGAGGGTGTCGAGGACACGGCCGATCTGGGCGTCGGTGTGGCTGAGGAAGCCGCCGAACACCTCTTGCTGGCGGGCCAGCATGCGCCGCTCCTCGGCCGGCAGGTCGGACCACGGCGCGACCCACGGAGGCCTCTCGGTGAGGGTCGTGCCCTCGGGGACAACGCCCGAGGCGCGCTGACGCGCGAACAGCTCTTCCCGCCACGAGTCCCAGCCCTTGTCGAAGGCACACCGGTACGGCTCCACCCATTCGGAAGGCACGTGATGGGGCGCGTGCAGCGCGCCGAAGGCGAGATACAAGAAGAAGGGCTTGCCCGGCGCCGCCTGTTGTTGGTCCTGCACCATGCGGCTGGCCTGGTCGGCCAGGTCCTCGCTCAGGTGGTACCCGTCTTCTGGTCGTCGTGGCGCCTCCACGTAGTGGTTGTCGCAGACGAGGTTGGGCGTCCATTGGTTCGTGTCACCTTGCAGGAACCCGTAGTACCGCTCGAAGCCGAGGCCGAGCGGCCACGTGTCGAACGGCCCGGCCGCCGAGCGCTGCCCGCGCGGGGTGAGGTGCCACTTGCCGACGGCCAGCGTCGAGTAGCCGGCGTCCCGCAGAAGGCGCGGCATGGTGGCCGCCGTCTTGGGCAGCCGGCCGTCGTAACCCGGGAACGCGAGCGGGATGTCGGCCAGGAAACCCATCCCGACTGCGTGGTGGTTCCGCCCCGTGAGGAAGCAGGCGCGGGTCGGCGAACACAGTGCGGTGACGTGGAAACGGTTGAACGGTGCGCCCCCGCGTGCGAGCTCGTCCATGTGAGGTGTGGCCATGTCCGAGCCGAACGAGCCGAGATGGGCGAAACCGGTGTCGTCGAGGACGATGGCCACGACATTGGGCGCGCCGGCCGCCGGCCTCGGGTCGTGCGGGAAGCGCGGCGTCGACTCAGCCGCGGTGAAGCCGATCTCCTGGGGTTCGGTCATGCGACCGAGGGTAATCGTGACGGGTTCGCGCCGTCCTGCGCAGGGGTAACGTGGGGGTGATGCAGGGTCACCTGCCAGGACCGCCCCAGCCGCACTTCCCGAACGGGCTGGCGCCGTTCGTCGGGTACATCGCCACCAGGGAGCCGCGTCCGTTGGACGAGCGTGTGCCAATTGAGGCCGGCCCCTCGGAGGGAGGCGACTACCCGCCCCTCGACGAGTTCGACGACCTCGGCGAGTGGGAGCCGATCCACCGTCCCTTCTTCAAGGCGACTGCCGTGATCGTCTCGGTGTCCTTGATGCTGGCCGGGCTGGGCACCGTGATCGAGCTCGTTCTCGCCGGGCGCTGACGCGGTCACACGCCTCGCTCGGGCGCACCGCACGCGCGACGGACCTGTCTCTGACGGTCATGCCGCCGGCCCGCCGCCGCGCCGGATGCGGCCGCGCCGGATGCGCCGGAGCACGAGCCCGGTCGCGGCACCGGCGACGGCGAATATCCCGACCACGACGGCCAGCGTGACATCGCTGACGCCTGTGTTGCCCCGCGGCGTCGCGTGGCCCGCGGCCGACGCCGGAGGCGGGGCGGTGGTTGTGGCGGCCGGCGCTGTCGTCGACGTGGTCGAGGCCGAAGTCGATGGGGCCGATTGGGGCGCCCGGAAGGCCACGACGCGATCGGACGCGGGCGTCAGGAGGAGTCCCGCCCCCACAGAAGGCGTCGGGAAGTGGTTCGCCGGGGCGCCGATGGTGGCCTGCTGCCGCACCGCGCCGGTCGCAGGGTCGAGGCCGGACAAGGTGCCGTCGCTCCCGATGGTCCAGACCAGGCCGGCGGCCACGATCGGCGGACCGCCGCCGACCCCCGAGCTCCACAGGACGCGGAGCGAGGCAGGCGCGCTCGAGGCCCGCACGGCGATGATGCCGCTGAGGCACGGGAGGTAGACGGTGGTGCCTACGACCGCGACGCCGCCCTCTATGTCGTCTTGGCAAGCGGCGGGAAGCGACGCCTGTTGCGCCCCGATGCCACCGAGTGACGCCGCGTTCAACAGATAGACGACGCGGGACTTGCCCGCTGCGACCACTTGACCGTCGCCGAGCAGTGCGGGCCCGGTCGCCATGTCGCTGTCGGTTGCGTTGTCGGTCGCCCAGGTCGCCGGCGCGAAGTATTGGCGCAGCGAGAGCGTGGGCGACAGCTCGAGCACGGAGTCGCTGTCGTCGTAGCCCTGGCTGGCCGAGCCCACCGACCCGTTCCCGGCAGTGACCCAGACGTTGCCGCCGGCGTCCACCACGGGCGCGGCACCACCCATCCAGACGGCCCCCTGGCTCTCGCCTGGTGCACCGTCGACCTCGAAGTCCGCCGCGGCACCGCCCGCCTCGGGGACGGCGACCACCCACCCGTGATACGACCCGCAGTCCCCGTAGTTCCCTCCGTACCCGAAGACGACCCTGCCCGCATCGAGCGTCAACCCCGTGCGTTGGAGCAGCGCGGTGGGTGCGGCACCGGCTGGGTCGACGTCCTGGTTCAGCTCTGTCTTTCCAGAGCCCGTGTCCAGCCCCACCAGCTTGTGGGCGGCCCGTCCATCGACCATCTCGTCTGCGACGACGAAGAGCTCGGATCGGGCCTGGTCGATCACAGGCGTGCCCGTGATACCGACCGTGGGACTGATGTCGCCGCACGGCAGCGCGCTCGACGACACCGCCGAGCCGAGGTGGACCGACCAGATCACCGATCCCGTCGTCGCGGAGAGCGCGTAGACGGTGTCGTTCTCGGTCGCGACGTAGATGCGGCCGCCCGAGACCAGCGGTTCGCCGAAGAGCTGCCCGTCGAGCGTGGGTGACGACCACGCCGGGACCGAGGTGCTGACCGAGGCGACCCCGGCCGCAACACCGTCTCCGTCTGAGCTCCCGTGGTAGACGAGCCATCCTCCGGACGACCCGGTGGTTGGGGCGCCGCTGGCGGGTGCGGAGAAAGCCGACGGCGCAAAGACCGCGGCCACGATGCCCACTGCCAGGACCGGTCCGAGCGATCGTTTCATCGGGAGCCCGACCATAGAGGGAGGAAGCGAGCGCATCGACGCGCGCGCTAGTCCCCGAGACGACGCCGAGGCTCAGGAAAGCTGTGTCACGAGGTACTGGTCCGCCGCCGCAGCGTCGAGTCCACCGCCACGGCGACGAGCAACACGACTGCAGTGGCCACGTCGGTCCCGGCGGTGCTGATGTTGAGCAGGGCAAGACCGTTTGTCAGCGTCGCGATCACCAGTCCGCCCAGGAGCGGGTGGATGGCCTTGCCGTGGCCACCGAAGAGGCTTGCCCCTCCTATCACAGCGGCCGCCACCGCGTAGAGCACGTAGGTGCCGCCGTCGAACCCGACGGAGATGGAGCCGAGCCGCGACGCGTACACCACGGCGGCCAAGCCGGCCGTGAAGCTGCAGAGCGAGAACGCGACCGTCCGGACGAGCGAGACGTTGATGCCGGCCCGGCGTGCGGCCTCCGGGCTGGCACCGATGGCGTACATGTATCGACCGAGGCGCGTCCGGCCCAGAAGGAACGACTGTGCAAAAAGCACGAGGACGACGAACGGGATGACCCAGGGGACACCTTTCACCGGGGTCAGAACGCCGCGGTTCAAGTTGCAGATGAAGACGAGCACGCCGCCTGCCACCGCCACCGCGACGATAGTGGCGATCGTGATGCTGAGCGGCGGAGCAGTGAGCCCCTGCGCGCGGCGCCGAGAATTACGCACCAAGCTGATCGCCGCGAACACTGCGACGAGTGCGATGAGCAGGATCCAGCCGGCGACGGGCGTCATGGTGCCGCTCACGAGGTCGTTGATGGTGCTGCTGGAGATGGTGATGACCCCCCCGACGGCGCCTTTGTCGGTGTCGAAGACGTAAATGAGGACGCCCTGCCAGCCCAGGAGACCCGCGAGGGTCACCACGAACGAAGGGATCTTCAGCCTCGTGATGATCGTGCCCTGGAACGCCCCGATGACCGCACAGGCGGCCAGACCGACGATCAGGCCCGCCCACCAGGGCCAGTTCTGGGGTTCAGAAATCAACGCCATTGCGATGGCCGCACCTACCGCCCCCACGAATCCCACCGAGAGGTCGATCTCGCTCAAGATGAGGGCGTAGAGCTCCGCCATTCCGAGCAGGACGATGAAGGCGGCCTGGACGAACAGGTTCACGATGTTCGTGGCGTGGAGGAACGCGCTCGACCTGACCTCGAAGAAGATGCAGATGACGATCAGGCCGGCGATGATGGGGAGCGCGCCGCTCTCGCCGCTGCGGACGCGCTTCCACCAGGCACGCAGGTAGTCGCCGAGGGAATCCGCCAGGACGTCCGGAGCGAGGGCGACCAACTCCTCGGAGCCCATCGCCGTTCCGGGGGCCACCCCCGGATCGGCGGGTCGCTGGCCCGGTGCTGCCGGCTCGTCGACGATGTCGGTCACGACCGGATCACCCGGGGACCCGAGACGACTGACCGGTTGTCATGTAGTCGACCACCACCTGGGGATCGAATTCGGATGCGGGGCCCGACGCCACCAGCCTTCCCAGGTGAAGGATTGAGATCTGGTCGGCCACGGCAAAGACGTCATTGAGGTTGTGAGAGACGATGATGACCGCCGTGCCCTGGCTCGAAAGCCGCTTGATGAGGTCGAGCACCATCCTCGTCTGGGCCACGCCGAGCGCCGCCGTCGGCTCGTCCATGATGACGAGCTTGGCCTCGGACATGACGGCCTTCGCGACGGCCACCGACTGGCGCTGGCCGCCGGACAGCGAAGCAACGGGCTGACGGATGGAGCGCACGGTCGTGACGTGAAGGTCGGCCAGGGTCTGGCGCGCCGTGAGCTCCATTCGCGCTTCGTCGAGTAGGCCGTAGCGCAGCTTCTCGTGCCCAAGGAACATGTTCTGCACGATGTCCAGGTTGTCGCACAGAGCCAGATCCTGATAGATGGTCGTGATGCCCAACGCTTCGGCGTCGTTGGGGGAGTGGATCCGGGTAGGTGAGCCCTCCCAGAGGATCTCCCCTTCGTTGGGCTCCCAGAGACCCGACACGGTCTTGATGAGCACTGATTTGCCGGCACCGTTGTCGCCGGCCAATGCCGTCACCTGGCCCGGTGGGACAGCAAGGTCCACGTGATTGAGGGCTTGCACGGGGCCGAAAGCCTTGCTCACACCCCGCAGTTCGAGCAGCGGTGCACCCTCGGTCATGTCGTTACCCCCGTCACCGTCCCGGCTGGGTGCGGTGAACGTCCCAGAGACCGACCTCCCGACCCGGCTCCGGAACGGGAGGTCGGTCTGGGTTCCGATTCTTTGGGATCGACACTACCCAGCTGGGGAGTGCGATCCAATGACAACGCCGCTAGTGCGAGATGCCCGCCGCAGTGCAGTCGGCTGCGTACGAGCCTGCGCAGAGTTGTGAAGTCGGCACGAAGTTGTCCTTGACGATGGTCGAGTTCATGTTGCTCGTGGTGACCCATGTGGGCGTCTCGAGCACCGACGGGACCTTCGTGCCGGTCATCGTGTCCTTCACGGAGCCGTTCACCAGCGACGCAGGTGGCCTGGCGCCCGCCCGCAGGTAGAGGGCCAGCGCAACCGCGGCCTGCGCCTCCAGGTAGATCGGCTTGTACACCGTGCCGCACTGGTAGCCCGACAGAACGTTCTGCAGGCCAGTCAGCGTGGCGTCCTGCCCGGTCGTCGGGAACGTCTTGGGCTTGACGTGCAGCGACTGCAGGTAGGTGATGATCGGCGCACCGGTCTCGTCGTTCGGGATCAACGCGGCGTTGGTGTTGCGGTGAGCGGTGTAGACGGCCTGGAACTCGGTCTCGGCCGTCGGCGGGTCCCACGTCCCGGCTGTGTGCGCCACCGCCTTCCACCCGTGGCTGTGGAAGTACGGGTTGATGACGCCGTCGTACCCTTGCGCGAAGAGGGTCGCGTTGTTGTCGGTCACCGCGCCGTGCATGACGACGACCTGTGGATTGGACACGTGCCAGGCCGACACGCAGCTGACGAGCCCCTGGCCCATGACCTGGCCGACCTTCACGTTGTTGAAGCTCACGTAGTAGGTGCGGCTCCCACCCAAGGTCAGGCGGTCGTAGTCGATGACCTTGACGCCACGCGCTTTGGCGTAGCTCTCAATCTGGCTGCCGACGCCGGAATCGAGCGGGTCCACCAGTAGGACCGTGGCGCCGTTCGAGATGTCAGTTTGCGCGTCCGTGAGCTGAGTGGCGTCGCTGCCGAGCGCGTTCTGTACGACGTAGTTGGACGAACTCACACCCGCCATCTGGAGGGCCTTGGTGATGTCCGGCTGGTCGAACTCGACGTAACGCGTGGAGCTGACGGTATCGGGCAGGAGCGCTGCCACCTTGCCATGGCCTTCTGAGGCGAGCGACTTGAACTCGCTCATTGCGGTGAAGCTGTTGTTGAACGACTTGGTCGAGATGTTGGACGGGCCGCTCGCGCGCACCGAGGCCGAAGCCCCACTGCACGCGGCTCCCACCAGCACCGCCGACAACAGGAGCGAAAGCCCCCCGTAGGTACCTGCCCTAGTGAAACGCACATGTACTCCTTTTCAGGTGTGGTCCACGCTCTGCGATGGGCGAGCCCCCCAACCCCCCGCCCATCCCCGGGTGTGGGTTCGATTGCAGTTGTGTTGCAACTTCTTGAACTCTACCCCGGTGCGGGTCACTTTGCTGGGATAGGGCTGTGAAAACGGGCACGAGGCGGCCACCTTCAGGAGTTGGCCTTCAGGACCGGACTTCAGGAGCCCTTTTCAGGACCCCCGAACGCCCGCTCCCAACCCGCTGCGCCGACGAGCCCAGCGTCGTCCCCCAACGCCGACCGCACGATGGCCAGATCCCGAGGGTGGTGTTCGGCCCGGGCCAGGACCTGCTCTCGCAACGGGTGGAAGAAGTCGTCCCGGCACCCCATCCCACCTCCGATCACGACCAGGCTCGGGTAGTAGGACATGACGAGGTTCTCGATTCCGGCGGCGCAGGCCGCGAGCGCACCCTGCCAGACGGCGATGGCCGAGGCATTGCCTTCGGAAGCCGCGGCCCCGACCGCGCGGGCCTCGAGCTCACCCAATCCCTCCGAGCGGGCGAGGCGGGCCACGCCGCTGCCAGATCCGAGTTCCTCGAGTGTGCCCGGCCGACCGTCACGCCACGACTCGACGTCAATGATCGTGTGGCCGACTTCGGCCAGCGAGTATCTCCCGCGTGAGAGACGGCCCGCCTGGACCACTCCGGCGCCGATGCCGGTTGAGATCGTCAGGTAGGCGACGTCCCTCGCGCCCGCGCCCGCGCCGAACGCAGATTCGCCCACGGCCGCCATGTCCGCGTCGTTCGCGATGTGCACCGGGAGGGCCAAGTGGGTCGACAGCGTGTCCCGCGACAGCCGTTCCGCCCACGCCTCGGGAAGATGGGGAGCCCACAACAGCCTCCCTTCCTCGTAGTCGACTGCTCCCGGAAGGGCGACAACTGCGTGCGACGCCGCACCGTGGCTGCTCTCGGATGCGACCGATGCGATGAGATCGAGGAGTACGTCGGGGACGTGTCCGTGCCCCGGCGTCGGCGCGGACCGTCGGAGGAGGACGTTCCCTCGAGGGTCGACCAAGGCGGCGCGCATCTGGCTGCCGCCGATGTCCGCCGCCAGCACCAGGCGCTCGCTCACGTCGGGCCGGGCCTCACATCACCCAGTCTCGCAACGGCGGGGCCGCCGCGCCCGTGAGTCCTCGTGCGCGGATCAGGCCGCTTCGGGGAGGCCGACGAGGGTTGCCGAAGAGCCCGGGCCGACTCGGGACACGCCGCCCACCGGCCGCCCACCCGCCTAAGCGGGCATCTCCTCGGGCCCGTAGCCTGCCTTGCGCAGCAGCCGGCGCAGGCTGGCAACCTGAGCGGCGTCCAAATCCTTGTGGTTGTGGCGCGGGGGCTCGAAGGTCTCGGTCTCGGAGCCGAGCGTGACGAGGTAGTTGCCCCGGTGCGTCTCCTGGACCGTCGCAACGGCGTTGAGAAGGGAGAGCACGGCGTGCCACTCGATGTTGTGGCTGAGGGGATGCCGGAAGACGTGGGCCATGGTGTCTCGCTGGTGGCTGTTGAGGCGTCCCGGCGATCCCATGTCTGCTCCTCTCGTCCGGCTTCGCGGCGAAAGTCCAGTCCGTCAACATCCTCGCGCACCCGCCGCGACGTGCCCATCCCGCCCCACGGGAGGTGCCGGGTCCAGAAATGGGGTAGAGCAGAGAATGGAGAGGCGCCGAAGGAGGTGGCCATGAGGTTCCGCGACCGAGTCGAGGCCGGGCGTCACCTGGCCGAGGCGGTGCGGCGGGCCAACCTCGGAGGCGACGTGGTGGTGCTGGGGTTGCCCCGGGGAGGCGTGCCGGTCGCCTTCGAGGTTGCGCAGGCCCTCGACGCGCCGCTCGATGTCATCGTCGTCCGCAAGCTAGGCGTCCCGTTCCAACCCGAGCTCGCCATGGGAGCGATCGGCGAGGGTGGCATCCGTGTGGAGAACGCCGACGTGATGCGTTCCGCGGCGCTGACCGAGGCCGACCTCGAAGCTTCGGAGGAGCGTGAACGCAGCGAGCTGGAACGACGGGCCCGCGAGTACCGGAGTGGACGTCCCCGAATCGACCTCCGCGTCCGCGTCGCGGTGATCGTTGACGACGGCATCGCCACCGGGTCTACGGCCCGGGCGGCCTGCCAGGTCGCTCGTGCGCAGGGGGCGGCAGGCGTCGTCGTAGCCGCCCCGGTTGCATCGAGACTGGCGCTTGCAGAATTGTCGTCGGTCGCGGACGACGTGCTCGTCGTTGCGTCACCCGAACCCTTCTACGCCGTGGGTGAGTGGTACCGAGACTTCTCGCAGACCTCCGATGCGGAAGTGGTCGAGCTTCTTCAACGATCGGCCGGGTCGCGCGCCGAACGCACGATCGACCGACCCCTCGTGCACGTCGACGAGGACGTCTCGATCCCAGCGGGGACGGCCGATCTGCTCGGGCTCGTCACGACTCCGGTCGCACCCGTCGGCACCGTGATCTTCGCCCACGGAAGCGGAAGCGGCCGCCACAGTCCGCGCAACCGCATGGTGGCCGGCCTGCTGAACGAGGGAGGGATGGCGACGGTCCTCGTCGACCTCCTCTCGCCCAAAGAGGAGCGCGACCGCTCCAACGTGTTCGACATCCGGCTTCTCGCGGAGCGCTTGGGCGACGTCGGCCGCTGGGTCGCGACGCGCGCCGATCTCGCCGGTTCGGCGCTGGGGTACTTCGGGGCCAGCACAGGGGCCGCCGCCGCGCTCTGGGCGGCCGCGCAGCCCGATTCGGAGGTGTCCGCCCTCGTGCTGCGGGGTGGCCGTCCGGACCTGGCTGCGCCAGTGTTGTCCGCAGTGACTGCGCCCACGCTGCTGATCGTCGGCGGACGCGACGAAACGGTGTTGTCGTTGAACGAAACGGCCCAGGCGGAATTGCGCTGCCCGAACCGGCTCGTCGTGGTGCCCGGGGCGACGCACCTCTTCGAAGAACCCGGCGCGCTCGAGACGGTCGCGACCCACGCGCTCGAGTGGTTCACCGCCTACTTGAGTTCCACGGACGGGATCGGCGATGTTGACCGGACGACCTGAGTCGGACGCCGACTCGGCGACCACCGATCGCCTGCGTCTCCACCGGTGGTCCGACCGGGCGATCGTTGCGGTGGCCATCACGGCGCTCGCGTCGGGCTTCGGACAGTTCGGTGTCGTCGCCGCGCTCGGCGACGTGTCCACGCAGCTCGGTCATGTGGCACACGGCGCCTCCATTGCCGACAAGGTCGGACTCTCCGGGACCCAGCTCGGAGCTGGTCTGGCCGTCATACGACTGGCCTCCCTCGGCAGCCTTCCGCTCATCGGCATGGCCGACCGCCTCGGTCGCCGGCGAGTCCTCTTGGCGGTGACCATCGGCGGGCTGGGAATGACGGCCGTCGCTGCCGGGAGCCCCGGTTACT
>JBPYFR010000173.1:0-5511 GCA_051985685.1 Acidimicrobiales bacterium
GAGGTGCGACTCGGCCTCGAGTTCTCCGAGGCGGTGTTCGGATGTCGCAAAGAGCTCTCCGTCCGGCTCCCGGCAACCTGTGAGACTTGTGGCGGCCGGGGCGCCGCGCCCGGGACCGAGCCGGTCACCTGCGTCGAATGCCAGGGCACCGGCGAGCTGCGGCGGGTGCGCCAATCCCTTCTCGGACAGGTGGTGACGAGCGTGGCCTGCTCGCGCTGCGGCGGCACGGGCGAGATGATCCCGACGCCATGTCCCGATTGCGGCGGCGAGGGCCGCCGGATGCAGGAGAACACCTTCACGGTCGAAGTACCGGCCGGCGTCGAAGACGGCTCGACACTGAGGCTGGCGGACCGGGGCGCGGCTGGTCCGCGCGGCGGGCCTAGTGGGTCGCTCTTCGTCCACCTCCTGGTGGCCCGCGATCCGCGCTTTGAGCGTCGGGGCGACGACCTGCACACCACGCTGAGGATCGGCCTGGCTCAGGCCACGCTGGGATCCGAGGCGGAGGTGGAGTCGCTCGACGGCTCGAAGCGTCTGACCGTCGCGCCGGGCACCCAGCACGGCCACGTGGAGCGGATCCGTTCCTTGGGCGTGCCGCACCTGCGGGGCCGGGGCAGGGGAGACCTCTTCGTGCACGTGGTGGTCGAGACGCCGACCTCTCTCACCCCGGAACAGGACGAGCTCCTGCGACAGTTCGCGGCGTCACGCGGCGAGGAAGTGTCACCGCCCGGCGCGCGCGGCAGCGAGGGTGTGTTCTCCCGCATCCGCTCCGCCTTTGGCTAGCGGTGGTGCGGCGTACGCCGCGATTGCCGTCCGGGCCGCCGCCGCCGCACAGGTCTTCGTCGAGAACCCGGCCGATCCTCATCTCGCCGAGGACGACGCCCACCACCTTTCGAAGGTGCTGCGGCTCCGCGAGGGCGAAGAGGTCATCGTCGCAGACGGCCAGGGTGCCTGGGCGCGCACGCGTTGGAGCGGCGACGCAACACTCGAGCCGCTCCGCGATGGCAGTGGCCTCGGAGGTGACGGCGGCGTGCAACACGAGCCGCAGGCCGATCCGTCGCTCACGGTGGTGTTCGCACCGGTCAAGGGCGAGCGTCCCGAGTGGGTCGTGCAGAAGTTGACGGAGCTCGGTATCGATCGGATCGTGCCACTGCGCAGCGAACGCAGCGTCGTGCGCTGGACGGGAGCTCGCGGCCGGTCCACAGTCGAGCGCCTGCGCCGCGTGGCGCGCGAAGCCGCAGCCCAGTGCCGGCGCGTCTGGCTGCCCGAGGTGAGCGAGACGGTCAGCTTCTCGGAGCTGCCGTCGTTGGGGGAGCCGGGCGAGGTGGTGCTGGCCCAGCTCAGCGGCGACCGTCCGACGGTCGCACAACACGTTGTCGCGGTTGGACCGGAGGGCGGCTGGAGCACCAACGAGTTGGGGTCCGGCCTGCCTACCGTGGGGTTCGGCCTCAGTGTGCTGCGGGCGGAGACGGCCGCGGTGACCGCCGGCGCGCTGATGGTGTCGCTGCGGACCGGCACGGTGACCGCGGCGCAAGACCAGCAGGCCGCGGCGCAAGACGAGCAAGGCCCACGCCCTGCAGAGCCCGGATGGGCCCGTCGGGGTGCAGAGGGCAAAGGGGTGTCTGACCGGAGTATGACGAGGCAACTGTGACGAGGCAACACCGACATCGACACGGAAGGGACGCAGCCGGCGGTATCTTCGGCGGTGTGATCCGATCCGGAGGGGTGCCGCCCATGGGTGGCGCAGCCGGGGCATGACCGATTGCCTTTTCTGCAAGATCGTCTCCGGTGAGGTCCCGTCCGAGATCGTGCACGAGACGCCGACCACGGTTGCCTTCAAGGACATCCATCCCGCGGCGCCCCTCCACGTGCTGGTCGTGCCGCGCCGCCACATCGACGATGCCTCCGTCGTGACCGAGGAGGACGGCCCCATCCTGGCGGACATGGTGATGGCGGCGCGGGAGGTGGCGGAGGCCGCCGGCGTAGCCCGGCCCGACCGCGGCTACCGGCTCATCTTCAACGTCGGCCCCGATGCCATGAACTCCATTGGGCACCTCCACCTCCACGTCCTCGGTGGACAGCCGCTCAGGGGGCACTTCGCAACCTCATGACCGCGGCATGACCACCACCCTGCGCGCAGAATGCTTCGTACCGGGGAACCACTTGATGGCCGGCCTACTCGGCACCCGCGACCAGCACCTGCGTCAGATCGAGCAGGCCTTCCCCGATGAGCAGATCGTCGTGCAGGGCAACCGGATCTCAGTGGAGGGACCGGATCCGGAGCTCGTCGTGCGGCTCTTCGACGAGCTGATTCTGATGGTGCAGTCGGGCAGACTCCTCGACAGCGCCGTCATGGCCCGGACGATCGACATGGTGCGCGACGACATCCGTCCCAGCGAGGTCCTGCGGTCCGAGGTCGTACGGGCGGCGGGCGGCAAGACCGTGCGACCCAACACGGCCGGACAGAAGCGTTACGTCGATGCGATCTCACAGAACATCATCACCTTCGGCATCGGCCCCGCCGGGACCGGAAAGTCGTACCTGGCCGTTGCCCAAGCTGTCCACGCCCTGCAGACGCGCCAGGTGTCCCGCATCATCCTCACCCGTCCCGCCGTCGAAGCCGGGGAGCGCCTGGGCTTCCTGCCCGGCGACCTCATGGCCAAGGTCGATCCCTACCTCCGTCCTCTGTATGACGCCCTCTTCGACTTGCTCGAACCCGAGGGTGCACAGCGCCTGCTCGACCGCGGGACGATCGAGGTCGCACCGCTCGCTTTCATGCGGGGCCGCACCCTCAACAGTTCGTTCATCATCCTCGACGAGGCCCAGAACACGACACCCGAGCAGATGAAGATGTTCCTGACCCGCATCGGGTTCGGGTCCAAGTGCGTGGTGACCGGGGACGTGACGCAGATCGACGTCCCGGGTGGGCGCTCCGGGCTGGTCGGGCTCGAGCCCGTGCTGGGCGGGATTGACGACGTCTCCTTCGTCCACCTCACACGCCGGGACGTAATCCGGCACAAGATCGTGGCCGACATCGTCGACGCCTACGAGGTGGCGGAGGGCCGGGCGGGGTTGGCCTAGTGACCGTTGACGTCTTCGTCGCCGACGAACAAACGGCTCATCCGATGGACGTGGCCCGCTGGGCCGAACTGGCCCGCCTGGTGCTGGCGGCGCGCGGAGTCAAAGGCGAGACGGAGGTCTCCTTGCTCTTCGTCGAAGAGGACGCCATGGCCGCCCTCAACGAGCAATTCCTCGGAAAGAACGGTCCGACCGACGTGCTGTCCTTCCCCATAGACGACGAGCCCGGGCCGACCGGGCGTTCGCCCGACCTGGGCGGCAGCGGCCCGGGTACCGCGGCCGAGCCCGGAGCGCTCACCCTGCTCGGCGACGTGGTGGTCTGCCCAACCGTCGCGGCGCGTCAGGCGATCGAGCACCACGTGTCCGTCGACGACGAGGTCGCGTTGCTCGTGGTGCACGGGCTTCTCCACCTCCTCGGCATGGATCACGACGAGGACGCGGAGGCAGAACGGATGGAGGAGTTGGAACAGCAGCTCCTCGACCGCTTCTACAGGGTGGCGCGCTGAGCGTGCCCACTGTGCTGGCGGCATCGGGGTTCCACACCGTGGATGGGATCCTCATCGTCGTGATCGCGGTGCTCCTCGTCGGGTCCGGCGTGCTGGCCATGGCCGAGACGAGCCTGGTGCGGACGAACCGGATCAAGGCCAAGTCGCTGGTGGACGAGAGGCGCCATGGGGCGCGTCAGCTCGCCAGGCTCGTCGAGAACCCGAGCAACTTCCTCAATCCGATCTTGTTGCTCGTCCTGATCTGTCAGCTGGTGTCCGCGACACTCGTCGGGATCGTCGCCGCGCACCTCTTCGGGAGCCTGGGCGTCCTCCTCGGCATCGTGTTCGAAGTGGTGGTGATCTTCGTGTTCTTCGAGGCGGTGCCGAAGAACTGGGCGGTGCGGAACGCCGACCGGGCCGCACTGATCAGCGCGCCGATCGTGGGTGCACTCATCCGGTTCCCTCCCATCCGCTGGGTTTCGCGGCTCCTGATCGGGATCGCTAACGGGATCATCGGCGCGAGTGGTAACGACAGCGACGAGGGCATCCGGCCCTCGTACATCACCGACACCGAGCTCAAGGCGATGGCTGACGTCGCGCACGAGGAGCACGTGATTGAGCAGGATGAGCGCAGCTTCATCCACTCCATCATCGACTTCGGCGACACGGTCGCGCGCGAGGTGATGGTCCCGCGCCCGGACATGGTGACGGTGGAGTCGGACGTCACGGTCGCCCAGGCGCTGGAGTCGGCCCTTGCCGCCGGCTACAGCCGTATTCCGGTTGAGGGCGACGATGGGATCGACGACATCATCGGCATCGCGTACGCCAAAGACCTCGTCCGCGCCGAGCGAGTGGGCAAGACGGACCAGAAGGTTCGGGAGAGCATGCGCCCCGCGAAGTTCGTGCCGGAGTCCAAGGAGGTCTCCGACCTTTTGCGCGAGATGCAGGAGGAGAAGTTCCATCTGGCGATCGTCGTCGACGAATACGGCGGCACTGCGGGCTTGGTCACGCTGGAGGACCTCCTCGAGGAGCTGGTCGGCGACATCGTCGACGAGTTCGACGTGGAGGAGCCGACGGTCGAGCGCTGTGACGACGGGTCCGTGCTCGTGAGCGCTCGCTACTCGGTCGACGACGCGGATGACTTGCTCGGGGCCGAGTTGCCCCGCGGCACTTGGGACACCGTCGGGGGACTCATGCTCGACCTGGTGGGTCGGGTGCCCGATGCCGGCGACTCGGTCGAGGTCGACGGGTACCGGCTGACCGCGATGGACGTGCGGGGCCGGCGCATCGGGAGGGTGCGGATCGAACAGACCGGTCGGCATCGTGGCGAGGACGCCTGCGAAGCCGGCGAGGGTGACGTCTCGGCCAACGGGAGCTGACCCCGGTGCGCTCGGGGTTCGTCGCCGTGGTCGGCCGACCGAACGTGGGCAAGTCGACCCTCGTCAACCGGATCGTCGGCACCAAGGTGACCATCACGTCGTCCCGGCCCAACACGACCCGCCACCGGATTCTGGGTGTCCTCCATGACAAGGCGGCCGACGCCCAGGTCGTTTTCGTCGACACCCCGGGCCTCCACCGGCCCCGGACCACCTTGGGCAGCCGTCTGAACGAGACCGCGACGGGCGCGCTGAGCGATGTCGATGCCATCGTGGCGATGGTCGACGCGACGGCGTCGATCGGGCCGGGCGACCGGACGGTGCTCGCGCGCTCCGTCGACGAAGTGCGGCGGGAGTCAGGTTCGGACGCGCCCCTGTTGGTCGTCGTCGTGAACAAGGCGGACCGGGCCAAAGGGGGACGTGTCCTCAAGCGTCTGACCGAGGTAACGGCGGCGGTCGACGAGCTGACGTCGCCCGCCGAGGGCCTCGCCGTCGAGTACTTCCCAGTCTCGGCTCGCACCGGCGAGGGGGTGGCCGAGCTCACCGCCCACCTGATCGACGCAATGGACGAGGGG
>JBPYFR010000174.1:0-8013 GCA_051985685.1 Acidimicrobiales bacterium
GCTACGCGGTCCGGCTACGCCCGAGCCTTGACCCCGACGCCTCAGCCCGGCGCGGCCACACCCCGGCGGAGAACAGCAAAAAGACGGTCACAACCCCTTGACCGGCCCCGCTCCTTCAGGAATGACCGGCCCCGCTCCTTCAGGAATGACCTGGGGCTACGCGCCGGAGCCCGGCGAGCAAACCCCCCGATGGGTACGTATTCGGCACCAGGGGCTGGTCGTCGTTCCGGTCGGCGCCTGACGGTCTGATCTTGTGTACAGCCCTCAGCCTGGGGTCCTCAAGCCATCCCGTCGCCTAGGCCTTGCCCGGACTCGGGTTCTCCCACCCGGGCAAGGGTCTGCCGAAGGCCGAGCGAAGCGAGCCCTTGCCCGGGTGGGAGGTTCCGAGTACGCCTTTGGTAGGCGATGGGGTGGCGCCCGACCATCCTGTTGTCTGCCCGTCCGGCGAGGACATACCTGCTCTGAGCTTGACGCCCACCACCTGAGCGTAGGCGGGGGCTTGAACCCCTAACCCCGAACAGCCTGAGGATCGGGGCGAGTCCGGCATGTTCCCCGCCCTGAGCTGCGGAAACCTTGCCAATGATTGCCAACGTTTGACGACGCTTTACATTCTCAGTTGGGCCGGATCTGGGCCCAACGATCTTGGGGTCGTACCCCACACCTCGGGCCGGAGGAGTCGTCCCGGCGGCCGGTGCTTCGCAATGCCGGGCCGACCCCGGGGGCGTCAAACACGCTTCATCGTTTGACGCCCCGGGGGGGTGGTCTGGCATCCCCTTCGGGCAGGCGGACGGGGTGACGACGATCCCGCCACTCTCGGTCCGGCGCCGCCCGTGTTGATCATCCTGGTGGTCTGCCCGTCGGGCGAGGACGTAAGTCGGTCCGGTGGAGGCGGCGGTTGGCGGCGTTTGTCGGTTGCGCCCGCGGCCGTTTTAGGCGAACCGGCCGCGGGCGGTTAGGTGTCAATGGTCCAGACATCGTTGTCGAGCAGGTTGTAGGGGTCGTCCTGGTTCGTGCATCCGTACTGGATCACTGGTGCGCCGTCCAGCAGCGACGCGCCCTTGACGTTGAGGCACAGGCGGCTGTTGTCGTTCAGGATCTGATACCCCCGGGGCCCTGGTGGAGGAAAATGCCATATGGCGTTGGTGGTGTTCGTACAGGTGTACTGGATCACCGGTGCTTCGCTAGCTATCGAGCCGCCCTCGACGTTGAGGCACAACCCGCTATTGACGTTCTTGATCCAGTAGTCGCCCTGAATGTAAGGGTTCTCCACGATGTTCCATCGGTCATTGCTGTGGTTGGTCGTACAGTGGTACTGGATCACTGGTGCGCCGTCCGACTTCGAGGCGCCGTACACGTTGAGGCACAGGTGGCTGTGGACGTTGACGATATGGACGTTAGAGGTTGGGCCCGGTAGGGTTACGTTCGGTGACGTGACGCTCCTAGGGAGCGGGGACGTGACGGCGCGGCCGGATGTTGCTGGCGCTGCCGACGCGCTTGCAGGGGTGATCATTGCGGCGCCTGCTGCCGCTGTGGCGAGGGCAGTCGCGGCGACGATTGCCTTTCGTAGTTTGTTCACGTGCGCTCCATCAGCTCCTCGGGGACGGGTACGCCCGGGCGGCCGACCTGTGTTGGCCATGCCGCCGCTTCGATCACCGTGGACAACACGCCGCCTCGCAGACCAGGACGACAGCCAGACGTTGACCGGACGTTCCCAGCGATGTCCCTGATCCATGTCTGCTGGCATTGCCCTGGACCGCCCATTCGTGGCGGCTCGGGCTACTCGTCGTTTCTTTCCGCGCCGCTGATGTGGTGCGGGCGCCCAGGCTTGGCGCGGCGGCCTGCCCGGGGGTCCCCGGGCCGAAGCTTGCGAAGGCACGGGGTGGGTCGCCCTTGGGCGACCGCCGCTGGCCGCCAGGGCGCCGCGGTTCGCGCCGCGTCAGCGGCGCGTCTTGACCTCGTACAGAAATTCCTCACACTGGATCATGAGAATCTCGACGATCTTGAAGGTCCGCTGACTAGTCGTCAGATTCCCGATGCGCGTACATGCCCCGCACCTGTCCTCGTGCGCTGGGAGGGTGGGCGTTTCACTCCGTCATCATGGCGTCGGCTAGATCTTGTGCCTGCTTGAAGTACCGGCCATGAGTGCGACGAAGATCGTCTATCGAATCGGCTGAGAGGACAACGACCTCAACATCACCCTGACTGCCATGCTGCCGCTCGCGCTTGAAGCGCGCGCTCAGAGCCTCCCGGCTGTCGTCAAACTCCTCGACAGCGAGCAGCTCCCCTCGTGGTTTGTCGTAGACCATTAGGAAGTGGGTCACTGTCGAGGCTCCCCGCTCAGATCGAGTGCTGACTTCAGCGCATCCAAGATATCTCTCAACTCCCGGTGAGACGAGTCCAAGTTCGTTCGAGCGCTCGCGAGCTGGGACAAGACCTCTGTGGACGCCTCTTCCCCAGCCTGTGCGAAGGATGCAGCCACCTCTAGCTGCTCCACTGTCTCGGCGCTCCGTTCGTAACTATGCACTCTTTCAGACAATATGGAAAGTACGCGGACTATATCCGCCCTGGAGAAGGTAGTTCCCGGTGCAACCGGTTCATCCGGGTTGTCGGGTCCTTTGCCGTAGCGAAGCCCTCGTCCCCATCGGTCACCGAGGCGTTCGGAGATCTCGGCCCAAGAGTGCTGTAGCGGAGTCCGTATCTGTATCTCGACCGGCAAGCCTTCTGGGAAGACGATCACATGTACGGCCCTGTAGCCGTGACTGTCAGCGCCCTCAGCCCGCCTGTCGATGACCTTCGGATCCTTGGGCCAGCTGAAACGGGCGAACGCCTGCGGAATGACGTTGGCAACGAGCGTCTGCGCGTACCGTCCAGGTGCCGCGAGCACGTCTTCGCGGAGTGACCATCCACCAGCGATGGTTGTGCCGGCCGGAATCTTGACGGAACCGGAACCCAGGACGATACGAACCCCGGCAACATCGTTGATGGCGGACAGGGCAGTATGCGGAGATCTTCTTAGCTTGTCGATCAAGGTGTCTGTGCTCTTGAGGCGAGGCACTGCGGGGGAGAACCCCATGGCCTCCAAGTTTCGTCGAACTACTTGAAGGCACTTGTCGTATTCGACGTACGCAGCTTCAAGCATTTGCAGATCGTCAGGGCTGACCGTGGCGCCCTGGGCGAGCCGCTTACCCAGCCTGTCGAAGCTCTTGCGAGGAAACGGTAGCGGCATGGCGGGGACGCTACCTGATCTCGACGGTTCCTACGCATCGCGACTCACCAAGGCTACGCGCGTTCACCAGCGCCGGACGCCTCGCTTCCCTGATCCTGGGAGGGAAGCGGGTGGTCGAGCCGTCCTCCGCCTAAGGTTTTGAATGACGCTCCGGCCGGGGCCGGGTCCAACATCTCCTACATTAGCCGTGCCTTGGTAGGGATTAGATTATAGTGGGGCAGTAAATCAAGGTGTCGGCTTGGTAGGGCTCTACCCAATACCACGTGTTGGGACCGATGTAGTGCTGGCCGGGGCCGAGATCAGGCAATTGGTGTATCCAGGTGTGTCCGCCGTCGTCGGACCGCCACTGTTGCGTGCAGTAGCCTGGACCGGTGTACCAGCCAGCCGTAGTCCGCCAGCCGAATTGATTATATGTGTTGTTGGCGGACGATAACAATTCGTCATAATTGCCTAGACGGTAGGAATAATCACTGCGGCGGACGCGGATGACGCCAAGTCTGATACTTGAAATATTCGAAGAGTTGTTCGGAGCGTTAATGATTAAATTGGTGCAGGTGCATAGTGACGCTGAGCTTGCTTCCAGGTGCGTCACGAACGACTCGAACTCGGCCAACGCGGCCGCACGGCTGTTGCCAACGCTCGACGCACCATTCTTTGCCGATGCCGCGTTCGCGCCGCTAGCTAAACCAATCACGGCCACAACAACGGGTACAACCAGCACTGCGAGTCGCCTGAGCTGTTTCATGAATAACGAATCCTCGCTTCCGTCTTGCTGCAAATAACGTCCTCTACGACCGGCGTCCGGTCAGCCGAGGATCTGGTCGACCAAGCCCGTCAAATTCTCAAGGATCGATCAGCCGCCACTTACCCGCTCTCCATGGATAAAGATTTCCCGCCGAAGGCACCACGCTTCACCGACAACGGCATACCACTCAGCAGGAACCGCCACGATCTCTTCGTGAACCCTGGGCATTCACTGACCGTAGCGACCCGACCAGTACCGCGTCCGGATCAGAATTTCATATCGTAGACCCTGGTGCTCCCGGGGACATGTTGACCAAAGGTCCCCGGGCAGACTCCGTTGCTGTGGTTGCCATTCCCCCAGTACAGGCCCTTGCAATTCCCGCAGAAGTCCCAGCCCAACTGTTCGTCTTGCCCTGATGGCTCATTGAAACGAACGTCGTACAGCCGGCTGCTGCCAAAGGAGTGTGGGCCGCCACCAACCATCAGAGCGGGGCAGAAGCTTGTCGACTGTTCGTTCCCCCAGAACAATCCCTTGCAGTTGCCGCAGTAGCGCCAGCCCTCCTGTCGGGTTGTGCTACTGCCCATGCCGAATTCTAGATAGTAGTTCCTGGAGCCGCGCGAGTGTTGTATCGGTTGGACGCTTATTGGGCAGCGGCCGTTGTTTACGAAGCTGGTTGTGGCAAAGAAGAGGCCGGCACACTGGTCGCAGTAGGCCCAGTCTGCTTGGGTTCCTCCGTACGCATAGGCGGTGTCCGCGAACGAAATGGATGCCGCGCTAGCGACGATCGCCCCCGCGCCCGTAAGAAGTGCCTTTCGCAGCAGGGTTCGCCTACCCATTCCATGACCTTGCCCTGGCGATTCACTCATCACTCGTCCCATCTGATCGGTAGTTACACGCTGGATTCAGCCCGTTGTGGGTATTCTGGGACGTGCTAAGGTTAGGGAATCCTGGGCGGCAAGCCCGGGCCCGCCGCGCGCCAGAAATCGAGCCCCGCCAACTACCGGCGACGACGAATCGTGCCACCCATGCGTCATCACCGCTTCTCCTCGCCGACTCGTCACCCTTGATCCGGTCGCCTACCCCAGGTCGTGCCCCGGCTTTCTCCGCAGAGTGCGCGGGAGCTGAGTCGTTGACCACGACGTTGACCTGCCGTTGACTGGACGTTTCGCGGGCTCGGGCGACGGACGGCCGGTCACATCAGCGGGCGGACGCGCTGACCTTCGACCAGTACATCGACCGTCAGCATGTCGCCACTACCTTCTGTAGGAAGCCGTTCCTGCGTCTCGTGATCTTCCGACCCGGCAACCGCCGTTGATTCGGTGCGGGCGCTGGGCCTTGCCGGCGGCCTGCCCGGGGTCCCCGCGTCGCCGAAGGCGTAAGCGGGGTGGGTCGCGCAGCGACCGCCGTTTGGCGGCCCGAGCGCCACGGTTCGCGCCGCGTCAGCGGCGCGTCTTGACCTCGTACAGAAAGTTCTCACACTCGATCATGACAATCATCATGACAATCATGACAATCATGACAATCATGGCCATGAATCCTGATTGCCCGGTCACCGCCTGACGCTGGACATGGGCTCAAGCAGATCACGCAGCACCATTAGCTGGCTCCCATATCCGGAACCCATAGGCAGTACCGAGCTCGTCCACGGTCACGCGATCGGCGAGACGCAACTCCTGCGCCAGCGCGGCACGCTCGACCTGGGTGACGATGACTTCTACCAAGTCGCCCAATGCCGGAAGGTTGATGGTGGTAGGGCCGCCAAGAGAGGCCGCACCGTACTTCCCGTTCCACCGACGGCCAGGGAACTTGATCAACGGCTCCGTTGCATGGTCGATGAGCCAGAACCGATGTCTACGCTCTACCGGACTCACGTTGGTCAGGCCGAAGTTGTGTGCGAACGAATTGCGTAGCGCGACGAACGCGCCGCGCTGTTGTGGGCTCATGGCCGGAGTGGCAAAGTAGCGCAGTGCCCGGTCGACCGGCTGCTCCCGTCGGTTGCGGTTCCTCAGTGCTCGACCTCCCCGAGGTCGGAGCGTGCTGCCAATCAGCTCTAGGACGATTAGGTAGACGAGGGCGCCCGACCAGTCAGTGGGCGGTGTGCGCTGGCCAGCATTTTGCTTCCGGGTGCCAGTGTCCAGATCTCGTCCGGTGAGAGTCCGCGCTTCCCGGATCGCTGCGCGGAATGACGATACGAAGGTCTCGCCCGTCGCGGTGGGGTTGTAGAGGAACACGAATCGTAGGATGGCCGCCCGCTCCTCGGCCTGGAGAAATGCTTGAGACCTGTGGATCGGGTCGGGAAGGGCGTACCTTCCCGATGATCGGTTGAGGATCTCGAGTGCAGGCCGACGTTGGCGCGTCGGTCGGGAAGGTACGCCCAGTGCTGACTGTAGTCGCCGAGGACGGGGCGCGGCGTGAGGACGTCTCGCTGCTGGATGATGTGGTGCGGGAGGGTGCGCGGCGGATGCTGACCGCGGCGTTGGAGGCGGAGGTCGACGCCTACCTGGCCGAGCTGTCGCAGGAGCGCGACGATCGGGGTCGACGGCTGGTGGTACGCAACGGCCACGCACAGCCGCGGGAGGTGATGACCGCGGCTGGCGCCGTTGAGGTCCGGGCGCCTCGGGTCAACGACAAGCGTGTCGACGCGGAATCGGGGCAGCGTCAGCGGTTCCGGTCGGTGATCCTGCCGCCGTGGTGCCGTAAGTCGCCGAAGGTCGCTGAGGTGTTGCCGCTGTTGTACTTGCACGGCCTGTCCACCGGCGACTTCGTGCCCGCGCTGGAAGGGTTCCTCGGGTCCGCTGCTGGCTTGTCCTCGGCGACTATCACCCGGCTGAGCAAGCAGTGGACCGACGACTACCACGCCTTCTGCCAACGCGATCTGTCCGGTGTGGACTACGTGTACGTGTGGGTCGACGGTATCCATGTCAATGTGCGGCTGGACGAAGACAAGCTGTGCCTGCTGGTCATCGTGGGAGTGCGCGCGGACGGCACCAAGGAACTGGTCGCGCTGGCTGACGGGTACCGGGAGTCGACTGGATCCTGGGGCGACCTGCTACGGGACTGCGCCCGCCGCGGCATGCACGCCCCCGTTCTCGCCGTTGGAGACGGCGCGTTGGGGTTCTGGGCGGCGCTGCGAGAGGTGTTCCCGGACACCCGCGCGCAGCGTTGCTGGTTCCACAAGGTCGCCAACGTCCTATCGGCCCTACCCAAGTCCGCACACCCCGGCGCGAAGACCGCTCTGGCGGAGATCTACAACGCTGAAGACAAACGGCACGCGCAGGCCGCCGCCAAGGCGTTCACCGACCTGTACGGGGCGAAGTTCCCGAAGGCCACCACGAAGATCACCGGCGACCTCGACGTGCTGCTCAGCTTCTACGACTACCCGGCCGAACACTGGATCCACCTACGCACCACCAACCCGATCGAGTCGACCTTCGCGACCGTGCGCCACCGCACCCGAGTCACCAAAGGACCGGGCAGCCGCGCCGCCGGGCTGGCCATGGCGTTCAAACTCATCGAGTCCGCCCAGCAACGATGGCGGGCGGTCAACGCACCCCACCTCGTCGCCCTGGTCCGCGCCGGCGCCACGTTCCGCAACGGGCAGCTGATCGAACGCACCGACCTGGTCGCGGCATGAACCAGCCCATCACCGGAACCCTGCACCACGTCGAGGTGTGGGTACCCGACCTCGACCGCGCCGTCACCAGCTGGGGATGGCTACTGCAGACGCTGGGTTACACCACGTTCCAGACCTGGCCCGCAGGCCGCAGTTGGCGCCTGCACAGCACCTACATCGTCGTCGAGCAATCACCTGCCCTCAGCGCCGACGACCACGACCGCTGCCGACCCGGTCTCAACCACCTCGCCTTCCACGTCAGCGATCCGGACCTGGTCGATACCCTCACGGCCCAGGCGGCAGACCACGGCTGGATCCTGCTGTTCCCCGACCGCCACCCTCACGCCGGCGGACCCGACCACTACGCCGCCTACCTGGAGAACACCGACGGATTCGAGGTCGAACTCGTCGCCGACGAGTCACGTCCGA
>JBPYFR010000175.1:0-73805 GCA_051985685.1 Acidimicrobiales bacterium
CCCCACCGTCCTGCTCCAGATCCGCCGTCACTCCGAGCTTCCCTCCACCTGGTCCTGGCCCTTGGTCCTGGCCACTGGTGGCCCCTGGCGCCGGCCGGCAGGGCCCGCATGGTAGCAGCGGAGCCCCTGTCCCAGCCTCCGCACCTCGCTACCATTGCCTGACTCACGGGGACGGACGGCCCGTCAGCCAGCTGCCCCAATGCCGAGCTTTGCGGGGTGTGCATGCGTACGTTGGTGGTCGCCGACGAGTGGCCGGCGCCGGCCCAGAGCGCGGCGCGGCTTCGGCGTCGTACCGCGGGGCACGGCCTGCCCGAGCGACGCCCGGCACCCTCGTCGCCCCTAGACGATGGCGTCGTGAACGCCCATGTGGGGTCGTCCTGAGAGCGCCGGCGTCGCCGTGAGGGCGTTGGTGGTGGCCCACGACGTGCCGTGGCCCTCGCTCGGGGGCGGGCTGGTCCGCCTCGCCCAGGTGATCCGGGCGTTGGGATCGGTGACGGATCTCGATCTGTTCGTGCTTCACGACCAGCGTCGCTCGAGTGTCGTCGTGCCCCCGACCGTCAAGGTGGTCCGGGCGACGGGCGTGCCGTTCCCGCGCACTTCCCCCCAGCTCCGTTGGCGTCTCGAGTGGGCGGTCCGCCGGGGCGTGCCCCTGGAAGTGGTCAGGACCGGTGCCGACGCAGCCCCCCGACTCGCCCTCCGGGACTGGGCCCGCCCGCGGTACGACCTGGTGTGGTTCTCGACCGCGGGCGCATACGAGTGGACCGGGCGGCCCGATCTCGGCCCTGCCGTCGTGGACCTCATGGACCTTCAGGACGTGATGGCCCGGCGCCGCGCCGACCTCCCGGCCGACCAGCACCCGGGCGGCCCGAAGAACGCTGTGCAGGCCCGCTTGGCCAGGTACCAGGCCCGGCTCAACGGGCGCGACTGGGCGCGGTTCCAGCGGTCGTTGGCGGCGCGGGTGGAGCGGATCGTGGTCCCCAGCACCCTTGATGCCGACAGGTCCGGGCTTCCCAACGTCACCGTGATCCCGAACTCGTACCCACGACCGTCCCGCCCGGCCGGCAACCCGGCCGCGGGTGGACCTCCGGTCGTACTCTTCCAGGGGCGCTTCGAGTACCCGCCCAACATGGACGGGGCGCAATGGCTGGCTACCGCCATCGCCCCTCGCGTCAGGGCCGCGGTGCCGCAGGCCGAGGTGCGTCTCGTCGGTCGCCCCGTTGCGAGTATCACGCAGCTTCACGAGCAGGGGGTGCTGACCGTGGTCGGACAGGTCCGTGCCATGGAAGAGGAACTGGCGCGTGCGTCGGTGGCGGTCGTGCCGCTCCGTTTCGGAGGCGGGACCCGCGTGAAGATCCTCGAGTCGTTCGCGCACCGGGTCCCGGTGGTGTCCACCACCCTCGGTGCTGAGGGATTGGAGGTTGAGGACGGCGTGCATTTGCTGCTGGCCGACGATCCGGCCGAATTCGCCGCGGCGACGGTGCGAGTGCTGGAGGATGCCCGGCTGCGGATCCGCCTCGCCGACGCGGCGGAGGCGCGCTTTCTCGATCGCTACGACGGTCGCGTCGCCGACGAGGGCGTCGGGCGCCTCGTCGAGGAATTCGCCGGCCTGAGCACGCGTTCGTAGGCCTCCAACGTCTTCGACACAACGGCCCGGTCGTCGAACTCGGCCTCCGCCTTCCGTCGGCCCGCCGAGCCCATACGGCGGCGAAGAGCGGGCGCATCCACCAGCTCCTCTATCGCAGAGGCCAATCGCACGGGGTCCCGCACGGGCACCAGGAGTCCCGTTTCCCCATGTGAGACGGCCTGGCGACAGCCCCGGATGTCGCTGGCGATCACCGGCACGCCGCATGCTGCCGCCTCCATGGCCGATCGGGGGAAGCCCTCACGGTAGGAGGGCAGCACGAAGAGGTCGAACGCGGGGTAGACGCTCTCCATGTCGTCACGGCTACCGGCGAAGACGATGCGCCCGCGGCGGCGGGCAGTCGCGAGCTGATCGGCTGCGATGGCGTCGGCCTTTTCGGGATCGGAACCCCCGACGATCACGAAGACGACGTTGCGGCGCGTGTCGCGCAGACGCTCGGCCGCCGCGAAGAGCTCACGGAAGCCCTTCTGCCACACCAGACGCGCCACGGTGCCCACGACGACGGCGTCGTCGTCGACACCGAAGTCAGCCCGGATTTGCCGGCGACGGCACTCGTCCGTACACGGACGAAAGCGTTGGAGGTCGACTCCGTTGCCGAGGAGCACCAGCTTGTCGACGGGCACGCCGAGACGGCCCAAAAGCTGAAAATCCTCGAAGTTCTGGACCAGTTCCGCTCCCGAGCACAGCGACGCCGCCCGTTCGAGCGCGTACACGACCGCCCGGCGCGACGCGGGATCCTCTGGGCTGGCATAGAGCCCGTGGACGGTGTTGACCACGCCGGGCACTCCAGCGGCACGGGCGGCCATCCGTCCGTAGAGGCCCGGCTTGGGGTTGTGGGTGTGGACGATGTCCGGCCTGAGCCGGCGGAACAGCTTCCAGAGCTCGACGAGCGCCAGAGCGTCCTGTCCGACGGCCTTAGAACGGGTGGCGTGTTGCAGCGGCTCGTGGCGGATGCCCCACGATTCGAGTTCGGGCACGAAGGGGCCGGGAGCCGACGCCGCGACCACGTCCATGCCGGCCTCCGCAAAGGCCCGGAGCTGCGGGCCGAGGAGCAGCACCAGGCTCATGTCGACCGTGGTGACGTGGACCAGTTTCTTCCCGGCCAATGCGCTCAATGCGGCTGAGCTGCCTTCGCGTAGACCTCACCGACGGCTCGGCTGGCTTCTGCCATGTCGAATTGCGAACTTCGGACCTTGGCCTGCTCGCCGAGACGCTCACGCAGCTCGGGATCAGACGCCAGCCGCTTCATTGCGCCCACGAGGGCGCCGGCGTCGCCCGGAGGCACCAGGAGGGCATCGACCTCGTTCTCGAGGGCCTGGGGCACGCCACCGACTGCGCTGGCCACGATGGGCAAGCCGACGCTGGTGGCCTCCATCAAGGCGACGGGAAGGCCCTCTCGGACAGAGGCCAGGACGAAGGCATCGGAGCCTGCCAAGAGCGTCAGCACGTCGTCGCGTTGGCCGAGGAATTGGAACCGGTCCCCGAGCGCCAGTTCCGCGTGACGCGCGTGGAGCGCATCTCGCAACGGACCCCGTCCGACCGCAGCGATCCGAATGGGGAGCCCTTCGTCCGCGATGGACCTCGCCGCTGTGAGCAGCACGTCGTACGCCTTCTCGGGACGGAAGTTCGCCACGGTCAAGAACAAGAGCTCGTCGGGACGCACCCCGAGCTCGGACCGCACGAGCCTCCGGAGCTCGGACCGGCGGCCGATCAGGGAATCCGACTTGGAGAGGTCGACGGCGTGCACGACGGTCGTCGCCCGCCGCCGCAACGTCGGCGGAAGGGCGTCGTACGCGTCCTGCGACACCGCCACCAGCCGCTCGCCCTTTCTGACGGAAGCTCGCAACAAGACTCGATTCAGGAACCTCTCGCGGTCCCACACGTTGTGTTCGGTGTACACGACACCCGGTCGAGTTGAACGGCGGAGAGAAGCCACGACCAGCTGCCCGAGAGCGGCTGCGTAGGGGAGGTGAAAGTGCACGATGTCGTAGTGCCCCCTCTGCAGCAGCCGCCGCAGCGCGACCATCCAGCGCAAGTCGGCGTCGTGGGCGGCATTGAGGGCGTACACCGGCGTGCCGGTGGCCGAGATTGCCGGCACGAGGGCGTCTTCGCGCCGGAGGACATATGCCACCTCGTACTGGAACCGGTTTGTGTCTGGTGCGGCCACCGTGTCGACCACCAGACGCTCGGCGCCCCCGTAGCCGAGACACTTGATCACGATCAGGACTCGAAGGGGTCTCCGGGGCGCCCGGGTCGACAGGACCTCGACACCCCCCTCCTTGACGTCCACCTGGCCATCGTACCGGCCTAGGCACCCTCCCGCTCCCCACCGGTTTGCCGGGGTGCGCGATACTGTCAACTCCGTTTCATGCCGGTTGGAGGAAGGCCCGCGTCCGCGGGCGGAGAGGTAACGCATTCAATGAGCCTGCTGTCTCCTTCGGAGGGGAGCGCGCCTTTAGGCGCCGGCAGCATCGAAGTGCGCCAGGCCGCATCGCCTCCGGACGAGCCACCGAGCGACCTCACCTACCGTCACCACGCCAGGCTGACCTCATCGCTCCGCGACCTCTGGGCCAGTCGCGACATCATCTTCACGCTGGCCGAGCGCGATATCCGGGCCCAGTACAAGCAGTCCACCCTGGGCATCCTCTGGGCCCTGATCTTCCCCCTGGCCATGCTCGGCATCTTCACCATCATCTTTCGCCATGTGAAGTCGGTGGGAATCCCGGGCGTCCCCTATCCGCTCTTCGCCTACACCGGGATTCTTTACTGGACCTTCTTCTCGGGATCGTTTGGCCAGGGTTCCTTGTCGTTGTTGACCAACAAGGCCCTCATGGAGAAGACCCAGTTTCCGCGGGAGTGCTTCCCGCTCGAGTCCGTATTGGTGACGGCCGTCAACTCGTCGCTGGCGGTGATTCCTTTGGGCCTGCTTTTCGCGATCTTCCATTACGCCCCCCACCCCGAGATTTTTATGTGGGGTCCGCTGCTGATACTCATCCAGGTGGGTTTCACCGTCGGCATTGTCGTCATGGTGTCCGCGCTGGTCATCCAGATGCGGGACCTGGCCCAGGTCGTTCCCATCGTCGTCATGTTGGGCTTGTTCGCCACACCGGTGATCTGGCAGTTCAAGGTGATTCCGGCGTCGCTGCAATCTGTGTACGCCTTCTTCAACCCGATGGCAGCCGTGATCGACGACACGCGACGGACGATGCTCCTCGGCTTGAGCCCCGTTCCGGGACCCCTTATGGCCGCCTTGGCCGGTGCCGTCTGCTATCTGCTCGTGGGCTATCTGATCTTCAAGCGATTGGAGGTGAACTTTGCCGACATTGCCTGACGGGTCGATCCATGTGGAGCACGTCTGGAAGAAGTTCCGCGCCGACCGCACGGTGCCACTGTTCTACGACCAGATCGTCCGGCTGCGTAAGTCGGTCCGGGACGGAACGCGGAGGGACTACCGCTGGGTCTTGAAGGACATCAACGTCCATGTCGAACCGGGCGGGACGCTGGGGCTCGTCGGCATCAACGGCTCGGGGAAGACCACGCTTCTCAAGATCATCGCAAAGGTGACGTATCAGTCCGCCGGACGGTGCGAGGCGAAGGGCCGGCTGGGTGCGCTCCTGAACGTCCACAGCGGCATCCACCCCGACCTGACTGGGCGCGAGAACGTCTTTCTGTTCGGCGCCGTGCTCGGGATGTCGCGCAAAGTCACCCGCCAGCGATTTGATCAGATCGTCGAGTTCGCCGGGCTCAACGACGCCATCGACCGTCAGGTCAAGTTCTTCTCTCTGGGGATGCAGATGCGACTGGGTTTCTCCATCGCCGCCCATCTGGGACCGGACATCCTTCTCGTGGACGAAGTGCTGGCGGTGGGTGATGCGAACTTCCAGCAAAAATGCATCAAGCGGATTGAGGAGGTCGTGCACGAGGGCACGACGCTCATTTACGTCTCCCACGACCTCACGTCGGTCGAAGCCACGTGCGAACAGGCGCTGTGGTTGGCCGACGCAGTCGTGCAGGCTGCGGGCCCCACCAGGGAAGTGGCGAAGCTCTACCGGTCGTCCATTCAGGAGAACGCGTCGGTCAACACCACCGAGGACGGGGTCGTCCAACTGTTGAAATCGTCGATCGCCGGCCCGGACGGGGGCCCGGTCCTCTCGCTCGAGGACGCCGAGGTCCGGCTCACCCTCAATTCGCCCGAGCCGGTGGAGGCCGATCTCTTCGTCGGTGTCTCGTTGGGAGAGGCCTTCCCCATCTTCATCACGAAGCATCACGGCATGTTCCCGTCCGGCGACTTCGAGGTCCGGTGTCGGCTGCACGACATCCCGTTGCCCAAGGGCCACTACTCCGTCTGGACGGCGATGTCGATGTCAGGGCAAAGCGGCTTTGGTCACGGCCACTCCTCCGATCTGCCGTTGCTCCCGTGGAAGCCTGCCTTGTCCTTCGAGATCTTCGGAGCGGAGATCCTCGAGCCACCACAAGGGGTCATGGTGTCGGCTCCGCTCCACGTAGGCAGCTCGTGGGACGTCGAGTGACTGCCTCCGTCTCTTCACGGCTGTGCGGAACGTGGCGATGGGCGGGGGCTACGGGAAGAACACGTGATGTGTCACCGATGCTGCGAGTCGTCCGGTTCGCACGCCGAACACCCGGAGCCAATCGACGCGTCGCGCCGGACTGAGCAGACCAGGGATTGTCACCATCAACCAGGCCCACGCCTTTGCCGCTCCCCGAAGATCGCGCTTCATTCCTTCGGCTCGGTAGCGCCGATAGAGCTGCGGGCCACAACGCCCGTACGCCCAGCCGGCGTGCAACGCCGCCCTGCTACCCGAGGGGTCGCGTTTTGCCACGACTGCATCGGCCGTGGCCGTGAACCGGTACCCCGCGAGTTGCATCCGCCAGCTCAGGTCGACGTCTTCTCCGAAAGGAAGGGAGTCGCAAAAGCCCCCGACCGCGTCGAAGGCGTCTCTGCGCACGGCCAGGTTGGCGCCGAGGGCGAACGGGAGGAATCCGAGCAGCCGGGTGGCCGGAGGCAGAGGATCCAACTGCAGGCGGCCGTTCAGAGAGGCGAAGTCGAACACGCCGGCGACCACGTCGGAGTCGGCCAGAGCCGCCACCAGTGCCGCCAGCCAACCCGGGCGTACCAGGTCGTCGGCGTCGCAGAAGGCCACCATCCGGCCCCGCGTCGCTTGGACGCCGGTGTTCCGAGCCGCGCCGGCTCCTCGCCGGGCCGACGCGTCCACGAGCCGGAAGCGAGGATCGCGCGCGGACCAAAGCTGGACACAAGCGCGCGTTCCGTCTGCGGATCCGTTGTCGGCCACAACGGCTTCCCAGTCTTCGGACAGTACCTGGGCGGACAATGCCTGGAGTTGTCGCTCAATCCACGGCATGCCGTTGCGGACGGGCACCACCACGCTGATCACCGGGCGGTGGTTCGCTTCCTGCTCCTCCGCCACGCCGATGTCCTCCAGGTCCAGGGTTAGCCTACCGAGATGAGGGTGGCGTGAAGAATCGACCGGATCGGTCAGAGGGGGCGGTTGCCCGACCGGCTGGCGCACAGGCGCCTCCGGTGCCGGCATCCGTCACCGCCGTGGTGCTCACTCATCTCAGGCCGCGACTGGCGACCGACGTGGTGCGGGCTCTCGTGTTGCGAGAGGGCTTCCCACCCGATCGAATCGTGGTGGTCGTGAACGGGGCGGGGGGGCTCGAGGACGAAGAGTTGGAGACGCGGGTCCGCATGATCCGGCTGCCCCGCAATCTCGGGCCGGCCGGCGGGTTCGCCGCGGGCATGGAGGCCGCTTTTGGCGACCCCTCCGTGCAGTGGGCCTACTTGTGCGAGGACGACGTCGGTCTCTTCTCGCTTCCCAGCCCCCGGGTGAGGGACGTTGTGGATCGGGCCGAAGCGCGAAATCGCCAGCAGGGCCGGCCGCTCGGCGCGGTCGTCGCCTACGGGCGACGGTTCGTCGGACGAGGGGCTCACACCGTCAACGTCGTACCTCCGGACGGGAGCCCCCAGGAGCTGGTGCCGGTCGACGTGGCCTGTTGGGGGGCGACGCTGCTCGCACGCGAGGTCTTCGACGCGGGCATCCAACCGCACGATGAGTGGTTCTTCGAGCTGGAGGACTTCGACTTCTTCTGCCGGGTGCGCGAAGGAGGATTCGACGTCCTCGTCGACGCTTTGTCGGCGCGCGCTGTGAGCGACCAGCAGACGTCGGCCGGCCGGGCGGAGGCTCTGGCACCGCATCGTCCGACCTACGAAAGCGAGCCCTGGAGACGGTATTACCACCATCGCAACACCGTTCTCCTTACAAGACGACACGGCCGTCCCTCGTGGCACGTGTGGAACCTTGCCTTCGCGGCCCGGCACGTGCAGAAGGCGACGGGTCGTGACGAGCGCAAGGCAATTTTCCACGGCCTCTGGGACGGCGCCCGGGGTCGTCTTGGTGAGCATCCCCGCTACGGCCGGACCGAGGGCGAACACGCCGCGGCGAGCGAGGAGGCTGATCTACCGTGTGCGGGGTAGCGGCGGCAATAGAGATGGGGGTGGCGTGAACGTTCAACCGGATTGGCCTGACGGAACCGATACACGCTCGGCTGGGGCACAGGTGTCTCAGGTGCCGGCATCGGTCACCGCCGTCGTGCTCACGTACAAAAGGCCGCGACTGGCCACCGAAGTGGTGCGCTCTCTCGTCGAGCGAGAAGGTCTCCGACCCGATCGCGTGGTGGTGGTCGTGAACGGGGCCGGGGGGCTTGAGGACGAAGAGTTGGAGGCACGGGTCCGTATGGTCCGGCTGCCCCGCAATCTCGGGCCGGCCGGCGGGTTCGGGGCAGGGATGAAAGCGGCGTTCGACGACCCCTCCGTGCGTTGGGCCTACCTGTGCGAGGACGACGTGGGGCTCTTCTCGCTTCCCAGTCCCCGATTAGCCGACATCGTCGACCGAGCCGAAGCCCGAAAGAAGCGGCCGGGCCGGCCGATCGGCGCAGTCGTGGCCTACGGGCGACGGTTCGCCGGCCGCGGGGCTCACACCGTCAACTTGGTACCCCCGGAGGGGAGCCCCGAGGAGCTGGTGCCGGTCGACGTCGCCATGTGGGGGGCGACGCTGCTCGCACGCGAGGTCTTCGACGCGGGAATCCTGCCCGACGAGGAGTTCTTTTTTCTCATGGAGGACTTCGACTTCTTCTGCCGGGTGCGACAGGGAGGATTCGACGTTCTCGTCGACGCCGTGTCGGCCCGCGCTGTGAGCGACCAGCAGACGTCCGCCGGCCGGGCCCAGGCTCTGGCACCGCACCGCCCGACTTACGAAAGCGAGCCCTGGAGGCAGTACTACCACCACCGCAACACCGTTCGCTTTACCAGGCGGCACGGACATCCCTCGTGGCACGTGTGGGACCTGGCCTTTGCAGCCCGGCACGTGCAGAAGGCGACGGGGCGTGAGGAGCGCCGGGCCATCTTCCACGGTCTCTGGGACGGCGCCCGGGGTCGTTTCGGTGAGCATCCCCGCTACGGTCGGACCGAGGGCGAACACTCCGCCGAGAACGAGAGACCTGATCCGGCGTGCGCGGGATAGCCGGCTTCTCGAGATGAAGGTGTCGTGAAGGCGAGGGTGGCGTGAAGGACCGCCCCGATCGGTCGCACGGGACCGGTGCACAGTCGGCTGTTGCACGGCGCACGGCGCCGGCATCGGTCACGGCCGTCGTGCTCACTCATCTCAGACCGCGGCTCGCGACCGACGTGGTGCGCTCTCTGGTCTTGCGAGAGGGCTTCCCTCCCGATCGGGTGGTGGTGGTCGTCAACGGAGCCGGGGGACTCGAGGACAAAGAGCTGGAGGCACGGGTCCGCATGGTCCGACTGCCTCACAACCTCGGGCCGGCCGGCGGGTTCGCCGCGGGGATGGAGGCTGCGTTCGACGACCCCTCCGTGCAGTGGGCCTACCTCTGCGAGGACGACGTCGGGCTCTTCTCGCTCCCCAGCCCACGGGTGGCGGACGTCGTGGATCGCGCCGAAGCGCGGAAGCGGCGGGTGGGCCAACCCGTTGGCGCCGTCGTCGCCTTCGGGGGGCGGTTCGTCGGGCGAGGCGCCCACGTCGTCAACTTGGTACCTCCTGAGGGGTGCCCAGATGAGCTGGTGCCGATCGACGTGGCCACGTGGGGGGCGACGCTGCTGGCCCGTCAGGTCGTCGACGCCGGCATCAAGCCGGACCAGGTGTGGTTCTTCGGTTTGGAGGACTTCGACTTCTACTGCCGGGTGCGGGAGGGAGGATTCGCCGTCCTCGTCGACGCCGTGTCGGCTCGCGCCGTAGCGGACCAGCAGACACCGGAGGGCCGGTCAGAGGCAATGCATCGTCCGACCGCAGAGAGCGAGCACTGGCGTTTGTACTACCACTTCCGCAACAGCGTTCTCCTGACCAGGCGGCACGGGCGTCCCTCGTGGCACCTGTGGAACCTGGCTTTCGCGGCCCGGAGGTTTCAGATGGCGACGGGGCGCGATGAGCGCAAGGCCATCTTCCAGGGCCTCTGGGACGGTGCCCGGGGTCGTTTCGGTCAGCATCCCGACTACGGCCGGACTGAGGGCGAACATGCCGCGGCGAACAAGAGGTCCGATCAGGCGTGTGCGGGATAGCGGGCATCCTCGACCCGAGGGCCTCGACCGGTGCCGACCGTTTGCGCGTCCTCGCCTCGACCATGGCTTCGTCCCTCGAGCACCGAGGGCCCGACGCCGATGGCGTCTGGGTCGACGCCGACGCCGGAGTGGCGCTGGGGCACCAGCGCCTCGCCATCATCGACCTCGGAGTCGGCGGAGCACAGCCAATGGTCTCGTCCAGCGGGCGCTGGATCCTGGCCTACAACGGAGAGGTCTACAACCACCCAGAGCTCCGGCGCCGGTTGGAGAGCGCCGGGGAACGATTCCGAGGAAGCTCCGACACGGAGGTGTTGCTGGCTGCCGTCGAACGCTGGGGAGTCGACCGGGCACTGGACGCATGTGAAGGGATGTTCGCAGCGGCGCTGTGGGACAGAAATGCTCGCGCGCTCCATCTTCTGCGCGATCGCTTCGGTGAGAAGCCTCTCTACTACGGCTGGATCGGCGCTGTGTTCGCCTTCGGGTCCGAGCTGAAGGCGTTGTGCACGCTGCCGGGATTCCCCGCTGAGGTAAATCGAGAGGCGGTGGCGAGCTACCTTCGGAACAACTGCATCCCGGCCCCTGACACGATCTGGCGGGGTGTGCAGAAGTTGCGTCCCGGCCATGTGGTGACGTTGCCAGAGGCGTCGACGCCGGGCGTTCTCCCGGAACAGCGCTGCTGGTGGTCCGCCGCCGACGCGGTGGCACGCGCGCGCCGGCACCCTCTGGCCCTCACGGATCGCGAGATGACCGACCAGCTCGAGGACGCATTGTCGAACTCGGTGTCCGCACGGATGGTCGCCGACGTCCCCGTGGGAGCGTTCCTCTCCGGCGGCATCGACTCGAGCACGGTCGTGGCGCTGATGCAACGACACGCCTCGGTGCCGGTGCGTACGTTCACGGTCGGATTCGAAGACCGCTCGTTCGACGAGTCGCCCGAGGCCGCCGCAGTAGCCGCGCACCTCGGGACCGACCACACGGCCGTCCACGTCGGGCACGCCGAGACACTCGATGTCATCGCCGAGATCCCGGAGATATGGGACGAGCCCTTCTCGGACGTCTCACAGATCCCGACACACCTCGTCAGCCGAGTGGCGCGCCGAGAGGTCACGGTGTCCCTGTCCGGAGACGGCGGCGACGAACTGTTCGCGGGCTACAACCGCCACGCCTGGCTGGACCGGGTATGGGGAAGAGTCGCCCGCGTGCCGGCCGGGGCACGCCGGACCGCAGGCTCGGCCCTGGGCCGCTTTCCACCCGGCGCCGTCGACAGAGCGGCCGCAGCCGCCGGCGTCCTTCCTGCCCGCTGGCGGCTGCGCAACCCGTCGACGAAGGTCGTCAAGCTGGCGCGCATCCTCGCCGCCTCGGACCCCCAGGACGCGTACCGGGCGCTGACCACCCACTGGGAGGACGCGACCTCGGTCGTGCTCGGGAGCCACCCGTGCGGCAGCGCTCAGGACGGAAACAGCTCGCCTGTCTCGGAGTCAGGGATCACAGAGCACATGCTGTGGTCCGACCTCGTCGGCTACTTGCCGGACGACATCTTGGTGAAGCTGGATCGCGCGGCGATGGCCGTGTCGCTCGAGACCCGAGTCCCGTTTCTCGACCGGCGGATCCTCGACTTGGCCTGGAGCCTTCCTCTCGACGCCAAGTTGCGCGCAGGGCAGACCAAGTGGTTGCTGCGTCAAGTGCTCGAACGCTACGTGCCGCCCGCGTTGACCGAGCGACCGAAGATGGGGTTCGGTCTGCCGATCGGAAACTGGCTCCGCGATGAGCTCGCTCCCTGGGCCGAGGAGCTCCTCGGCGAGCGACGTCTGCGTTCCCAGGGCCTCTTGGACCCGCTCCCGATCCGGCAGGCCTGGGAGCTCCACCGCTCCGGCCGGCGGGACCTCGGCTACGAGCTCTGGGACGTGCTGGTCCTGCAGTCATGGATCGACAGGTGGAAGCCATGCCTCGGCTGACCGCGCGTCGGCCCCCACACGGGCACCGTCACGTGGGCGCGGAGGTTGCACCCGGCGAGACAGGCTGGTTCGTGCGGATGCACCTGACGTGACCGAGGCCATGACGGACGTCGGTCCTCCCTCGCCCCGGCCATCAGTGCTGAGGGGGAGGCGCGTACCCGATCACCCGGACCTCACCGTGTGCATCCTCGTTCTCGAACGGGCCCAGCTGGCGCTCGGGTGTCTCGACTCGCTGCGCCGACCGGGCGCCTGTCCCCCGGGGACCGAGTTGGTGGTGGTGGCGAACGGCGCTCCGCCGGACCAGCTCGACGACCTGGTTGCCCGCGAAGACATCGTCCTGGTCGTCAACCAGGACAATCTGGGATTCGCCGGTGGGTGCAATCAGGCTGCGTCCCTGGCCCGGGCACCTCAATTGGTCTTTCTCAACGACGACAGCACGGTCGAACGGGGGTCCATCGACGCCCTGGTTCGAGCGGCGTCGGATGAGCCGGCGATCGGTGCCGTGGGTTCCCGCATCACGTCTTCCGACGGCACGCTCGAAGAAGCGGGTTCCGTGCTCTGGCGCGACGGCTCCTGCGCGCACGTGGGGCAGGGCCTGACACCGGCGACCGATGCGTATCACGAGCCGCGGGACGTGGACTACGCCTCGGCGAACGGACTGCTCGTCACGCGTCGGGCCTGGGACGCAGTGGGTGGATTCGACGAACGCTACTTTCCCGCGTATTACGAGGATGTCGACTTGTGCCTGATGTTGGCCGCGCATGACTTCCGGATTCGCTACGAGCCACGGGCTCGGGTCGTGCACCTCGGGAGCCAAAGCACGTCGCGCGTCTATCGCGAATTCCTGATGGCCCGGAATCGACAGATGCTGGTGGAGAAGTGGGGTCGAGCCCTCGATCTCTTCGAGCTGCCGCCTCAGGGGTACTCCGGTCCCGAGTTCGAGAACGCGATGGAGCGAGCGATCAAGCGGACCGTCCCGGGCGAGAACCCGCTTGGCGCCGCCACCCGAAACCGTCCTCCCAGGTCGGAGCACATCGACCGAAGGCGTGCGAGGGAACGGCTGCGCGAGGACTACCTGGCCTACCTGGAGCAACGCGCGGACGAGCAAGATCGACGGATCACCTACTTGGAGAAGTACCTCTCGGGACTGTGGGGGGTCCGGTTGCGCCGTTGGGCGGCGAGACGCTTGGCGCGGCGTCGGCACTGACCAGATCCGCTGGTCGCCGGCGAAGGAGTCAGCCGCCGCGCCGGATTCGGTGTGCGAGCCCGACCATCTGGCGCAGGGGCCTCGTGACCCGCCAGCTGGTGGAGGCTTTCAATCTGTCGTACATCGCGAGCGCCCCGGCCAACTTGGCCTGCGCGTCGGCCATCTCGGTTCGCGCCTCGGCCACCTCGGTCCACGCCTTGGCCTCCCGCGCCCGCGCCTCGTCCACTTCGACCTCTGCGTCGGCCAGCTCACCCTGCGCCCTGTCGAGCTCATGCGATCGTTCCGACAGCTTGGCCGCCAGAGCCTGAACCTCGTACCTCTGCGCGCGCACCTTCTCGTTGAGCGTGTCGCGCTGGCTCGAGAGCGCGGCCACTTGGTGTCGATCACCCAGCACCGTCGTCGTCCACGGCGACTCAGCTCCCGGAGCAGGGGCAGCCAGCGGGCGGTGAGGGCCCTCGAGAGACTCGAGATGCGCCAGCAATCGAACTTGCTCGGGGAGCAGCAGATCGGAATCACCGGAGGAGCGTTGACGACGGAGCTCCGCGGAGATGGTGGCGACGGCTCGGTCGACGTCCCACCCGTCGGCGTGCGGGGCGAACTGAGGAAGGTCGGCCAGCCACTTGGCGAGATCACCGAGCCGACCCGATGGGTCCTCCACGATCGATTCGTACTGGGTGACGAAGGTGTCCACACCCACCAGGCCGGCCAGGCCCGATCGGTTGTACCGCTCCCACAGGGCCACCCCGTCGGCCAGGTGGAGGCCGTCCCGGACTTGGAGGGACCGGGCCACCGCGAGGGGCGAACGCCAGATGAAGACGGCCGCCACGGGCTTCGGGAGGTGGTGCAACCAGTAGGGCAGAAGCAGGCACACCCGCGGGTCCTTCCACACCACTGGACCGTCCTTTGGGAACGCCTCGCCGGCCGGCCTGGCCGCGTCGCCGAGCTCGTCGGACGTGAGCTCAGGACGGGACGCCCAATCCGGATCGGGCGGTCGATCCCAGGTCCCGCCGAGATACTCCAGGAGCAGGTCGTCGTACAGACCGAGAGCCCGGCTCTCCCAGTGGTCGGGGTTGTCCTCGGATGGTTCCCAACGATCCTCTTCGACCGGTGCGGTCAGCCCGAGCTGCGCCAGCGCTCCGGTCACGGCTGAGGTGCCGCTGCGGTGCATGCCCACGACCAGCACCCAGGGACCGACAGGCATTCTGCGTTCGACGGGTGCGGGCGGGGCGGTGCTCATCGTTGGCGGCCTGCAGCGAGTGTGTCCGGTGGGGGCCTGTTCAGCGCAGCCGAGCGTACACGCGCCTGAACGCCCGGGTCCGCCTGGGTGAGCTGTAGACGAATTTGAGCACGGCCCGCTTTGACCGACCCAGCGCCGGGAGCGACGGCCCCGCAGGCTGCGCGAGGTGCGCGACGGCGGCGCGACGATTGGTCTCACTGACCACCAGTCCCACCGAGGCCATGTAGTCGGCCACGGCCTCTGTCGCTTCCGAGCTGATCGGATGTTGCGGCTCGGGTTGCACCGGCGCGACGGCTTCCCGGTACGAGCTGGGTCCCAGGTCGACCCGGCGTGGCTCGAGCACCCACACGAAGCGGGTGACGGACCAGTTGGGGTTGACCGCTTGGGCCGTGGCCTGGAGCGCCCCTACCAACTCCTCGGGGAGGCCGTCACGCAGCCCCGCCTCGTAGGACTCGGAGTAGAGGGAGTGGACGTCGTCTCTCACTGTCACCTGCCAACCCGTGCGATCGACCAGGCGTTGCAGCGTGGCCTCGGTGAAGAAGCGCAGGTTCGCCGGATTCAGGGGTCCGGCCTCCCTGGTCTCGAACTGACCGCACAGGACCTGGAGGGCCATGTCGACGTGGGCGAAATGGGGAACGGTGATGAGCAGGGGAGGAGAGTCGTGGTCGAGCGACCAGGCCGAGAGGGCGCTTAGCAGCTCCTGCGGTTCCGCGAGATGCTGCAACACGTCAACGAGCATCAGGGCACCGATGTCGTCGATGCCGTCGAGCGTCCCCTTCAACGACGCGACGTCGGTGAAGGTGCCCGGCACCAGCTCCGCGCCGGACAAGCCAGTGTGATGGAGCGTCGCTCTCTGCGAAAAGGACACGTGGTCCGCCAGGTCGACCAGCTTTCGACCGGCGGGCAACTCCAGCTCGGCGACTCGTGCGGCGAGGTTGGCCCACACCTCGTCGACCGCGCGTCGGCCGGGCCAAGCCGACCCCGCCGGTGCCTCCTCCCGCCGCGGGGCGACGATAGGGCTTGCGACGAGTTCGGGTGGGCTGTCGACCAGCACCGACCGCGTCGCCTCGAGGAAGGCTCGTCCGTACCGCTGGTCGGGCTCCAAATGGTTGCCCTCGGCCCACTCGTTCCAAGCCAGGATGAAGAGGTAGTTCTCCTCGGCGCGGACTTGTGTCACCGAGTCGGCGGTGACCCTCAGCCAATGCTCGTAGTTGGCGGGGGTGGCGCCTTCGAAGATGGTGGCGCCGCGGGCTCTGCGGGCGGTGTTGTCCCACCCCACCATGACCGAGGGGAACCGCTTCCAATGGCAGTCGACACGCTTGAGGAGCGAATCGGCGGCCGACTGATAGTCGAGGACCCGGTGCCCTCTGAGCGTCTCGAGCGCAGGATGCAGCTCCGTACCCAGAATGGGCATGAATCCCACGGAAGCGTCGAGGCCGAAGGCCTTGGGCCCCTGGCCGCCCGGCGGGGGACCCCATGATTCGACCCAACACAGGTAGAGATCGGGGAACCCGGCCTTCTGAACCTCAGAGCGCCAGATCTCGCTGGTGCGCAGGAGGTCGGGAATCAGCGTCGGGCGGTAGATGAGCATGAGCGGGCGACCGTCGATGGTGATGTAGCGAGGATCCTTGAATGCCCGCAGGAGGTAGCGAATGTGGGCGCGGTCGTCTCGCTCACTGAATTCTTGGCGCACGAGCACATGACCGGTCTGCGCGTCCCAACCCCTCGTCCATTCCTCGTTGGCCCAGCAGAGGGCGAAAGGAAAGTCCGGCACGCCGGAGGACAGCACCTCTTCGAAGGGTCGCTCGAGCAGCCGCCGGCCATGGAACCAGTAGTGGTAGTAGACGAAGCCGTGCACGCCGTGCTCCCTTGCCAGCTCGGCCTGCGCCATCCGCACTTCAGGCACCCGGAGGTCGTAATAACCGAGCTCGCCCGGGAGATGGGGCTGATAATGCCCGGGGTAGAGCGGACGGGCCTTGGTCACGTTGTGCCACTCCGTGAATCCCTTACCCCACCATTCGTCGTTCTCGGGAATGGGGTGGAACTGAGGTAGATAGAAGGCCAGCGCCTTCGGCTTTGCCGCGGCCGTGGCCGTCTGGCGGTTCCCAACCGAGTTCATGGCGCTCAGGATACTTTCCGGCCCGGCCTGCCCCCAAGTCAGGTGCGCGCTTGAGCTGCGACGATGTCGATGACGCGCTCCTGGTCCGCCGGCGAGAGGCCCGACCCCGTGGGCAGGCACAATCCCCGGTCGAAGACCTCCGCGCAGTGCCCTGGCCCCACGAGGGTGGCGCCGGCGAACGCGGGTTGGAGATGGAGTGGCTTCCACGTGGGCCTGGACTCGATGTCGGCCGCCTCCAGGGCCAGTCGAACTTGCTCTCTGTCCGCTCCGAAGAGGTCGGGGTCTATGACGATGCAGGTCAGCCAGTAATTGGACGTGCCGGCGGCCGTGCGGGGCATCAGCGAGACTCCGGGGAGGCCGGCCAGCGCCGCCGCGTACGCGGCGTCGATCTTCTTTCGGCGCTCGATGCGGCTGTCGAGCCCGCGGAGCTGGGCCCTGCCCAGCGCGGCCAGGAGGTTGGAGAGCCGATAGTTGTACCCGACCGTCTCGTGCTCGTAGTGGGCGAACGGTTCTCGGGCCTGGGTGGCCAGGTGGCGGGCTCGCTCTGCCCACTGCGGCGACCCGGTCACCAGCATCCCGCCCCCGCTCGTCGTGATGATCTTGTTGCCGTTGAAGGAGAAGATCCCCGCCATTCCGAACGAGCCCGCCGCCCGGCCCCGATGGGTCGATCCGAGGGCTTCGGCCGAGTCGTCTATGAGCGGGACCTCGAAACGACCGCACAGCGACTCCAGTGCCTCGTAGTCGGCGGTCTCCCCGTACAGGTCGACGGTGATCACGGCGGACGGGAGCCGGCCCGAGGCGGTCCTCTCGGTCAGCACCTCTTCGACCAGATCGGGATCCAGGTTCCAGCTGTCGGGCGAACTGTCGATGAAGACCGGATGTGCCCCCAGGTAGGTCACGGCTGCCGCGCTCGCGATGAAGGTGAAGGACGGGACGAGCACCTCGTCCCCGCGCTCCACGCCGGCCAACATCAGCGCCAAGTGGAGCGCCGCCGTCCCGCTGGAGAGGGCCACGGCATGTGCGATGCCGGTCTTTGCTTCCATTTCCCGCTCGAAGGCGTCGACGTCGGGCCCCATCGGCGCGATCCAGTTCGAGTCGAACGCCTCGAGCAACATCCGCCTGTCTTCGGGACCCACCTCGGGCGGGGAGAGGAACACGCGGGTCACGGTCGGGTCTGCGCGGGATTGCTCAACCCGCCGACGAGCGCGGCGCCACAGAGAACGGCCAGGCCGACCACCAGGTCGAGTGCCACCGCAGGCGCCATGGACGCGTGGCTCACGACTGCGACCAGGGTGACGACGACCGCCTCGGCTGCGATGTACGCCGCACTGGCGGCCGTGCGCGACCATCCTCTCGCGACGAGGAGGTCGTAGGGATGGGCGCGATCGCCGGCCAGGAGGGAGGTCCCGGCGCGACGCCGTCGCACGACCGCGCATGTCACCTCGGCCACCGGGATCGCCAGCAGAGCCAGCACGACCACGCCGGTCGGACCTGCGACGCCGACGCCCCACGCGTAGGTGAGCAGGACCGTCATGGCCGTTCCGATCAGATACGAACCGCCATCGCCCAGATAGATCCGCGCAGGCGGGCGGTTGTACCACAGGAAGGCGCCCAGAGCACCGACGAGGGAGGCGGCGAAGACGCGGGCAGTGCCGTGGAGCGTCACTGCAAACCCAACGGCAGCGACCGCCCCCACCCCCGCGGCCAACATGTCGAGCCCGTCCAGCAGATTGAAACCGTTGATCAAGATGACAGTGATCGCCATGACGAGTGGCACACCGATCCACCCCGCCAAGTGCACTGGCTGGGTGGCGGCGATGAGGGCTCCCACCCCGAGCTGGGCGGCGAGTCGTGCCGGTGCGGGCAGGTCGAAACTGTCGTCGCCCACCCCGATCGCCAACGCGGCGAGCAGCGGGACGAGAACGATGGGCCGACCGAAGCTCGCCGCGACGGCGACGCCGGCGAACAGGGCGACACCTCCCAGGTAGGGGACTGCAGCGTCGTGGGACTTGAGGGGCCCGGGACGGTCCATGATGTTCCATCGGTGCGCGACCCGGATACAGGCCGGTACGGCGACCGCTGTGATCACCAGAGCGGCGATGACGGCGGCCAGGACCTCCATGGTCACGATCCGTCGGCGTCAGATCGCGTCGGCCACTGCATGAGTACGGACTCGGTGCCGGGATGCACCTCGAAGCGTTTGACGGTGTGGAAGCCCGCTCGTCCGTACAGCGCGCGGGAGGCTTCGTTATTCGCGCCGATCACAACGTGCGCAGCGTCTTGCCCCCGCCGCTCGATCTCGGCGAGGAAGCCATCCACCAAGAGCATTCCCGCCCCCCGCCCCCGCATTCTCGGATCGACTGCCATAGAGAGCGACTCCGCTCCGTGGCCGCCACCGCTGCCGTAGCGGAAGGTCTCAATGACGCGCCTCCATGCTCGTAGAAGTCGTCCAGCAGAGACCAGTGAGACAACCACACCGTCGCGCAACACGAAGGCCCGATAGAGGGCGGCGACATCGGTGGAGCCCGCAAGGAATCCAACCGTGGTCCCGTCGTCATCGACGACGAGCAGGAAGGACTCCGGGGACCGTGTCACCCGCCGGTAGAGCCGGCGGAGGAACCTCGGGCCGAGGTAGGACAAGAAACCTTCGTTGATGTTCCCGGCATGCAGGTCGGCGGCTGCGGCGGCATCACGATCCGTTCCGGTGCGAAGCACCATACCGTTCGATGTCTTCGGATCCATCGCCCTCGCCGTCGCCTCCATGCGCCTCCGAACGCCTGCTGTAGCAGGCCATATCGTCACGAAAGGAGATGCGACCGCTATCCCGAGATGGTACCTCGCCCATACCTGCAGGTCTGAGGGGCGAACCCCACGACGGAGGGTGAAATGGCGCGGGATGTGGACGGGCGCTACCATCCCCCTGCTCGTCGGGGCGGAGACCCGGCTGGGGGTGCTGTTCGAGCTGTGGAGGTGGGCAAAGTGTCGAGCACAGTCAAGTGGGTCATTGTCGGAGTGTGCGCCGTTCTGGGCGTCATCGCTTTGATCTACGCGGTGATCTACGTAGCCGTGGGAATCCATTCGCTTCCGGCCTTCGTGCCCGGGCAGGTGGCTCATGTGAACGGCCATTACCACAAGCGGGCGCTGCTGTGTGCGGTCATCGGTGTCGTTCTGCTGGCGATCGCGGCCATGGTCGGCATCTCGGCGCGACGGACGACGACCACCGCCACGACGGGAACCGGCCTCGGATCGACTTCCGCAGGAACCCCCCGGGAGCCCCTGCCTGACCACGCCGCCACCGAGGAGGCGGGGGGCGAACTCCCGTCCTGATCCGCGGCCAGCGATACGGCCCGCAGGTTCAAAGCCTCCCGCTGGTTCAGACTTCTGGGCAGTTCAACTTCTGGGCCTCAGGCCCGGGTCGGCGCCGCCTCGACGAGGAACTGGTAGCCGAACATCGTGGGCCACAGATTGGACAGCAGGCGATCCATGAGCCGTACCGTGCGGGCCCGGGTGCCCTCGACACCGAGGGCGTCCAGGGGCAGCCCCACCGGCTCGATCCGCCGGATGGCGAAACCCTTGCGTTCGACCAGTTTGACCAGGCTGCGGCGGGTGAAGAACCTCAGGTGGGTCGAATCGAGGATGCCGCGCTGGTCGTAATCGAACATCCCGAGGGTCGAACGGAATCTCGGGTACCAGTGCGCGATGTTGGGCACGCAGAGCAGAGCCGTCCCGCTGGGCGACATGACCTCCCTGATCTGGCTCATCAGCGACCCGGGATTGAGCACGTGTTCAATGACGTCTGCCGCCAGAACGACGTCGAAGCCCGAGCCGACCTCCGACGGGATGCCTTCGTTGAGGTCAGCCTGCACGAAGGCGTCGGTGCGGTCTCGGACGCCGTCCAACTCGTTCACGTCGACGCCGGTGACGTGGTGTCCCATCTGCCGGACGCGCTGTGCGAGCAGCCCGCTCGAGCACCCGAGATCGAGGACCCGGCTTTGAGGGCGACACTGCAGGACTTTCGAGATCCTGCCGTGTGAGCTGTCCTCGCTCGGCTTCAGCTGGTACTCCTCGCTGAGCGCGATGCCGCTCCCGTCGCCGAAGCCCGCCTTCTGAAGCCGGTAGGTGACGACATCCTTCGTGACATCTGCCGCGTAGGCCAAGCCGTGGACATAGCAGATCTCGTCGCCGTAGTAGGTAGGGATGGGAACCTCGGCGATGCGCATTCCCGCGTCATGCATCTGGATGATGATCTGTGTGTCGAAATTGAACCCGTCCGTGTTCTCCTCGAACGGGAGCTGCTTGAGCGCGCTCACCGAGTACGCCCGGTAACCCGAGTGGAACTCGGACAGGTTCGTTCCGAGCGTCGCGTTCTCGAACCGAGAAAGGATTCGATTGCCCACGAACTTGTAGAGCGGCATGCCGCCGCGCCGGGCGGCACCTTTGATCATGGTGCGGGATCCGAAGACGGCGTCGGCTTCGTCCGACAGGAGCGGGCCGAGGATCTCGGGGAGCGACTCCGGCGCGTACTGGCCGTCACCGTGCAGCATGACCACGATGTCGAGCCCGTGGTCGATTGCCAGCTTGTAGCCGGCCTTCTGGTTGCCGCCGTAACCAAGGTTGGTCGGCTGTCGGATCAGGGTGATCGGCAGATCGGACTGTTGCTGGTATCCAAGGCCCACCAGGTAGGTCGAGTCCTGGCTGTGATCGTCACTGACGATCACCTCTTCGATGTCAGGCCTGATCTCAGCCGGAATGCGGTCGAGCACCTTGGCCAGGGTCGACACAGCGTTGTACGCAACGACGAGGACCCCGATCTTCTTCTTCTTCGACCCGGTCACACTCACCCCCAGCCTATCCTCACCCCCAGCTGATCCCCAGCTATCTGATCCGCAAGCGCGGACAGACTATCCATCGAACCGTACGTGCGGAAAGCGCGAACCGGATCCGAAGAATCCACAGAGCCAGCCGGGCGAAGCTCCTGGTAGGTCCGGCTGCGGGCCGTTCGCGGCGGACGAGGTGTGTGACCAATATGTGATCTGCCGGGTGCCTATGATTCGTCCCCTCAGGTCGGGATGTGTCGAGCGCTCGCTCAGGTCGGGATCGTCGCATGTCCGCGGATGGGGGTGCCCGTTTGGAAATCAGCAGAAGGCAGCTGCTCGGCGCGTCCCTAGGGCTCGTGGGCACGGGCTGGGCGAGCCGGAGCGACGGGGCGTCGCCTGCGTTCTCGCTCCTTCAGACCGCGGCGGGACGACGGGTGACGTCCGGTCGGACCGTCGTTGCCCGGTACACCAGGCCGGTGCGAACGGGCAGCCTCTTGGTGGCGGTGGTGTCGAGGCTGTCAACAGAGAGCCTGGCACCGACGGTTGGGCAGGTTGCGGACGATCAGGGAAACCACTGGCGCCAGGCGGTGGAGTACTTCACCTTCACCGGCCACCGCTACGGGGTCGATGTCTGGTACTGCGAGTCGGCCCGTGGCGGCAAACGGCCGAACGTAAAGGGGGTTTGTCTCGGCTATCCGGTCTACCCCGGCACCGATGGCATGAGGATGACCCTGTTGGAGTACTCGGGCGCAGAGGGATTCGAGCTTTGCGACCAGATCAGTCAAGCGGACATCGTGGGCACCAGCGTCACCGCGACGACCAATTTCGGCCTGGTGGCCAACGACGAGTTGGCCATTTCGGCCATCGTGGGCAACATGTCATCCGCCGTCGTTCCGAGCGGTTGGAATTCCCGCGGGGCGGATGCCACGCAGGGCTGTTTCATCGCCGACACGCTCAGTACCGGTGGGTCGAGTGCCGGCTCGCCCTTGAGTGCTGCCTGGACGGGGTTGGCGGGAGGCCACGCCGGCGCGGCGGTCGTCGCAACATTCGTTCCCCGAGGCGTGAGCTCGAGAAGCCAGCGATTGGTGCAGTCCAGTTATACGGACTCCGCCATCCTGCCCGCTGGGAGGGGTCATGCGAAGTGGACATCACAGCCATACCCCGTCGATCCGTCACCGGGGAACACGCTCGTCGCGTTCATGAACGGCTCGATCTACCACCCGCGTATCGACTGCGGATCCATCGTTGCGGTGAAGGATTCGGTCGGGGGGCACTGGTACAAGGCAGGGGAGTCCGGACCCGACAATCACACGGGGCTCAACATCTCGTGCTGGATCTGTGACTCTGCCGTTGGCGGACCGACATCGCTGACGGCGACCTTCTCGAACGCGAGCCAACAGTTCGCTTGTCTGCTCCTGGAGTTCGCGAACCTCCCATCGAACTTGCAGGTCAAGAGCGTGAGCCGGCGGTCCTACGGAGAGGATCTTCCCCCCGTGACGAGCGGGACGCCGGTCGCGGCGGGGGACATCGCCTTCGCCTTTCGAACCGATATCTACCGCTTCCTGCGGGGACCGGGCTCCCCAGCTTGGAAGCAGATGATGTCAGATACGACCGGCGCCAATGCTCTGATGATGCTGGACACCTCGCCCGGGGAGATCACGGCATCATGGTCGGGGAAGGCCGTTGCGGGCGGACTTGACATACTGCTCGTTGCGCTCTCGTCGAACGATGCCGGTCGGCGACTGTGAGAGGGATCCCGCACCGCTGGAATCTCTTCCATGGGAATGGCCCATGGTCGCCTCGAGGGCGCAGGCAAGGGCGTGTGACGACAGGTGAACCTCCTCATTCAGTGGCGGCCATCCCGTTTGCGTAGCCTTGCGACCGCCGTCGGCTCGGGCAGTAACCGCGCCGTGATCGATGGCGATCCTGCGCGAGGGAACGTGCGCCCTTCCTCTCCTTCTCTTCTGGGAATCGGCCGACCCGCCGGCAACTGGTCGGATGTGGCGAGTGTCGTTTGGCTCCTCGCGATGGCTCTGGCTGTGCTCGCGCCGGTCCTTGCCCACGGCGCTTCTTTTGGGTCTTACGACGTCCTCTCCCAGTTCGGCGTCCTTCGTCAACCTGGTGTCGTCGTTCACAATTTTCAGGCCGGAGATCAGTCAGATCAGATCATCCCGTGGGCGACGTTGGCGTGGACACAGGTGCATCAAGGCCACTTGCCGCTGTGGAACCCCTATGAAGCATTGGGAATGCCGCTCGCCTTCAACTGGCAGACAGCAGCGTTCAGTGTGCCGACTCTGATTGGGTATCTGTTTCCGCTGCATCTCGCCTTCACCGTCCAAGTCGTCTTGACCCTGGTCATCGCGGGCACCGGCACGTACGTGCTGTGCCGAGTGTTGGGGCTGGGCACGATGGCCTGTGTCTTCGCCGGCACCGTGTTCGAGTTGAGCGGCCCCATGCTGGGGTGGTTGGGTTGGCCGCATGCCGCCGCGCTCTCGTGGTCGGGCTGGCTGTTCGCTTGCGCTCTGCTGGTCATGAGGGGCCGGCACCGGCTTCGAGACATCACTCTGCTGGCCTTGGTGATCGCGGCCATGGTCTACGCGGGGCAGGCCGAGATTCTGGTGCTCAGTGCCCTCGCGCTCCTGATCTTCGTCGTCGTGCTCCTCATTCAGCGGGCGCCCATCTTCGGGGCGGCCGGGCCGATCCGCCGCCCCGTCCTCGACCTCGCCGTCGGGGTCGTCGCCGGTGGCGCCCTCGGTGCTCCGCTCCTGCTCCCCGGCCAACAGGTCGTGTCGGGGTCGCAGCGGGCCATCCCCGGCGGAGACCCCGCAGAGATCCTCAAGGGGAACCCTGCCCTGCCCTTCCACAACGTGCTGCACCTCCTCTTCCAGGGATTCGACGGGCTGCCGCTCGCGGGCAGCCATTGGTTCGGCTACATCGGGGGGTACTCCGAAACCGCTGCCTACGTCGGTGTGATCGCACTCGTGCTTGCCGTAACGGGTCTGGCCGTTCGTCGGAGACGCCCCGAGGTGGTCGCCTTCGCCGTCCTCTGTGCCGCCATGGTCCTGGTGGCCTTCGCGCCGCCGGTGGTGGCGCTCCTGTACCGTCTCCCGCTCGTCGGAACGGTGTTGTGGCAACGCGCCATTCTCCCGCTCGCCTTCGGCATCGCTGTGCTGGCGGGAATTGGCTTCGATGCCGTCGTACGCGGCCACGGCGAGCGTTCGGTTCGCCGCTGGGCGGGCGGAGGCTTCGGCGTGGCCGCACTCGTGCTGGTTGCGCTCTGGGCATTCGGCCGGGGCGATCTCCCCGAGCCTCTGGCCAGCATCAGGGCCGAGAGCTTCATTTGGCCTGCGGTCGGGACCGTCGTGGGCCTGGGTGCGGTCGCAGCACTGACATGGATGCACCGCCGTTCGAATGCGTCGGAGGATTCGGCCCACGAAAAAGGATGGCTGCGTCCCAACGCGGGACGGCTCGCCGGAGTGTCGTTGTTGGTTTGCGAGACGGCCTTTCTCGTGGCTGCCGGCGCTCCGCTGTGGACCTCGACCAATGCGCCGTTTGCGTCGACACCGGCCGTCGCCGCGCTCAAGAGCGCCGTGGGGTCGTCGGAGGTGGGGCTCGGTCAAACGTTGTGCATCCTGCCGCCCGGTCTCGCCATACCCGAGAACGCCCAATTCGCCTACGGGGTCCGGGAACTGGCGATTTACGATCCGATGATCCCGAGCGCCTACTACTCGTCGTGGCGTGACGTCAGCCGCGAGTCGCCGGGCCTGCCCAACGACTCGGTTTACTGTCCTGGCGTCAACACGGCCGAACTGGCCCGGCTCTACGGCATCTCGTTCGTACTGGAGCGAGCCGGATCACCGGGACCTCGAGGAGGAGTCTTCGTGAGGACGGTGGGAGATGACATCCTCTATCGGATCCCGGATGCGAGCGTCGCCACCCTCACCCCCTTGGCCGACGACGGACGGCTACCGGCGGACAACGCTCCGGGCACGCCCGTGGCCGTGTCCAGTGCTGATCCGTCGTCGTGGAAGTTGGTCACCGACGCCGACCGTCGGCAAGTGCTACGCCTTCGCCTCACCAACATCCCGGGATGGCACGCGACCGTGGACGGCCAGCCGGTCGCGCTTCGGAGCTTCGCTCGGGTGATGCTCCAAGCCGAAGTGCCCCCCGGGCGCCACACGGTCGAGTTGTACTACTGGCCGGCGACGTTCACGACGGGTCTTGTCCTTGCCTCCGTCGCGGTGGGCGGTCTGGCCGGCGCTTTCGTCTACAGCTGGGCCCGCCGCCGTCGGCGACAGCGGGCGCTCTAGGCCCGTTGGAACCAGGGACGAGCCCGAAGAGATCAGGCCCACGATGCACCGACTAGTTGGGACGGGTGCGCACGGGGACCGCCAATCCGGCCTCATTGGATGCGTTCGCGGAGGAAGCCGTCAGGCGGTCGCTCGCGTCCGACGCAACGGCAGGGATGAGGACCGGCTTGCTGTACCTTCGCTCTTCCAGTCGCTTCCCCCACCGCGTGAGTGGGCGTTCCAAAAGGAACCACGACAGGAGGGTGAGGGAAAGGGTGAGCACGATGGCCACGACGACTCGTACGACGTCATTCCAGTGAGGATCGAAGTGCCGAATGGCGAAGAACACCGGCAGATGCCACAGGTAGAACCCGTAGGAGACGACACCGAGCGCGACCAATGGCTTGAATTCCAAGAGGTAACGGCCCCCCCATCGACCATCCAGTATCGCCAACAGGAGGGCGGCGACCGCGACGTCAATGGCAAGGAAGCCACCCCAGTAGACGAACGGCCCCTCCTGCGTTGCGAAGGGCAGGCAGGCCACGAGGAACGCGGCCGCGAGCCATCCCGCAACGACCAACCCCCGCTTCGGTTCTCTGCCGCGCATCCAGATGTGCGCGAGAAGGCATCCCCACAGAATTGAGTCCGCCCGCGTGTCCGTCCGGTAGAAGAGTGACCACCAGCGGTGCGTGTCTTCGTACGAGATGTACCGATGGACGGCAATGAACGTAATCAGCGAGAGCAGTATGATCACGACCGTCCTGAGACGCATTCGGATCGAAAGGAGCGCGATCGTCAACCACGGCCAGATCAAATAGAACTGCTCTTCGAATGAGAGCGACCAGAGGTGTTGGAACCCCGAAGCGAGATTTGGGCTCAGGGGACTTGTGGCGCTCGCGGTGTAGTAGTTCGAATAGTAGAAGAGCACCGAGAAGATAGACGGGACTTCGGTGTGCAGCCACTGGTGGCTGAAGTACGCGAAGAGGGCGCTTGCGAGCACGACCACATAGAGGGCTGGAAGCAGCCTCAGCGCTCGACGCCGGTAGAAGGGCCCGATCCCAATCCTTCCGCGCCGAGCTTGCTCCTTCAGGAGCAACGCGGTGATGAGAAAGCCGCTCAGGACGAAGAAGGAGTTGAGCGATACCGTCGCTCCCGGGATCACCAGGAGGGTCGGTATGGGGAGAATGACATCCATGTGCGCAACGAAGACGATGAGCAGGGCTATCCCTCGCAGCCCGTTGAATCCGGGCACATCGCCGAAGCTGCGCGGCGGCTGGAGGGGTGCGGGCGCACCCGGACGACCCGAGCCGTCTGTGTTTAAGGTGTCCTCCATGCCCCTGCTTCCCCACCAGGCTGTCCGCGGCTCCGCTGCGAATCTGCCACAATACAGCCCGATTCGCTGACGAGGCCTTGCGGGGGTGACGGAACGCCGACACGGGAGTCTGTCAGGCTAGGGCGTGCTGTCCTGCCAATTCGGTGCCGGTGGGGGGGGACGTGCGGCACCTTTCGCTCGGGCCTGAGTCCTCGGTATCGAGACCCGCTGCGCAGGCTGGATCAACGCCCCTGATGTCTTTTGAGATTGGTATGTTGCTGTCCCCTCGGTACGTGTTGCTGTTTCTTTGGGACATCACTTCGTAAGGCTGAGAGCGCGGGAATGAGCACTGACCACCAACCGAGCATCGCTTCGCGTGAGCCCGCCGCTGCCGTGCCAGCTGCTTCCGCGCCCGCCGTGCCCGCCATCCCATACGAACCACCCGAGATGAACGAGGCCTCGACCCCGGCCCCGACCCGCCCCTTCTCCCTGGGGAACCGCCCGGCGCTCACCGGCCTCCGGATCGTCATTCTCGCGCCGGTAGTGATCTTTCACTTCAATTACGGAACGATCTTTCCGGGTTGCTGGGCGTCCCTGTCGGTGTTCTTCGTTCTGAGCGGTTTCCTCATCACCACCATGTTGGCGGGTGAGCATCAGCGGTCGGGGCGGATCAGCCTCAATAGGTTCTACTCCCGCCGGGCAGTCAGGCTGCTTCCACCTCTCTTCATCACCGTGTCCCTTCTTGCGGTGTATGCCGCGTTCGTCAGCGTGGCGAACGCTTCGCAGCGGATCTGGGGTGACAGCGCAGCCGCCCTCTTCTACTATGCGGACTACCGTCAAGCGTTCCCTGCAAATCCCCTGTACGGGGGGTTCCTGACCCAGTGCTGGTCGTTGGCCGTAGAGGAGCAGTTCTACCTGATTTGGGCCGTGCTGCTCGTGGTCGCACTTAAGTTCGGGCATCGCAAGCTCTGCTACATCCTGGCCATTGCCGGAATCGTCATATGCACTGCGGATCGCGTCTACATCGTTCTCAGTGCCGCGCATTGGAACATTTTCGTGGCCGACCGGACATACTTCGCGTTCGACACCCGTGGTGACGCACTCTTCCTCGGTTGCCTGCTCGGTCTCATCGCTACGGGCAACCACCTTGAAAATTGGAGGCCGGTCGCGAAGCGAGCTCTGGCAATCGGGGCTCTCCTCTCGGCTGTCGTGATGATTTGGGTCGTCTTCAACGTCGGCCTCTACGACCGATCGCTACCTCTCCTTTGGGTGTCCGTGACCGAAGTTGCTTCGCTGATCATCATCACGTACTTCATCATTCATCCGAAGGGACTCGGGACGAGAGTGATGGGTCTTTCGGTGTTGGTGCTCTTCGGCAACATGTCGTACACCATCTACCTCATGCATTGGCCTGTTTTCGTGGCTTTGAGTCCGTCGACGACCCATTGGTCGTACTGGGAGCTCGATGTCGTCCGGATGGCGATCGTCATAGCGCTGGCGTTGGCCAGCTGGTACTGGATGGAGAAGCCACTGACGAGATGGCGACGCCGATCGCACGACACGACCCGCGCGGCCCAGCCGGCGATGGCTGCCTAGTGGGATCTCAGCGAGAATCAGCGTTCGTGGTGATCGAGAAGAACGTGTGAGTCTCTCTATGGTTCAGCACCAACCTTTTCGGGGCCCTCTGTTCTCGGTTCGGGAGGCGCTCGGAGTGCGTGAGACCGGAACAGCGAGCCAGGTGGGGGAGCGCGTACAGCACGAGTCCCGTCGGCAGAGGGGCTGGCGCGTGAGCCCGCAACGCACTGTTCCTCACATCCTCGGATTGGCTTGGGTCGTGGGTGCCGCGATCGTGACGCTTGCACCGGCCCTCCACCACGGACTCTCGCTGGGTCCCTATGACATCTTGACGCAGTCCGGCCTCACTCGGGTTCCCGGCGCCAGCGTTCGCAACACCGTCAGCGGAGATCAGATCGCAGAGATGATCCCGTGGTCCTCGCTCGCTTGGAACCAGGTTCACCACGGCCACATACCCCTGTGGAACACCTATACCGGCCTGGGCCTCCCCCTTGCGTTCAACTGGCAGTCGGGAGTGTTCAGCCTGCCAGCACTGATCAGCTACATCCTGCCCCTCCAGCTCGCCTACAGCGCGCAGATCGTCGTCACGCTGGTCATCGCGGGATCAGGCGCATATGTGCTTGCACGCGTCCTCGGGGCCGGAGTGCTGGGATGCGCGACGGCCGGAACGGTGTACGAGCTCAGTGGCTCGTTCATGGGATGGCTCGGTTGGCCCCACGCGGCCGTGATGTCTTGGGCCGGATGGCTCTTCGCCGTGGCCATTCTCATCGTTCGAGGACGCCATCGCGTCCGCTACATCGTCGCGTTCGCTGTCCTCGTCGCTCTGGCTCTGTATGCCGGCGAGCCAGAGATCTTCACGATGCTGGTCGTCTCCCTCATCGTCTTCACTCTGACGACGTTGATCTCGAATCGAAGAGCGGGAGAAGGTCAGGGACGCTCCCTGCGCCCTCTGGTGGATTTGTCCTTTGCAGCGCTGGCCGGGGCCGCCCTGGCCGCACCTCTGGCACTGCCCGGTCTGCAGGTGCTCACGGGGTCGACCCGCAACAATGGAACACTCTTCTCCTCGACCGAGGTGGCGAGAGCCCTGCCCCCGCACGACCTTGTGCATCTGCTCGTCCAGGGTTACAACGGCCTGCCGCTGGCCGGGAGCATGGTCTTCGACGACGCGGTGTACATGGACACGGCCACGTACGTCGGGCTGATCGCTCTCGCTCTCGCCGTGCTCGGAGTCTTCCGTCACAGACGCCGACCGGAGACCATCGGGTTCGTTGTGTTGGCCTTGGTGACCTTGGTCATCGTCTACGCGCCACCGGTCCAGCCGTTGTTCGACCGGATCCCGCTGGTCCAGACAATCGACTGGCACCGCGATCTCATGATTGTGGGTCTGTGCGCCGCAATCCTGGCCGGTCTGGGCATGGATGCGCTGGTCCGAACGAGTTCATGGAAGTCGACCCAGCTCATCTTGGCGGGCGTGCTCGCCGGCGGTCTCGTGTTGCTCCTCGTGCTCTGGGTGGCGGACACCTCGGGCCTCTCTACGCTCGACGCCCGGCTCCGCAGGGACAGTCTCCATTTGCCTCTGCTGACCACCGGATTGGCCCTCGTCGTGGTGACAGTCCTCGCAGCGTGGACCTCGAGAGCGGCGTCACGGCGGTCCCAGGAAGCCGGCGCCGGACGCAACTCGGTGGGGGCTCTGAGCCCGGGTGACGGTATTCCGGGCGAGAGCGGGCTGTCGCGGATGCGCCGGCCTTCCGCCGGGCATGTGACGGCAGCACTGCTCCTCCTCCTCGAGACTTCGTTCCTCGTGGCCTCGGGCGCACCCCTGTGGTCGTCCAACGCGAACGGCGTCCAAGCGACCCCAGCTGTGAAGACACTCGTCCATGCTGTTGGTGCTTCGAGGGTTGGTTTCGGCGCCTTCACTTGCTACGCAGGACCCGCGCTGACGAGGCTGGGTGTTCTCCCCGAGTCCAACAGTCTGTTCGGTCTCCACGAGTTCGACTTCTACAATCCGATCCTTCCGCGCGGCTTCTTCCAATCGTGGCGTGGTGTGAGCGCAAGCTCGCCCGGGGTTCCGATTTACAACTCGTTCTGCCCGGCCTTGACGTCAGCTGCCCAAGCGCGTCGCTTTGGGATCCAGTTCGTTCTGGAGCCGGTGGGCGCCCCGGCCCCGAAGGGGGCAGTTTTCGACGAGAAGATCGCCGACGAAGATCTCTATCGGATCCCGGACTCGGCCGAAGCAGAGCTCGTCCCGCCCACCTCGGCCGGCCATCAAACCTCGACTGATACGTCGGTTGTCCCGGTCACTGTGGAACACCCCTCACCCTCCTCGTTGCGCATCACCACCTCGAGCACGAGTGATCAGGTTCTCCGTTTGCACCTGACCGACGTGCCCGGGTGGCACGCCACTCTCGACGGACGCCCGTTGCAGCTCGAGCGATTCGGGGACGTGATGTTCCAAGCTCGGATTCCCGCTGGGCACCACGTCATTGAGCTGCACTACTGGCCGACCCTCTTCACAGTTGGACTCATCCTGGCCGCAGTCGCGCTCGTCGCGCTCGTTGCGCTGGTGATCGTCTCGGCGCTTCGCCGTCGTGCCGGCGCAGGAATCGAGGCGACGATCGATTCACCAGCGATCTAGTCGGACCTCGCCGACGTCCTCGCCGCTCTCCGGCGGAACCAGGAGAATGAGAAGGCGATCACGAAGCCGATCACCGTCAAGGCCGCAATGAGGAGGCCGGCGGTGAATGCCGTCGGCCAATACTCGAGCACGATCACGTGCTGACCGGTAGGGATCCGGGCTTGGAGCATGACCCCGGAATAGCGGCTGAGTTGCAGCGGCCGACCGTCGATCGTCGCATGCCAACCTGGCACGTCAGTGAGACGGAGTCGGAGGACTGCCGGCACGTGATTATTCGTGGTGAGCTTCCAAGTCGACGGACTGGGGGTGTGGACGATGACCGGCCGTCCGGGGGCATCGTCTGAAGGGAGCATCTTTCGGGCTGGCGCGGGCACGAGCGTCGCAGGAGCGGACGCCGAAACCTCATAGAGGCTTTGGCCGTCGTATCGTCCGAGGAACGAAGCCCCTGGCGGCCCCTTGACATTCGGCGGCTCCAGCACATAGCGGACGCCGAAGCGCCGTGCCGCCGCAACGGTGGTGACCGCGGGGCAGAAGAGATACAGATAGGCGCTGCCGCCCTCGCTCCCCGTGAGCCGTTGCCAAGACGAAAAGTAGGTCTTCGGTATGAAAGGGTCGTAGATCGCCAGTTCGTGCACGTCAAAAAGGAGGTTGGCCTGGGGCAAGAACCCAGGCTCCGATCCACCGAAGAAGGTCGACCGAATGCACGAGGAGGTTCCGACTCCGACCAGAGCCGATCCGACTTTCCGCTGAAGAGAAGCCACGGCTGGCGTCCTCGGGACAGCACTGGGCACGGAGGTCCAAAGTGGCATCGCCGAAGCCACAAGAAACGCTGTCTCGCAGGCAAGCAGGACGAACCCCGCGGCCCGGGCTGTCTTCAGCTGCGGTGATCCCCTGGAGCGCACCGTGTGACCGAGCCACCACACGGACAGAAGGCCCGTGATGGTCGCAGCCAAAGGCCATACGAAGCTCTCGGCTCGGATCCTCGCCTCGTCTGGCGGGAGATGCCCGCGACCGAAGATCCAGATCCCAATCAACACGAGAGCCATTACAGCGAAACACGCGAAGGCCCACTGTCGGACCCTACGTTCGGCGTGATCTCGCACGAGTGCATCGAGCCCAATTCCGGCGAGAACGGACAGGGCAAGGGCCAAGGGCACCGTCGCGAAGGACAAAATTACATTGCCCACGATTGGACGGTCGCTGAGAAAGGATGCGATGCTTGGCTGGAGCGCAAGCGGCACCATCACGATGGCAACGACCACCATCCCCTTGACTTCGGGGCGTCGCCAACGGGTACCCACCGCGACCACGGCTAGGACGAGGGCGATGACCCCGACGTAGATTGCGGTCCACTCGTAGGACACCTTTCCGAACCAATGGCTGCCGGAGACCGGAAGCCCGTCAAATCCCTGGAAAATGAATTGCAGGAGGCCGTGGTCGGGTATCGATATCGATGAGTAATTTCCGGTGCCCGCACGTCCGGACTGGTTGAGAAGCTGCCAACCCGGAAGCAACAACGGCGCGCTCAAGGCGACGCCTGCAGCGCCCGCGACGATGAGGTCGAGCACCGGACGAAGCACCTGGTTCCATCCGCCGAGGCGGCGGACCTGGTCGACGAGCAGCACGGCGAGAAAGACGGCAAGTCCGACCAAGAGGAGGAACGCCGTCTCAGGGTGACCCGCGTAAATGGACATGGCGATGGTCAGGGCCAATCCACAGACCCAGCGAAGTCTCGTCCGGCCTCTGACGACGAGCACAGCAAAGGCAAAGATCCATCCTGCCCACGAGCTCACCGAGGTTGAGGACCAACCGAGGAACGAGAAGACGGGGCCGCTGAGGACGAACACGGTCCCGACCAGTGATGAGGACAGGACCCCAAGGTGAAGCACGCGGCCGAAGACGTATGCGCCCGTTCCCGCAACAGCGACCGTCACGAGCACACCAACCGTAAAGGCGAACTGGACCGGCACTAGATAGCCAACGAGCTGAGGTAGTGCCAACGGCGCTGATTCCCAATTGAAGGCCAGAGGCATGCCAAGTCCGCTGTCGGGGTTCCAAAGAGGCAGATGGCCCTGATGGACCTGCGTCCAGACCTGGTGGGTGAACGGCATGAAGAGCGCGACCAGGTCCCGCTGCGACGGATTGTGCACGACGGCACCCGGTGACGAGGTCACACCAACTGCGGAGAGAATGTCGTATGGCCCAAGAGAGAGGCCATGGATCAGGGCAGGAATCAGCGGCGCGAGCCCAGCCGCGAGCACCCAGGCCAAGCCGAGGACGTCCCACTTGTAGGCGCGTCGAACCTTGCCGTGCGACGAGAAGGACCGGAGCGCGTGTTCGGCCCGTTCCTCCGTCACGACTTGCATCGATCGACCCTTCGTGTGGTGGAAGACTCCAAAACGCCGACGACCTCGGGGACGTCAATCAGGCCAGAGGACCCGCGCTGCCTTGAAGGCGCGCCGGTAGGTGATCTGGGTCGGCACCGGGACGACAGATCTGACGGCAGACCGAGCTGGTCCATCCGACTACGGCGGGAGATTTCGGGCTACTCGTCATTCCAATTCTCGAGGTTGGCCAGGGAGATGCCCCTTGAATGGGAGAAGACGGCGAACAGAACGACGAAGTTCCCGAGCGCTACGAACGAGATGATGAGCAGCCCGAGAAGCGTGGCCGTCGCCCAGCCGGGTATGGCCGTACTCGTGAACAGGCGGATCCCGACGACCACCAGCGCGAGGGTGATAGCAAGGGCGAATATCGCGGAAAATGCGGTGAGTGCTCGTACGGCGATTCGGTCTACGAACGGCATCAGCATCCGAACACCGTGCATGAACAGCCGAAACATGTTCATGTGAGATCGACCCGCGTACCTCTCGCCGCGAGGACAGGGCACTTGGGTGGTTGACACGTCCAGTCCGACGAGGGTCGATGAATAACAGAGATCGAAGTACGGATGGGTGAGCATTCGCTTGGCCAGCCAGCCGCGGTAGGCGGCATAGTTCCCGCTGCGTACCGTCGTTCCCGTCAGTGTGCGGAACATCGCTCGGAAGAAGAAGTAGAGGATCCTGAACCGCACGGACTCCTTTCGCTCCGTGCGCCGGGCGATGCACAGCATCCCACGGTCATCGGGCGTCGTGAGGAGCGGCTCGACGAGACGCGGAAGATCCTCGGGCCTGTCCTCCCCGTCCGAGTCCATCGTGACGATCAAATCTGTCTCGAGGACCTCCGGCAGTAGGACGCGCAGTCCGAACACGAGGGCTCGCTGGTGTCCCAGGTTGAAGGGAGGCGTGACCACCCGAACATCGCTGAACGCCTTTAGTTGCTCGATGTCGTGGTCGTAGCCGGCCGTGTCGTCGATCACCACGAAGTGAACGTCCGATGGGACTGCCACTTCTGCGCTCGCGACGACGTCCAGGACGTGAGCGCGCAATTGCACAAAGGACACCACGTCCCTGTAACAGGGGCACATCACCCACAGCCTCATGTCGCCACGCCCCCTTCCACCCCCGAAAGATTAGTAAAGGCCGGAGCAGAGGAATTAGCAGGAAAGTCCATTCTACCTGGTCAGAGGCCAGTTTTGCGAAACGGTTTCGGGCCTCGGACGCGCGTGAACAACCGTCGTCCCGCGCTGGGCCACCCCTGCTTCGAGGGTGGAGGAGTCCTTGAGGGGGCACGGGTCTGCCGCAGAGCCAGGAGCCCGATGTCGACGCGCGTGTCTCCCCAGTCACGCACCACCTCCTTCCGGAAGAGCTCGAGCCCGACCGCGGCGCACTCGTCGACGACATCGTGCAGGGAGCCGTGCGCGGGGAAGTCCTCGACCTCCACGCCGAGATTGAGGTTCCAAAGGTCGTCACCCCCACGCACGAGGTCGATGGTCAACACCACGAGACCACCAAGCCGCGTGTGGGCGGAGATGTCGGTGAGCAGTGCCCGCCGCGCGGTGGCTGGGACATGCTCGATCACGCTCACCGAGTAAACGCCGTCGAAGGGTGGCCAGGGCGGCACCTGGTGCAGGGTGCAATTCCACGATCGGTGGGCGAGTCCGACCGCGCCGTAGTCGAGGAAGTCCCACTCGTTCCAGTCCGGTTGTGGCGGCCACGAGCGGATTGCGGGTGACGGATCGACCGTGTCCACTACGTAGCCTTGGCTGGTCAGGAACGGAGCCAAGGGAGTGACACCGGCGCCAACGTCGACGAGTCGACTGCCGGGCGGGAGATGCTCGGCGACCAGTCGGGCCACGACGGGGTATTCCCAGAGCCGGGGGGCGTGATCGGGGTAGAACCGTGTCGTGCCGAGTGCGTGGATGCGCAGGATGAGGAGCGACCAGGGATCCGGGTGCCGAAGGGCCAAAGGCGCCAGCGTGGCGGGTGGGAAATCGCGGGGGTGCTTGTTCTCCGGCGCCCGGAGCAGGACGAAGGTCGCCACAGAGCCCCGAGACTGCACCGGGTAGATCTCTGCATCCGGAGCGACCCGCTGCAGGGTGACCGAGAGCGGCTCACCGGTGAACTCGAATCCGGCGTTGAGGCTGCCATGAAGATCTTCGTAGCCCCGGATCACGAGCGCATGACGGGTCGACCGCCAGAGCAGACCCAACAGGTCCCGATATCCCTCTGCGCCCATCGGAGAGATCAGCTGTCCGAGGCAGAGGACGAGGTCGGCTTCGTTCCCGTCCCGGGCCAGCGCACGCAGCGCCTCTTTTGTCGTGCCCATACTCGTGTACCGCTCGATCGCGGGGTGCCGATCCATGCCACTGTCGGCACCGACGTCGAGCACGGTTGCAGGCTCGACGGCATCGACGAGTGCGGCCACGATCGTCTGCACATCGTCGTCGATCGGCTCTGGTGGTAGCCCAGACAGCCACGCCCCAAAGGTGACCTCTGGTGCGGCATTCGTCCAGACCTCGCGCACGGCGTCGTTGACGACACCGATCTGCTCGTCAATGGAGGCGGCTCCGGTGCTTCGGACCAGGCCGCGCCGATCAACCTCCCAGTGATAGTGGATGGCGGCCGGCCGGGGCGGATCGGGCGGAATCCGCGATGGGTCGTGCGTGGGCGTGTTCCATCGCACGTCGAGTGGGACGGATGTGACACCCTCGGCGGTCAGCGCCAGCGCCATCGCAACTTGGTCGACGTGGACGCTCCACTCCTCGAGCAATTCGGTTCCGTCGAGGAGCCAGCGGGCCCAGTGGGCCCAGGCGGTCGCCACCCGGGACAGCAGGGAACCTGGCACGAGATAGAGCCCGCCGTTGTTGTTGCCGGCCACGGTCCGTTGGTCGGGCCCCCAAGGCAGGGGCACGGTCGGCGGGGCCGTCAGGCCCGCAGCGGCGAAGACGTCGAGGAGGACGCCCAACGGCGGGAGGGGTGCATCTACCACCTTGCCGGCGACGGCGTCGGGAAGAAGGTCGATTCCGCGCGGATCCTCGAGCACCGCAACATCGGTGTCGCAGAGGATGGCCAGTCCGTCGATGCTGTCCTCGGCCAGGCGCAGGGCCCCTGCGATCTTGTTGCAGTGGGGAGAACGGTTGTCAAAGGGATCGACAGGGCGCACATTGACTCCCTGAGACCTCAGGAAATCGAGGACCTCCGACGAGGTTGAGCCGACTGTGTGCACGACCAGATCACTCGGGTGGACACCCGCATTGGTGGTCAGGGAGGCGTACCACCGTAATGCCTCGAGGTGGAAGCGCGGATGGCCGTCGACCACGCAGGCGAACCGTCCTCGGTACGAGCTCGTGTGACACGAGAGGAAGGTCGACGTCGCTCGACTGGTCTGCGCGGGCAAGTCGTCAGTGGCCTTGGGTCAGGCTCCGGCACAACGTCATGGGTGCGCTCTCTGTCACGGCCCACTGCGCGACATAGTCCCTTGACGAGTGAACGGGGATGTTGGCGACGGTCACCGCGGGGGGTGCCGAGCCCGGCGATTGCGTGGTGGAAGTCACAACGGCTGGACCGTCACCGGCCACGTAGTGGTTGACCATGTTCGGAGAGCCGTACCACGACACGACGAGTGAATTCAGGTTGGGGTCGATCGTCACGACCAGTTGAAGCTGCTCGTGGTTGCGAACTTCCGTGTCGGTGATGGGAAATGGCCATCCCGCGGGCGACGGCCAAGTCTTCGCGGAGATGCCCGAATTGTAGAGATCTAGTCGCACGAAATCAGGGTGGCCATTGACCCTGGCGCGTTCCACGACGAGCCTGCTCTTTCCGTAGGTCATGAGCGTCGCAGGTTGGGTGAGGTTGCGAGCTGGACGGTTGAAGGTGAACCCAATGACATGGGTGAACGCTGGGGATTGCTCGACCGGCTTCCACGTGTAGTGCTCGTCGTATTGACCGGGAACGTACTTAATGGCGTTGCCGGTCGAAAGGTAGAGGCCCGAGCAGTGGTTCACGGCGAAGAGCTGCCCCGCCGGTCCCCAATAGGGAAGGCTGGGCCCTTGCCGCACGCTGTTCGCAAGGGAACCGATGCTCAGTGACTTCGCCACGGAGACGAACCGCGCGCTCTGGGCGACCGTCCACTGGGTTACGGGGAACGCGGCGATGGCTAGATTCGCCGCGATGCAGTAGACGCCAACCGTCGCGAGAGTGCCGAGGGCGAGGCCCCTGATCCGCTGAGGGCGGTTCTCCAGACGGCGCCACATGTCGATCAGGCCGATGCCGGCGGCGATGATGAACAAGGGCATCAGATCGGCCAAGTATCGCTGCGAGATGTATCCCCACAGCAACACCCCGCCGGCGCCCGCGGCGGCTCCGAAAAAGATGATCCGGGTCAGCTGCACCTGCCCGACGCCCCGCGGCCGGAAGGCGGTGACCGCACCCCATAGGCCGAGCAGGAGGAGCAGAGGGCTCGTGTCCGTGAAGCTCGCGGTCGGGTACGACTGGTCGAGCACCGCACCGGCGAGCCACGGCGCGGGACCCCCCGGCGGACTGAAGAACGGGAACAATCCTCCGAGACGCATGCCGAGGGGCTGGAAGTAAGCCGAAAGGCTGCTGGGCAGGAATGCGAAATTGAATGCCTTCCCACCGTTGGCGGCCAGGAAGTAGCGGCGGTGGTAATTGACCTTGGCCCAGTACTCGTCGGCCATCGGAAGGCCGATCGGAATGCCGAACTTGGCGTAGGTCACGACACAGCCAATGAGGAATGGGACGACGCCGACGGCCAGCATCGGTAAGGCCCAGCGCCTATTGGAGACGCCGCCCCGTCCCAGTGCGAACCATCCCGCGATGAGAACGGCTGCGATAGTGCAGCCCCAACCGGGCGGGATGCGGTTGAGACTTGTGCAGAGGATGAGCACGCCGCTGGCAACCACGCGTCCCCACGTCGGCCGTTCGAGAACGCCGAGGAGGGCGAAGAGGCTGCCGACGGTGAGCGCGATGCTCCACGCAAAGTCCTCGTTGTAGATGAAGGGAGTTGCCGCCAGGTAAAGGACGACCGAACCACCCATGATGGTGGCCATGAGGGTCCCATAAGCCGCCGACTCCGCCCGTCCGAGCAACGCGTCTCCGCGCATGAGAAGACGGAGGCGCCAGAGCATCAATGAGCTGAAGACCGCGGTCGCAACCCAAGCCAGAAGGATGGAGGGTGCTGTCATCTGACCATCGAGCCTGCTCGTCACGAGCAGAATGGGCATCCGGATGATGGACGGGAACAAGCCGAAGTACGTGTAATCGTGTCCAGCGTGACGGAAGGCTTCGATACCCATCCTCCCGGGAGGCAGGTAGAGGTGGCCATGAAACAGCGCTCTTGCCTGTAGGTCGTAGAAGTTGGCGTACGGGACGGCCCGCAACGGGTTCAACGACCCAGACCACAGGTCCCACTGCAGCCAGAGGAACAACGGCAGGGTGATTGCAGTGCCGACGATGACCGCGACGACGAATCGCCGTCGGCTCAGTTCGGCCGGCGACCGAAGGCGCGGTTGAGGCTCATCCGTCGGCAGCGCCTCGCCGGCGGACAGATCTGGTTCTGTTATGACCGCCATGTCCCGCCCTAGCCTTGGGGGCCCTTTCGCTGGATGCGGTCGCGATACCCGAGGACCTTGCTGGCCAATTCATCGGAGATCCCGAGGTGCCGCTTGGCCCAGTCATAGCCTCGCAGAATCTGTTTGTCCGCGAAGATGAGGAATGAGCGCGCCCCATCGCCCGGTCGAGGTCGATACTCCGTTGAGCGGACCATCGGGTCCTTCTCGACGCTGAAGTAGTAGAGCGCCAGGGAACGCCGCATCACACCCTCCGGGCAGCGCATCGGCTCTGGATGGCCGTGGAAGGACGTGGGATCGGTCGTGAAGATCACAGCCCTGTTCTGGACCGGCCTGATCTTCTGGACGCACCGCTTCATGTCGGTGCTCCACAATTCGAGGTCGCCGCCGTACTCGGGATCCCAGTCATCGTTGAGGTAGAGGATGATGTTGGCTCGACGCTGCCACGTCCGATTGTGGGGGTGGACGGTGAAGTCAGCGTGGATGTTGAGAAAGCCTCCCCTCGTCGACTGGTGGAGACCGCCGCCCTCGAGCGACGGATCAGCGATGAGATCGTCCTGGCCGAGAAGATTGCCGATGAAGCGCACGAAGCGGAGGGAGTTCAGCTCTTCGAGGATGCGTTGCAGGGTCGGACCCCAGGACGTTGGATCGGTGTTGCTGAACTTCCGCTCGTTGACGTGGAGGTAGTTGGTCCATCGCGCCGGGTCGAGAGTGGGAAACTCGGCGATCGCGGCTTCTGCCGCACGCGGTTCGAGGAATTCGTCGATCACGATGTGGGGATAGGGGTCGGCCGCCTGGTATTCGGCATGCAAGTGCTCGACGTCGCGCTCCAATGCCGTCAAGTCGAGCACGGGCAACGGCATCTCGGTCTCTGGCTGGAGGGTCATCTCGAGTTCGTCCCTCCAGGTGTCGTTACGGGCATCTGAGGATTACCTCCCGACCGGGACTGGTGTCCGTCGCGCGCTGAAGCTGGCGATCAGGGCCCGAGTAAGGAAGAGGACATAGCCGTGCGAGAGAACTTCGGCGTGCCGAGTGAAGAGATCGGTCTGGCTCAGCCGGCGATGCAATTCCTTAAGACCCCGGTACGGGATGGTGGGAAGGACATGGTGCTCGAAGTGGTACTCCATTCTGGCCCCCACGAGGTGATTTTGCAGCCAGCCGGCGTAGCTGGTCCGAGCGACCCAGTTCACTGAGTTCGGCTCACGAAGGCCCGTATCGTAGTGCTCGGCGATCGTCTTCAGACGAAGAATCATCGGGTACAAGCACACGATCGGCACGATCCAGAAGACCATGTAGAAGAGGATCCCCCGTAGAACCCCCTGAAAGAGAACGAACTGGCCGAGGACGATCACTTGGGTGATGACCTTGCCCGCGAGCAGCCGTGGTTTCGCGAGCAAGCTCGGAGGTGCACCAGATACCTGGGACGTGCCTGAGAGCCGCGTCGTTGCCCGCCGGAAGGCCGTCACCCCCAGGAGATCTTGTAGCAGGAGTACCGTCAGTGCACCACGTCGATATGGGACGAAGTAGAACACCCGATCCGGATCACGCTCCTGTCCCAGATAGCGATGGTGGAGGCGGTGGGTGGGACGGTATTCCTCGACGGAATTGATCGTCCAGAAGGCGATGCCCCAGTTGCAGATCCGGTCGTTCAGCGTCCGCGACTTGGCCAGCAAGCCGTGTGACCCTTCATGCAGGATCACGCCGTAGGCATTCATCCTCAGACCGAGCAAGAGGACCAACACCACCCCGATCGGTATCGACCAGGCCAAGGGCAAGCGAGGGAGGAGGTTGGCGCAGGTGAGGAGAACGGCCACTTCGAGCCACAACACCCCGATTGCCGCGAACGTGTCGGGCAACGACTGCTGTGAAAGCGACTGGAGCTCGTCCGTGCCCACCAGTTGCGCGAGCTGCTCGCGCCAAAGACGTTCGTTGTCGAGCGAAGCCTCTTTCCCTGGTTGCAACGCCATCGCCCGAGGCCCTCCCCCCAACCGAATCCACCGAATGTACAGTACCCGTCAAACGACAATCAATCGGGCAAAGGACCAGCGTAGTGGAGTCGCCACCGAGCGCAGATGCAGGGACTCGCCCCGCTCAGGGCGTGGCGGACGGGGACGGAGCTGAGGCAAGACGCTGCCCGATCTGTGGCTCCGCCACCACGTGGCTCTACCGGACCGACGTCGCTGATCTGGAGTACTTCGTCGTCCCGCCCCGCCCGTTCGCCATGCAGAAGTGCGGGGACTGTTCATCGGAGTTCCTGACGCCACGTCCTCTCGAATCGGAGCTCCCTCCCTTCTATCCGAGCGATTACCACGCCTACAACGAGAACCACAGTGGAGTCGCCCGGCTCCTGGTGCAGTTCCGGGCCCGGTCCCGGGCCCGGTTCTATGGTCGCCTCATCGGGAGCCGTTCCGGCCGAATCTTCGACGTCGGGACCGGCGATTGCCGCCACTTCGACGAGCTTCGCCGCTTTCTCGACCTCGAGTGCGCAGGTGTGGAGATCCAGTCGGACGTCGCCGCCAAGGGGAGGGCGAGGGGATACGACGTCCTGGAGGGCACCCTCGAGACAGCGGACTTGACCGATCATGCGGGACGATACGACATCGTCTCCATGAATCACATCCTCGAACATGTGGTCTCACCCCGCACCATGCTCGAACGCGCCTTCGATCTCCTGCGGCCCGGTGGACACGTCATCGGCCAGTTGCCCACTGTCTCGTCCTGGGAGAACAAGTTGTTTGGCCACAATTGGGGTGGCTACCACTACCCGCGGCACCTGCAAATCCCATCAAAGGCCGGTCTGAAGGGCCTTCTCGAAGACGTTGGATTCTCCTCGATCAGCGTGCGGTCGGCGCCCCACATCCAGACGACGATCTCGTTGCAGAACACGCTTGTTCGGCGCGGCTGGCATCCCGAGATGCGCAATGGCAAGACGCCGGCTTACGGCGCGCTCCTCGTCGCCGCGCTTCCTTACGAAACGGTCGCGTGGCTGTGCGACGAAGGCGGTATCGTCAACTTCCGAGCCCAAAAGGGCAGTTCCTGACCCGCTTCGCTCAGTGAATCAGGCTTTCACAGAGGGCCGGACGCGGTGAGTGCTCCTGGCTCACCTGCAGAGCCCTTGGTGTGCCTTGGGACGCTGTCGTGGTGGAAGCAACCCGGATCGGTTCCTCGTTTGTCATCGTGGTCGCCAAGAGCGTCACTCCGTCGATGCTCGCTGCGAACTGGTGCTTGACCGCATCCGTCGTCACTGTCACCGTATGCGCGCTCCGGGAGTCGACCTCGTATGAGATGCCGCCGGCGAGGGGGCTGGCTCCGCGGTAGAGGCTGAACGTCAACGAGACCCGATGTGGATCCGTCGTCGGCGCCGCGTTCATGCGCAACGTGTCCTGGCCAGCATTCACCAGTGGAACCGACGCCACCCCTGCGGTCGGGCTCTTCACCGTTATGTGGAAATCGTGCTGGAACGCTGGACCAAGTTGGACGGTCATCCAAGTTGTGCGCTGGAACTGCTCGCTCGGTACGGTCGAATAGTTCTCCCCGTTCGACACGTACAGCCCATCGCAGTCTCCGACGACGTACAACTGTCCGGCCGGCCCCCAGGGAGGCAGTGCGCTCGCACGTACCACCTTCGCCTGCAACGGGTGCCCGGTGAGATCGCTCACGCTCTTTTGGCCCTCGACATAGTTGAGGACTTGCGTCGTGGTCCACTCCTCGTTGGGGGCGACTGCCATCCCGACGTTTGCCGCGATGCTGAAGACGGCCCCCACCGTCAGGATGCCCACGGCCGCCGCGCGCACCGAACGCCGCCGCCCTTCCAGACGACGGAAGATGTCGGCCGTCGCCACCGCACTGGCCAGCACGATGAACGGCACGAAATCACCCAGGTACCTCGGCGAGATGTAGCCCCACAGCATCAGGGCGGCGGCGGCGCCCCCAGCGGCCAACAGCAGCAGGCGCGTGCGCGCAACCTGTCCGACCGCCCGGGGACGAAAGGCCGTCACGAGGCCCCAGGCGCTCAGCAGGAAGAGCAGCGGCGTCGAAGCCGGAAGGCTTGCCGTCCGGTACAGCCGGTCGAAGAGCACGCCACCAACCGCCGTGGGTGGGCTTGCAGGCAGGGTGATGAACGGAAAGACGCGGCTGAAGCTGAGCCCATCAGGACGAAAGTAGGTGACGAGGTTGGTCGGCACGAAGATGACGCCTTCCTCGGCATTGTGGTTGGCGGCTAGGAACCTCTGTCGATAGGCGTTCATGTGCGTCCAGACCTGCTCGGCGTTCGAGACCCCGAACAGGACACCGAATTTGGCGTAATTGACGGCGCACGAGATGACCACGGGTATAAGGCCTGCCGCAAAGACAGGGACGAACCAGCGGCGATTGTCTCGCCCACCAAGGCCGAACAGGAACCACACCGAAATCAGGCCGGCGGCCACGGCACAGGCCCAGCCCGTGGTTGCGCGGTCGAAGTTGGCACACAAAATCAGCACGCCGCTGGCTACCACCCGGCCCCACGACGGCCGCTCGACCACGCCGAGGAGGGCGAAGATGCTCCCCAGAGTCAGGCAGATGCTCCACGCGATGTCCTCGTTGAAGACGAAGGGAGTTGCTGCGAGCAGCATCCAGATCGTCCCGCCCATCACCGTGGCTATCAGGACTCCGAACCCAGCGGCCTCCATTCTGCTCATGGGGGAGTCGCCGCGAACGAGGAACCGAACTCGCCACAGCAGCAGGGACGAGAACAAACCTGTCAACAACCAGGCCAGCAGTATGTATGGCGCGTTGAGCTTGCCATCCAGGCTGCTGGTCACCAGGAGCACCGGCATCCGGATGATCGATGGAAACAGGCCGAAGTACGTGTACGTGTGCCCGCCGTGCACGAATCCCTCGAGGCCGATGGCTCCGTTGGCCAGATACAGATGGCCATGGAACATGGCGCGGGCCTGAATATCGAAGAAGTTGCCTTCGTAGGCGGTGGCGCGCACCGCAGAGGTGGGGCCCCAATCCGACCAGAGGATCCAGACGAAGGGAACGGCGGTGAGGCCGATGGCGATCAGCGCAGCCCAGGTGAATCGACGTCGGCCAGCGTCGATCTCCGACCGCGGCGGGGCTTCCTCGATCGTTGCGGTGTCCGGCGCAGACATAGCGCGTTCGATCGAGGCGTCCGAACTCCCCTTGGGGGGAGCAACTTGAACGGAACTGCCAGTACCCTCCCCCACGGCGCAGGAGTGTAGCGAAATGGAGTCCATCCCAACGATCGCCACCACCCTGGCCGTGACGCCTCGAAATGGGGTTTGCCGATGACACGCGCCGGGGCGGTGTCGCTGCTCACGGAGTAGCCTCTCGCGCCATGAAGACAGCCCTGGTCCGGCTGTGGCGCCGTTGTCAGACCCCCCAGGGATTGAAGCTCATCCGCTACTCGATGGTGTCGGTGATCTCCGCGCTGACCTCGCTGGTGATCCTGACCATCATCTTTGGGGTGCTGCGTCTGTGGGGCGAGGTCGTGAGCACCCTCGTCGCGAACATCCTGGCGGGCATTCCGTCTTACTATCTCAACAGGCAGTGGGTGTGGAAGAAGTCGGGGCGGTCCCATATCTGGAGAGAGCTGCTCCCGTTCTGGGTGATGTCGATAACCGGCATCCTTTTCGCACTCTTCACGGCCTCGTTGGCGCGCAACTTCGCGAACACACACCATCTGGAGCATTTGGCCCGCACCGTCCTGGTCGTGGGAGCCAACATCACCGCCTTCGGCATCCTGTGGGTTCTCAAGTTCCTCATCCTCAATCGGCTGTTCGCAGAGATCGCCGACGCCGAGGTCGGGGCTGAAGAGCCGGAGACCGCTGACAACCGTTAAGTAGAGAGTCCGGTCAGCATCTTCACGACTATGGCGATGACGAATTCAGCCATTCGGACCGACCTGTCCGACGACGTCTCCAACGCGACGACCCATGACGATGAGCTCGGGCCGACGACGTCGACCGCAACGACGGCATGGTGGGTGCACCTCGTCGCCGTGCTCTGGACAGTCGTCCTAGCTGGACTGAGCCTGGCTCCGGCGCTCGCGCGCGGTTCGATGATCGGCACTTACGACCTGTTTGCGGGCGGTGGTCTCACGTTCCGTCCCGGCGTGGTGGTGCACGGAAGCTATCAAAATACGGATCTCATTTACCAGATCATGCAGTGGACCACGCTGAGTTGGAGCCAGGTCCACCATGGCTTTCTACCCCTCTGGAACCCCTACAACGGGTTGGGGCTCCCGCTGGCGTTCAACTGGCAGTCAGGCAGCTTCGGCGTTCCCTCGCTGATCGGCTATCTCCTCCCTGTCCGATACGCCTTTACGGCGGGTGTCCTGGCCACGCTGATCATCGCCGGCACGGGGGCCTATGTCCTCGCTCGCACGCTCCGTCTGGGATTGCTCGGCTCGATCATGGTGGCGACTGTCTTCGAATTGGGCGGGCCCCTCATGGGTTGGCTCGGCTACCCGCACGCACAGGTTCTTGCGTGGAGTGGCTGGCTGTTCGCAGCCGGCATGCTCATCCTGCGGGGCAACCGTCGGATGCCAGCGATCGCTCTCTTCGCAGTTGTCTTCGCATGCGCAATCTATGCCGGCCAACCGGAGGTTTTGATCCTTGTCATAGGGGCCACGGCGATCTTCCTCATCGTGCTTCTTGCGTTGCGTGCCATGCCGACCCACATGGGGTTTGGGTCGGGACCCATTCGCCGTCCGGTCATCGACCTCACCGTCGCGGCCCTGGCGGGTCTGGGCCTGGGTGCACCACTTCTCATCCCCGGGCTACAACTGACCAACGCGTCCGTTCGGGCAGCGTCGATGCAAAATTCGGCCCTGCCGGCGCATGATCTGACGCATCTCATCTTCTCAAGCTTCGATGGAGTATCGGTACCGGGCAGTTTCGCCTTCGGTTATTCCTACTTCTACGGTGAGACGGCCGCGTACGTCGGCATCATCGCAGCCGTATTGGCCACGGTTGCCGTGGTGTTGGGCGTGCGACGACGGCGGCCCGAGGTGATTGCCACGACTGCAGTCGTCGTCGTGATGGGTGTTCTCGTGTTCGTGGGACCCGTTGACAACGTTGTCTACAAGCTGCCTCTGATCGGGCAGGCGTCCTTGCTGCGAGGGTTGATGCCGCTCAGTTTGGGTCTCGCGGTCCTTGCCGGCGCCGGGTTGGACGCAGTCGCGCGGACGCGGCGATCACGCGCAGTTCCGCTCGTGCTGGTGTGCGCATTCGGGGCGGCGGCGCTGCTGCTTGCGGGCCTCTGGGTGTTCGGGCGGGGCGGGGGGTTCTTCGGGCTCCCATCCGGAGAACTTCTTGCATTCGCCCATCACGTTCGGGCCGAGAGCTTCGTGTGGCCGTTGGTCTGCGTGGCAGTCGGCTTGGCCGGTGGCGTGCTTCTCTTGTGGCGCTTCAGTCTCCGATTCTTTGTGGCGGGGTCTCTCCTGCTCTGCGAGACGTTGTTTCTTCTTCCGGCAGGCTCCGATCAGATCGCATCGAGCGCGAACGGCTACCCTCCTACGGCGGCCGTATCGCAACTCCAACGTTCGGTCGGCAGCGCGACCGTGGGGACGGGCACGGGCTGCAACCTTGGGATTGCACCCGAGGGGAACATCGAGTTTGGAGTGCACGAGGTCAATCTGTACGACCCCATCGTGCCAAAGACGTACTTCACTGCCTGGGAGCACACCACCGGGACCTCTGCGGGATTGCCTTTCTTCAACCTCTTTTGTCCCGCGATCACAACCGCCGCAGCCGCTCGCTTTCTTGGCGTCGGGTACGTGCTCGTGGCGCCGGCGACGCACGCCCCGTCGGGCGCCGTCTTCGTGAGGGAGCTGAGCGTCCCGCCTCCCCGTAAGGCCGCCAAAGCTGAAGGGGCAACGTCACAGAGTGAGGACCTGTACCGAATACCTGGGTCTGCGAGAGCCACGCTCATTCCGGTTCGACCCCACGGGCCACTGCCGCCACCAGACGCGCCCGGCGTGCCCGTGCCGATCAGCGACGCAAATCCAGCCAAATGGTCGCTCGTGACCCATGCTTCGACCCCGGTGGTTCTCCGGCTTCATCTCGCCGACGTACCTGGGTGGCACGCCACGATTGACGGACGACCGCTTCAGCTCCAGAGCCTGTCCGGTTTCATGTTCCAGGCCCGTGTTCCGTCGGGGCGTCATGTCATTCAACTTCACTACTGGCCTACTGCGTTCACCATTGGCCTCATCATTGCATTGGTCACGTTCTTGGCCTTGGCTTTGGCTCTGGGTGCACACGTCTGGCGACGGCGAACTCGAAGAGGTGCGACTCACAGCACCACGTGATCCTGTCGAACGGTCGACGCGGGATTCTGTCGCGGAACCTCCTCTTGGGAAGCCGAGAGATCAGTCACGCGTCGAGCCCTCCGAGAGCTCCTCATCTGATCGATCGACGATGTGTCGAAGACTCGGCGTCACGTGTCGGACCGAAGCCTCTCTCGAACCTGGGCGACGCGTAGCCTGGGACCCCGTGGGAGAGGTCCTTGCCGTGGCCGCAGCCGTGGCCTTCGCCTTCGGGACCGTGCTGCAGCAGCAGGGCACGATGACGACCGAGGCGGGCGAGGACGACCCTCGCTTCCTCCTTCAGATCTTGCACCGTCCCGTCTGGATCGCGGGTGCCGCCTTCCAGGCGTCCGGATGGGTGCTCCAGGCCGCGGCACTGGACCGAGCCGCTCTTGTGGTCGTCCAGTCCATCACCGCGCTCAGCCTCGTCTTCGCGCTGCCTCTGGGCATCCGAATCACGCATCAACACGTCGGCCGGCGTGAGTTCGCGGGAGCCGTCCTCATCCTCGCCGGCATCGTTGCCTTTCTTTCGGCGGGCCAACCGCAAGGTGGCAGCTCGCACGCCGAGGCGTCGACGTGGTGGACCGCTTGTCTGGTCGTGTTCGCCCTGGTCGCAATCCTTTTCGTGGTGGGAGCACGGTTCTCTGCCGCCGCAAAGGCTCTGACGCTCGGATCTGCTGCAGGTCTCGCGTACGGGTTGCAGGCAGCGGTGACCAAGACCTTCGTCACCGAGATCGGCGGTGGCATCGTCGGCCTGCTGACCTCGTGGCCCATGTACCTGTTGATCCTTTCCGCAGTGACAGGCTTCATCCTCCAACAATCGGCGCTGAAGACGGGTGTGCTCGCCCCGGCCATGGCGTCGAGCAACTCGGTGACGCTCTTCGCATCGGTCATCCTCGGCATCACCGTCTATGGCGAGACGCTCTCGAAGGGCGGCGGCGTGCACGGCGGGTCGAGCGCGCTGGGGCTCCTTCTCGCCCTTGCGGGTATTGCCCTGCTCGCCGGATCGGAGTCGCCCGAACCGACGACCTACGAGCTCTCCGACCCTCCGGCGGCCCCATGACATCTCTGGCGACGGCGACCCCCTGAGCGTGGTACCTCCTGGCGTGGCGGGTCCCGGTGGCCCCGCATGGCAGTACGTGGTGCTCTTCGTCGCCGTCGCGGCCTCATGGGCCGGGGTGCCGGCGGTGGGGGTGACCGCGCTGGGAGCCGCAGGTGCCGCGGCCAGCGTGGGCGACCTCAACCTGGCCGTCGTCATCGTCGTCTCCACCGTGGCGGGCGAAGTCGGTGGGCTGGTTGGCTACGCCATCGGTGACCGTTGGGGACGCCAGCTCCTCGAGCGTCCTGGGAAGCACCAGGAGGGGCGGGAGAAGATGGTCGAGCGGGGTGAAGCCGCCTACTCCCGGTGGGGCCGCGTCGCGGTGTTCTTCACCCCCGCGATCGTCTCGGGCACCGCCAAGATGCAACACGGCCAATTCGTGGTGTGGAACCTGCTGGCCTCCTTTGGATTCTCGGTGTCCGTCGCGGCGAGTGCGTACGGAATCGGACGGCTCGTGGCCGGAGACCACTCGGCACTGGACGTTGGCAGCCTCGTCGTCGGGCTCAGCATCGGGGCGGTGATCGTCCTCTTGCACGTTCGCCGCCGTCACCGCCGCCCCGTCCAGGCTCGAGGCTCAACGCCGGCCGGCTGAATCAGATCGCCTTCTCCCTGTTTGATATGAGCAAGAAAGCCGGACGGGAGAGCGGCGTGAGGCAAGATAGGGGGCCAGGTGTCTGACCCTCCAGCCCCCGTAGCTCAGGGGATAGAGCATCGGTTTCCTAAACCGTGAGCGAAGGTTCGAATCCTTCCGGGGGCGCTGTGTGGACTGCCGGGGGGCGCTTCTTCGGGCGGCGCGTGAGAGATACTGTCCCGCGTGCCACCGACCGAGTCGTTGGAGACCGCTCCCGATCCGGTCATCGATGCCCCGATCTTCTCGGAAGTAGGCGGGGAGAGAGCACGGTGGCAAGGCACTCACAGGTTCGAGATCGGCGTCTTGGCGGCAGTCGCGATCCTGGCCCGCGTCGTCCTTTGGTTGCTTCAGCCGGTCGCTTGGTGGTTCCCGGACACGGGCGACTACATCGACACCTTCGGTTGGAAGCCTCATTCCAACAATCGTGGTCCCGCTCTCGCTTGGCTGTGGCACGTCGGCGGCCTGCTCAATTACACAGAACGCAACGTCGTGCTCTTGCAGGCAGTTCTGGGCGTGATCTCGGTGATCCTGCTTTACGACCTGCTCCGTCGCATCGTGAGCCGTCGCCGCGCGTTCGTCGCGGCGTTGGTCTGGTCCGTCTTTCCGCTCGCCCTTGTCTTCGAGCGCACCCTGATGCCCGAATCGCCGTGCGCGAGCCTTCTCATCGTCTCGCTCTGGCTAGCGACCATCGGGTTCTGCGCGCCCTGGGAGCGCTGGAAGGTGATCCCGCTGGTCGGAGCCACGTTCACTCTTTCTCTGGTCGCCCTCATCATTTCGTCGCTCGAGCTCGGGTGCGCTGCGGTCGCGGTTCTGTTCCTCGTCATCGCCTGGCGCCGTACAGCGGGACGACGCGGCTCGCTCCGGGGACTGGTGGCTCGGGGATCGCTGCTCTTAGCGATGGTGGTCGCATTCGCCGTCCCCGCCGCGGCCGTGGCGGCAGAGAACCAACAGGCGTTTGGCACCCTGGCCCTGCATCCGGTGAGCGGGACGTACCTCTTTGCGCATTGGGCTCCCCTGGTCTCGTGCCGTCAGGAGAACGGCCTGACCCGCCTCGCTAGAGGTTCGGTACACCAGCTCTGCGGCGAGCCGTTCACCTCGCTTCCCGGTTACAACACCCAAGACATCTGGGACAGGGGGACTCCGATCAACCGGTCCCTGGGCGAGCGCCCCGACTTCGGTGCGACGCAGAGCCAGCTGACTCATCTCGCCGAGCAAGCGATGCTGGCTCACCCCGGCGCCGTCATCTGGCAGGTCTCGAAGAGCTTCTTCTACCAACTCGTGATGACCCCCTTCAACGACATCTGGCAGTACAGCAACGGCTACGGGTGGTGGAAGGCGGCCCGCCGGGACTCGCACGGCGCTTCCTTGGCCGCCTGGGAGCATTGGTGGGGGAATGACGCCCCCAGGGCTCAGTCAAGGGTTCCGCTGTTTCAGTCCATCACCCAGCTGTCGTACCGCTGGCCTCAATACCTCCTGTGGGTGCTCTTCCTCTCCCTCCTGATCCGGGCCGCAACCTGGATGCTCGCTCGAGCTCGTCGTCTCTCCCCGGGCTCCACGAACGTCACTGCGGGTCCACGTCCCTCCCCCGCAGGAGGATCATGGCGGGCTCAGCCGCGCCTCACCGTGGTTGTCGCGTCGTCCATCATGATCGTCGGTTCGTCGCTGTCGATCGCCGTGGCCGCGTTCCCGGTTTTCCGGTACCCCCTGACGGTGGTGCCCGCGATGCTCGTTTTGCTCGCGGTCGCCGTGCCATCATTCAACCGGACCGCGACGGTCATACGTCGAGGACGCCGTGCAGCTCCACCCGGACGCTGATCTCGGGATAGACGCGGACCATCAACATGCTGGGCGGTTCGAGGCCGAACTCCCGGACGTCGAAAACATCTTCTCCTGTCAGCACCACCTCTTCCCCGAGCACCTCGATCTCCATCTCGTGCGAGAAGGTCCGTATCTGGCCATGGAAGGAAACATCACCCGTGACGAGGTAGCGCAGGCGGTCACCTCCTTCCTCGACCCGGGTGATCTCCCCGACGATGGTGGGGAACCGGCGGGCGTCGATCCGGCGCTTGAGCTCGCGGTCGTAGAGGACGTTGCCCGCCGTGAGACGCTCCGCCTCCAGTTCCACCCGTCCCGTCACCGGCTTGCCGAGATCCAGTGAGCCGTCCGAGCGCGCGGTCGCCTCGAACCAGCCGCTGATCCCGCGCGTCTCGGTGTTGATCGGGGCCAGACTCGAGCGCCCGCGCACCCATACGCATGACCGCACGGAGTCGAATGTGTACCGGGCTGCGCCCATCGGAGCCTTTCTTGTCCGCGGGCCCCGATCGTCGGAGACTGGCCGAGCCCGCGCGCGGGTCCGCATCCTGACATAAATTGGCTGCGTGGCCAGACTGGATGTCCCTCCGGGCGAGGGTGGCGACGCGGTCCAGATCTGGTCGCTGCGTCCCGAGATGGGCGCCGCAGTGAATCGCCTCGTCGACGCCGCCTACCACAAGAGCATCCTTCCGATCCGCGTACGTGAAGCAGCCCGGATCCGCATCGCACAGCTCAATGAATGCCGCGTGTGCCTCACTTTCCGCGCTGACTCAGTGGCGGCCGAGGGTCTCGGTGACGACTTCTACGGCGCGGTCGGATCGTCCGACGGCGAGCTCGCAGAGCAAGAGCGACTCGCGGTCGAGTACGCCGAGCGCTTCGCCATCGACCACACGAGCATCGACGATGCGTTCATGAAGCGACTCCGGCTCTCGTTCACGGACCCAGAAATTCTCGACCTTACGATCTGCCTGGCCGCGTTCCTCGGTTTGGGGCGTACCCTCCATGTCCTCGGCATCACCGAGACCTCGCTGACGGACGTCTAGCGCCGCGTCGGCTCCATAGCTCGGTTCACTCCGTCCGCGGCGTCGGTCCGAAGGCGTCGTCGCGTTCGCGCACCGCCCGGCGCAAGCCGAGCTCTTCGATGCGCCGGGAGAATGCCAAGGCCTCCGGCGCCCGGTGGCCGATGGCGTCGTTGATGGCGGCGAACGTCTGCAGCTGGGACCGTCCCATGAGCTCGACCCCCATGTTCACGACCCGTTTGTTCGCCACGAGGAGATCGCGGCCGATGAGCGCGATCCTCTCAGCCAGGGCGAGGACAACGTCATCGATCGCGTCGGGTGCTGCCGTCGCGACGACAAGCCCGAGCTCCCGGGCCTCTTCACCCGAAATTGTGTCACCTGTGAAGAGCAGGCGCTTGGTCCATTGTGGACCGAGGTGGTACAGCCACATGTTGGTCGGCGGGACCCCCATGGAGCGAACCGGCGGGAAACCGATCCGGGCGTCTTCGGCAGCGACGATCAGGTCGCAGTGCAGGGCGAGGTCCGTGCCGCCGGCCAGGCAGTTCCCGTGGATCTGCGCGATCACAGGGATGGGACAGTCCCATATCCGGGCCCAGCCCCGCGCCAGGGCCAACATTGCTGAGGCGTCGCCCTCCATTGCCTCGCGGCCCTCGAAGTCGCCAGGTTCGATGTCTTCGGCGATGAACCCGTAGCCCGAGGAGAACGATCGTCCGCTGCCGCGGATGACGATCACCCGAGCGTCGGTATCCGCCTCCGCATCTTCGACGGCGCGCAGGACCTCGCGAATGCACCGTGGTGTGAGCGGGTTGTGCTGGGCGGGCCGGTTCAACGTCACGCGCCGCACGTGCCCGATTCTCTCGACGGTCAGAGTGCTGAAGTCCGGCGTCACGAAGCGTCCCTCGGTTCGTCGTCCGGCACGAGGCGGGACTTCAGGACCTTGCCGCTCTCGTTGCGCGGGAGCGCGCCGACCACGCTGATGCGGCGCGGGACCTTGAAGTCCGCCAGACGCTCCAGGAGGAACGTGCGTAGGTCCTCGCTCGAGACGGGCTCACTCAGCACGACCCACGCCGCCACGTCCTCGCCCAGGACCGGATGGGGAACACCCCGCACGGCCGCCTCAGTCACCAACGGGTGCTCGAAGAGGGCGGTCTCCACTTCGCCAGGCGCGATGTTGTGGCCACCCCGGATGATGACCTCCTTCTGGCGGCCGACCACCCACAGGTGGCCGTCCGCGTCGAGGCGGCCGAGGTCGCCGCTCAGAAGCCATCCGCGGTCCCATGTCGCCTTCGATGCCTCGGGATCGCGGTAGTACGAGCGCGGACGGCGCGATCCGCCAACAGCGATCTGCCCGACCTCGCCCGGCGAGACCGGAGTGCCGTCACCGCCGAGGATGCGCACTTCGACACCGGGCAGGGGGAGACCCACCGACCCGAGGTGTCGGCTCCGGTCGCCCATCGGCATCGCGGTCACGGCACCGAATTCGGTCATGCCGTAGCCGCAGAGCACATCGGCGTCCGGCAGTCGCGCGGCGAACCGGCGCAGGGTGGCGGACGCGACCGGGGCGCTCCCAATGTTGACGACGGCCAGACTCGAGAGGTCGGCGGTCGCGAGCTCGGGGGCGGCGACGATCAGTTCCACCATGGCCGGCACGAGGAAGGCAGCGACCGGACGCGCACGTTCGACCACTTGCAGCCAGCCGACGGCTGTGAACCGGGGAAGGAACCACCCACTCAACCCGCCGCGCAGGGGACCACAGACCAGCAGGGAGCCGCTTGTGGTGGCGAATGGGGACGCAGTGAGAAATCCGAGCCCGAGCCATGCTGACGGCACACGATCGGTTGTGGACAGCCCGCTGTGGCTGACGATCACCCCCTTCGGCTCGCCCGTGGTCCCGGACGTGTACATGATGTCGGCGACGTCGTCCGGGGCGAGCGCCGGCGTCACGTCGGAGTCGTCGGCGTCGAGCAGGTCGCACCAACCGAATGACGCGTCGCTCGCCGTGCTCACGACTACAGGCGCCGTTGAGCGCGGCGTGTCGCCCGCGCCTCCAGCGCTGCAGATGAGCACAGAGGCTTCGGTGTGCCTCACGATCCGGTCAAGCTCGCCGCGCCCGATGCGGGCGTTGAGCGGCACGGCGATCGCGCCGGACTTGTGGATGCCCATGTACGAGACGAGCCACTCCAGCGGCTCGTCGGCGCCGATCACGATCGCCACCCGGTCGCCCTTGGTCACCTTCAGCTTGCGCAGGCCTCGGGCGAGGCGATTGGACCGCCGGTGCCACTGCTCCAGCGTCAGATCGTCGCCGTCGGCCATGTTCCGCCAAGCCACGCCCTCCGGATACGCACCGGCGAGGTGCGCCAGCAGTTCCGGCTGGAGCAACGTCATGGGAGCGACGTCATCGGTCCGGGCGGTTCATCAATACGGCGCACCGCCTTCGAGGATCATGCGCGGGTTCTGCACGAGCATCGTGGTCACGTCCGCCTCGCTGATGCCACGCATGCGCATGACGGGGAGGACTTCGTCGGAGATGTAGGTCCACCGCCACGTCTCTGAGGTGTCCATAACCGAGCGCGGGAACCAATCGGCGAAGCACATCGCGTCGTGTGAGAGGACGATGCGGTCGGCATAGCCGCGCGCGCACAACCGCGCCACCGCGTCGACCCGAGCCTCCAGCGTGATGCCGGGAAGGCCGAAGTGGTCAAAGCCGAGGTAGGAGCCGTTCTCGAGGAGGGCCAGGTGGTAGTCGGTATTCACCGTGCCCCCGCTGTGCCCGATGACGACGCGGGTCAGGTCCACCCCCTCCTCCGCGAAGACTCGCTGTTGCTCGAGGCCCCAGGGCTCGGGGGGCGTCGGGGTGTGCGTGGTGATCGGCACGCCGGTCTGGCGGTGAGCCTTGGCCACCGCGCGCAAGACACGTTCTACACCGGGAGTGAGGCCCGGCCGGTCGGTCGCGCACTTCAGGATCCCCGGTCGCACGCCGGTATCGCCGATTCCTTCTCCTATCTCGCGCACGAACAGGTCGATCATCGGCTCCGACCCGCCGAGGATCGTCCCCGGTCCGCGGAAATGGAAGTACATCGGCACCTCGTTGTACGTATACACGCCGGTGGCAACGACAACGTTGATCTCGGGAACCTCGTCGGCGATCGCAGCGATGCGGGGGATGGAACGACCCAAACCCACGACGGTCAGGTCGACCAGTGTGTCGATGCCGCGTCGCTTGAGTTCGCGCAGCTTGTCCACCGCCCGCGTCCGCTCCGCGGTCTCGTCCCACTCGTCGGCCGTCTTCTCGATCTCGGGGCTGAGCACGAAGATGTGCTCGTGCATCAAGGTCGATCCCAGCCGGGCGCCGTCGACGGGACCTCGCACCGTATTGACCTGGGACATCCAATCCCCCTTGTTGCGCCCACCGGTGGCCGGCGCCGTGATCGTAGTGGGGCCGACTCCCGGCGGCTCGGGCCGTGTGGCTGCAAGGTCACAGCCCGCCCACAGCTGATTGTGCGACAGCCTCGATCTCCGGGTGCTGGGATATGCGCGTTCAGACAGCCGTAGTCTGCCTTCCGCATGTCACCCACAAGCCGAGCGAACACGTCCCCAAGCAGAGACCGGGCCAAGGCCAGTCTCCATCGCCTCACCCGTGCCGCGATCCTGGGAGCCGCCGGCGGGGCCGCCGTGATCGGGATCGTCGTGGCGCGGGAGCACCCCGGGTCCTCGAGCACCTCAGGGGGTTCGGGGTCCGCGTCCCAGACAAACGGCTCGGGAGCGTCGACGGGCGGCTCCACTTCGTCTTCGTCGTCCGGCGACACCGGAACGACCGGTAACACAGGAGAAAGCGGCACCACGGGCAGCACCGGCAGTTCGCAGAACCAGGGCACGGGGGCGCCGACGGTGAGCCCCTCCAGCCCGAGCATCGTCTCGGGCGGCACCTCTCGGTGACCCCGGCCGCGACTCTGGCCTCCGCCTTGACGGCTCGCTCGTTCCGGGCCATCGGTACCACGGCCACGGTGCTGGTGGAGGATCCCTACGTCGCCGACCTGGCCGAGCACATGCTTGCGCGCGAGCTCGAGGCCCTCGACCTCGCCTGCAGCCGGTTCCGTCCCGACTCTGAGCTGCAGAGGCTGCACGAGCACGCGGGTGAAACGGTGGCCGTGGGCGCGCTCCTGTTCCAAGCGCTCGAAGTGGCCTGCGACGTCGCCGCCCGTACGGCCGGGGCAGTGGACCCGACGGTCGGCAACGCGCTCGCCACACTGGGTTACGACCGCGATTTCGACGAGGTGCTGGCCCGCCCGCCGGCGGCGCCGCGTGCGCTCGGACCTGTTGTCGGCTTCGCCCACGTGCACCTCAACCCGTCGGAACGCACGGTCCGCATCCCCCGGGGCGTCCGGCTCGACCTGGGGTCCACGGCCAAGGCGCTGGGCGCTGATCGGGCCGCGGCACGGATCGCCAGCGCCATCGGTGCCGGTGCGCTGGTCAGCCTGGGCGGTGACATCGCCGTGGCCGGCCCACCGCCACGGGGCGGCTGGCCGGTCGGGATCGCACGCGAGTCCTCCGCGGCGCCGACCGAGGTCGAGCAAGTGGTCGCGATCCGTCACGGCGGCCTGGCCAGCTCGGCCGCGTCCGCTCGGACCTGGGCGGCCGGTTCCCGCACCGTTCACCACATCGTCGATCCCCGCACCGGCGACTGCGCGGAGACCCACTGGGTGCTCGTCTCCGCGACGGGCCGGACCTGTGTCGAGGCCAACCTCGTCACCACAGCGGCCATGGTGTGGGGCGCCGCCGCCATGGAGCGACTTGCGGCCTTCGAGCAATCGGTGCGCCTCGTGCGCACCGGCGGACAGGTGTTCACGGTGAACGGCTGGCCACTGGAGCATGCGGCGTGAGCTCCACCGCGCTCTGGTACGCCACCCGTGCCAGCGGGCTGATGGCCTTGATCCTGCTGACCCTGACGATGGTGCTCGGCCTCGCCACCACCACGCGTACCCGCGCCCGCAACTGGCCGGGCTTCGCCCAGCAGGAATTCCACCGCCGCCTCTCCATGATCGCAGTGGTCTTCGTGGCGATCCACGTCCTGACCAGCGTGCTCGACACTTACGTCAACATCGGGTGGGCGGCCGTCGTGGTGCCGTTCGCCTCCTCCTACGGGAAGTTCTGGGTCGGGATCGGTGCCGTCTCTCTCGACCTCATGCTCGCGGTCTTCGTGTCCAGCCTGCTGCGCACCAGGATGAGCCCGGGCGCGTGGCGTGCCCTGCACTGGCTCGCGTACCTCAGCTGGCCTATCGCGCTCGCGCACACGTTCGGGATGGGGACGGACGCGCGGGAGGGGTGGGTCATCCTGCTCGGGGTCGCTTGTGTCGCCTCGGTTGTGGCCGCACTCGCCTGGAGGTTGTACAGGACGGCCCGGCAGGCAGAGGCCCGGACGGCGGCCGCGCCTGCCCTTGCCGTCGATGGCGCGGACGGCGTGCCCAAGAAGCACTTGGTCCTGAGCCCGCGGGGGCAGAGGTGGTGGTCGAGCCGTGCCTAGCGCGAGCGAAGCGATCCCGACGACCACTCGCTACCGAATTTTGGGACACCCGACCGACCTGGCCGGCCACGTGGCCTCTCTGGGTTCCGTCCCGGTTCCGATCGGACGCGACCACGGTTGGCGTGGTGCATTCGTGACGACCCTCGAGGCGTCGGGCCTGGCGGGCCGCGGTGGCGCCTCCTTTCCGGCATCCATCAAGCTCAACGTCGCCCGCGCCTCGAACGCGGGCGGCACCGTCGTGGTCAACGCCATGGAGGGAGAGCCGGCGAGCGACAAGGACAAGATCCTGCTCATCCGGTCACCGCATCTTGTGCTGGATGGTGCGCAGCTGCTCGCGGCGGCGTGCGGCGCCCGCCGGGTAGTGATCTGCGTGCCGGCCGGACGGGAGCAGGTCGCAGTCGCCGTCTGGACGGCCATTGCCGAGCGCGCCAACACCGCCCACTCGCCGGTGCGCGAGGTGTTGGTCCGCCCCCCGGATCGGTTCGTCGCCGGCGAGGAGTCGGCGCTCGTGCGGTGGGTCGACTCCGGGCAGTCCCTGCCTTCGTTCCGGCCTGACAAGAGCAAGGCGCTGCGCATCGGCCGGCGCGGCGCCCTCGTGCACAACGCTGAGACGCTGGCCCACATCGCCATGATCGCCCGCACCGGAGCCGAGGCTTTTCGCGCCCGCGGCGTCGCCGAGGATCCGGGCACCTCGCTGATCACGATCTCCGGCGCGGTCGAGCAGCCGGGCGTCGTCGAGGTCGACCGGGGCACACCTCTTCTCGACATCGCCAACAGAGCCACACCAAGCGGCCCGCCGCGTGCGCTGCTGGTAGGTGGCTACGGCGGGTCCTGGGTGGGGCCCACTCACTTCACGACGCCCTACGGGTCGCTGTCGCTGCGAACCATCGGGGCGACCGCGGGGGTCGGCGTGGTCGTGGTGCTCGGCCAGGAGACCTGCGGTCTCATGGAAACGGCGCGCGTCGCGCGGTACCTGGCCGGTCAGAGCTCGGGCCAATGCGGTCCCTGCGTCTACGGGTTGCCGGCTCTCGCCGACGACATGGTGCGGCTCGCACGGGGCCGGGCCGACGGCGCCCTTCTCAAGAAGCTCGACCGCCGGCTCGACCAGGTCGGCGGCCGCGGCGCCTGCCGGCACCCCGACGGCGCCGTCGCGCTCGTGCGCAGCGCGCTCGGCGTGTTTGCCGCTGACGTGAACGCACACGCCCACGGCGCTCCCTGCGCGTACTGGAACCGACCCTCCCAGCTGCGGTTCCCCGAACCCGTTCGCCGGGTGGCCTGACCATGCTGCGCATCCTGATCGATCCGGTCGCATGTGACGCGTACGGTTACTGTGCCGAGCTGTTGCCCGAGGCCATCTCTCTCGACGAGTGGGGCTATCCGATCGTCGAGGGCAGGCCACTCCCGCCCGCGCTCGTGGACGCCGCCAAGCAGGCGGCGCGAGACTGCCCGCGCCGCGCCATCACACTGCGAGAGAGGAAGAACGCCAACTGACAACCGCGGGTCACAATGGACCCGTGCTCTCAGTGACTCGCCCGACTCGTCCGGCCTCATGACGCGCACGGGCCTCGTGATCCGGCCCGCCAGAGAGGGGGATCTCCGCCGCGCCGCCGAGCTGATGGAGCTAGGGCGAGTGCCGGGCGCGCCGGCCCGGGAGACTCCTCGCGGCCTCGCCCCCTACAAACGAGCGTTGTGCGACATCGAGTCGGGGGACGGAGAGGTGCTGGTCGCCGAGCTCGGTGGCGAGGTGGTCGGCGTGTGTCAGTTGATCGTGTTTCGGCATCTGCAGGCGCGGGGAGGCCTCTGTGCCGAGATCGAGTCGCTCCACGTGCACCCTGATCACCGGGGCCATGGCATCGGGACCGCGCTGATGCGGGACGCTCTGGAGCGTGCCCGTGCGCGCGGCTGTTACCGGGTCCAGCTCACCTCCAACGCAGCGCGCCGTGACGCGCATCGGTTCTACGAGCGTCTCGGGTTCACGCCGACGCACGTGGGCTTCAAGCTGCCGCTCGAGTGAGATCCACGGGCGGACACGGGCCCAAGACCGCCCGCCGGCGCCGAGGCGTCGCGCCAGCTCCCGTGTAGGCACCTTGCCAAGCCGATGTAATTGTGTAATCTAGTAATATGCAGCAGCGAAACGAGGACAACGAGACCTTCCGAACCCCTCACCGGGGCCGCCGGCGCTCTTCGGCACCGCCGCCCTCCGGCCCAGAGCAGGAGCGCCTCATCGGAGCGTGGTTCAGCGGCCGGGTGCCCGAAGGCTGGTTCGAGGGGTCCCCGTCGATCGAGATCGACGGGGACGAGATTCAGGTCGTCGGACGGCTCGCGCCGCCGGCACTGGCAGAGGGAGCTCCCCAGGACGAGGCCCGCGTCGCCGAGCAAGCACGTATCAGCGGGTTCCGGGAAGAGACGCGCGGCATGCGCATGCGGATCGCGGACGAGGCCCAGCCCGCCTTCCGCCGGACTATCTCCTGGGGTGCGGAGTGCGGTAGCTCCAAGGCCATGTTCACCACCGCCGGAGTGCCGGTGATGACGCGTTTGCGCCTGGCGGACCGCCGGGTGCTCGACACGCTCATCGACGCCGGAGTCGCCCGAAGTCGGAGCGAGGCTCTCGCCTGGTGTGTCCGGCTGGTGGCGCAGCACGAGACCGAGTGGATCGAGGAGCTGCGCGACGCGATGTCCAAGGTCGAGGAGGTCCGCCGGCGCGGCCCCGGGGGTGGCGAGAAGGGATGAGCGGCGCCTGAGCCGACCGTCCTGCTCGGCCAGGGCTCCAACTTCTGTGCCCAGGCGTGGACTTCCGCGTGGCACCATGCGCCAATGGAGCACTACCACCAGCTGCAAGAAGACCTACGTGGGCCCTACCGTGCGCTGCGCCAGGCGTTGCCCAACGTGATGTCCGCATACAGCGCGCTGTCGGGGGCCGCCATGGCCGACGGCGCGCTCAGCGCGAAGACGAAGGAACTGATCGCGCTCGCGATCTCCATCACCCTCGAGTGTGACGGATGCGTGGCCGCTCACGCGCGAGCCCTGGCGCGACGGGAGGCGACCATGGAGGAAGTGGCCGAGATGATCGGCGTCGCGATCTCCATGAACGGCGGCCCCGGCACGGTGTGGGGTCCGCGCGCCCTGGCCGCCTTTCAGGAGTTCTCCGCGGCGGATTGACCCGCCGGCAGTGACACCGGCACGACCTCGGGTGGCGGGTCGTCCAGGTGCCGAGGCCAGAGCCGGCGGGCCAGCACGACGTTCGTCTCGCCGGCGTAGACGAACAGCTGCGAGCCGAGCGAGACCCAGAAGACCAGCCCGAGAACGATGCCGAAGAACCCGTAGAGCTGATGTGCATGCTTCAGTGCGTGACCGACCAACAGGCCGCCCACGGTCTCGAGCACGGTCCATCCGATCCCACCGATGAGCATGCCGGGGATCAGCTGGCGCCACCGGGTGCCCTCCGGCGCCAGGATGTGCAGCGCAACCAGGTAGGCGCCGAGGTTGATCGCGGCCGAGACGATCAGCGTGACGGTCCAGGACGCCGCTGGGTAGTCGCGCAGGCCGCCGCCCACGGCCGAGAGACCGGACAGGACTGCGCTGCCGATCACGGCGGCGGCGATCGTCGCGAGCAGAAGCAAGCCGCGTAGCACGCGCTGGACGAGGTTCGCCTCCTTGCGCCGGGGCACGTCCCAAATAGTCGCACTGGCCTGTTGCAGGCCGTTGGTGATGCCCAACGAAGCCCAAAGCAGGCTGAGGAGACTGATCGTGAACGCGAGCGGCGCGGCCCCCGAAATTGAATTGATGCTCCCCGACAGGTCGTGTCCGATCACCGGGAACTCCGAGAGCGCCGAGTTCACGACGCGGTGCTCTGCCGCCGGGTTCGACGCGAGGACGATTCCGGTGATCGTCACAAACAGGAGGAGCAATGGGAAGACCGCCAGGAAGCCGTAGAAGGCGACCAGGGCCGACATCGATCCGCCCCGGTCGTCGCCGTACTTCTTCAGCACCGCCACCGGTACCGCCGTGAGTGTCTGCCGCCGCTGCCACTGGTCGAGCCGGCGGAAGAACCGGCGCCAGAGGTTCAGCGTCGGACGGCCACCGGGGTGAACGTGCAGTCCATGTGCTTGATCCCGTTGATGAACGGGGAGAGCAGACGGTCCGGTTCGCTCGACGCCTCGATGTCGGGCAACCGCTCGAAGAGACGCCGGAACATCACCTCGATCTCCTGCCGGGCCAGGTGCGCGCCCAGGCAGAAGTGCGGCCCCGCCGCGCCGAAGCCGAGGTGCGGGTTGGGGCTGCGGCGCAAGTCGAACCCGAAGGGGTCGTCGAAGACGTCTTCGTCCCGGTTGGCCGAGCCGTAGAACATGATGACCTTGTCGCCCGGGTGCAGCTCGGTCCCGTCGAGCACGGTGTCGGAGGCGACCGTGCGGCGCATCCAGATCACGGGGGAGGCCCAGCGCACGATCTCGTCCACCGCGGTGGGGGCGAGTCCCCTCGGGTCGGCCCGCCAGACGTCGCGCTGGTCGGGGTGCTGGGTCATGGCAAGGAGTCCGTGGCTGATGGCGTTGCGGGTCGTCTCGTTCCCCGCCACCACCAACAGGATGAAGAACGCGGCCACCTCGGTGTCGGCGAGGGCCTCTCCGTCCACATTCGTGTTCACCAGGGCGGAGGTGACGTCCTCGGTCGGGTGCTCCTTCCGGTAGGCGGCCAGGTCGAGCATCAGCATGTTGAGCTGCTGCGCGGCCATCATGAGGGCCGGCATCGGGTCCGACCCTTCGGGTATGTACTCGGGGTCCCCGTTGGAGAGGATCACGTTGGACGCGTTGAACACCGTGTCGTAGTCGGCCGCGGCGATGCCCATCATGTCGCAGATGATCTCAAGCGGGAGGCGCGACGACACCTCGGTCACAAAGTCGCAGCCGCCCCGCGCGGCGACGCGGTCGATCACGTCGTTGGCCACGAAGTCGATGCGTTCCTCGATCGACTTGATCATGCGGGGGTTGAACGCGTTGGACACGATCCGTCGCAGCCGCGCATGGCGCGGGTTGTCCATGTTGATCATGGAGCCGAAGAAGTCGAGCATCTCCTCGGGCAGGTCGATGATGGAGGTGGCGCCCCGGCCAGACTGGTAAATCTCCGGGTGCCGGCTCGCCTCCGAAATGAGTGCGTGCTTGGTGAGGGCGTAGTAGCCGTTTCCCTTGGGGATGGCGAAGGCCATGGCCTCGGGGATCTCGGGATCGGGAAAGTGCGGCATGGGGCGTTCGCGCCGGAGCGTCTGGAAGGCCCCCTCCCGCTCCTCCCAGGGCAACGCCCAGAACTCCACGTCCGTGAGGTCGATCTCGTCGACGGACAGCACCTCTCGCGGCTGCACGAACGTCACCATAGCCAGCTTCCTCTGAGACCGTGCATGAAATGCGGTGCGCGCCCGTCTCGCTGGGCTGGTGCTGGCGGGCGCGTCGTTCCTTGCGAAGTGCTTCGCGAGGGAGCCGGACGCCGTGCCCGTTCTGGGCGGGATCCCCTAAATCGGGCGGTCATGGCGGTACGCTGCGCCCGCAGACGCACAGTGCTCCTACTCGCAAGGAGGACGTCATGGCCTTCGTTCTGACCGACGACGACGTCGCTGCCGGCGACTTCGTCAGCGAACAGTTAGAGAAGATGTGGTGGTGGTACCTGATCGGGGGGATCCTCTCCTTGATCTTCGGCTTCTTCGTGATCAGCTACCGGCACCCCACCCTGTTCGCCCTGATCTACCTGGCGAGCGGGTTCTTCATCGCGGTCGGCATCTTTCAGATCGTGGGCTCCGTCCGGATGCCGAGGCAGCGTTGGCTGCACTTCATCTTTGGCTTGGCGTGGATCGGCGCGGGCATCGTGGGGTTCGTCTGGCCCCACATCACGATCTTCATCATCGCGGTGATCATCGGGTGGTCGTTTCTGGTGCTCGGCATCTTCGACATCATCGAGTCCATCCGGCATCACACCGTGCCCTACTGGTGGCTGTTCCTGATCCGGGGCATCGTCGCCACGGCGATCGGCTTCCTCTGCATCCGGCATCCGGGCGGAGCGCTCACGACCATCGTCGTCATGCTCGGCATCCTCGCCATCCTCTTCGGGGTGATCGAGATCATCGGCGGCCTCTCGGCCCGCCACGCCACCAAGGACTGGGAGAGGTACAAGCGGCAGCTCGCCTGAGGCCCGCGAGAACAAGCGGTGCGCCTGGCCAGCTTCTCGCTCGGTGGTGGGCCGATCCGTCCCGGCCTCGTCCTCGGTGACGAGATCATCGACCTGAGCGACTCGGCGACCGGACTCCCGCCCACCATGGCCGGGCTGCTGGCACTCGGTCCCGCCGCCCTGGAAGGAGTCCGCGCAGCACCGGGGGGCGGGGCGGCCCGCCATGCGCTGACGGACGTGCGCCGTCACGCCCCAGTGCCCGACCCGCCCGTCATCCTGGCCATCGGCATGAACTACCGGGCCCACGTGGCCGAGTTGGGCCGTGAGCCGCCCGAGTGGCAGTACTGGTTCAACAAGCAACGAAGCGCCATCGCCGGCCCCGGGTATCCCATCGTGCTCCCGGCCGTCTCCGACATGGTCGACTACGAGGGTGAGCTGGCGATGGTGATCGGCCCCCGTTGCCAGCACGTGCCCGCGGCCCGCGCGTTCGACGTCGTTGCGGGGTTCACCGTGATCAACGACGTCAGCGCCCGCGACTGGCAGTTGCGTTCTCCCACCTTCACGATGGGCAAGTCGTTCGACACGCACGCGCCCTGTGGCCCCGAGCTGGTGACGCCTGACGAGATCGGCGATCCCGGCAACCTCACGCTCCGGACGTGGGTCAACGACGAGCTGCGACAGGACTCGACGACGGCCGACCTCATCTTCGGGTGTGCCGAGATGATCGAGTACCTGACCACTGCGTTCCCGCTCGAGCCCGGCACCGTCATCGCGACCGGGACCCCGGCGGGAGTGGGCGCGGGCTTCAACCCGCCCCGGTTCCTGGCCGAGGGTGACACCGTGCGCATCGCCATCGAGGGCATCGGGGAGCTCGTCAACCCCGTCGTGCAAGGCGGGCCCCCAGAGCCGGTCGGCCTCGATTGACACCCGGCGGGCGGCGGGGTCACGCCCACGGCCCGGGCACGGCACAATGGAGGGGTGCCCGAGACCCAACCAGAGTTGAGCGAGCCCCAGTTGAGTGAGACCGAGCGGGCCGAGCGTCTGAGCAAGCTCCAGGAGATCATCGACCTGATGCGCCCGGCCGTCCAGGCCGACGGCGGAGACCTGATCCTGGTCCGGGCCGACGTCGACACCGGCGTCGTCGAGGTCCAGCTCCAGGGGGCCTGCAGCTCCTGTGCCATCAGCGAGGCCACCCTGGCCGGGGGCGTGGAGCGGATTCTCCGGGACCGCCTCCCCTGGGTGACCGACGTGGAGGGCGGCCTGGACGACTCGCTCAGCCTCGACGAGTCCGCCGCGCTCGGTTCGGGAGGGTACGTCCCGAGCTTCTGAGCGGTCCGAACGGGCTCTCGGCCGGACAAAGGTGCAGACCGTTGCCGACGGTCTCGGCGTGGCCGGGTTTGATTAGTTAGCGTAACTAACTATACTGGTCGCATGAAGGCGACGCCGGCTTCCACAGCCAAGCCGGCAGCGAGCCACGGGGAAGTCGCGAGTCGCCTGCGCAGCTCGGTCAACCGTCTGCAGCGGCGGCTGCGTCAGGAGTCCCTAGGCGGTCTCTCCCCGGCTCAGGCCTCGGCACTCGGGTCGGCCCGCCGCTTGGGAGCCCCCACCCTCGGAGAGCTCGCCGCGATCGAGCAGGTGCAGCCACCGAGCATGACCAGGATCGTCGCGAACCTGGCCGACGCCGGCATGGTCACCCGGGAGGTCGACCCGTCCGATCGCCGCAGCGTCCGGGTGCGCGTCACGCCGGAGGGGGAACTGGCCCTGGAACGCATGCGCACCGTGAAGGACGCGTTCCTCGTGCGCCGACTCGGCGAGCTCGGCCCCGACGAACAGCGGCAGGCGGCTGAGCTCGTCGCGCTGCTCGAACACCTCTTGGCGGAACAGTGAGGCGCCGCCTCAGAGAGGCCGGCCGTCGCACGTTCCGCTCCATTTCGGTCCGCAACTACCGCCTCTATTTCACGGGTCAGGTCATCTCGGTGTCCGGCACCTGGATGCAGACCGTGGCACAGGCCTATCTCATCCTCTTTATCCTGCACGGCACCGGTGTGGACGTCGCGGTCGCGACGAGCCTGCAGTTCCTGCCGCTCCTCCTGCTCGGACCGTTCGGGGGCTTGGTCGCGGACCGCCACGACAAGCGACGGCTGCTGTATGCCACACAGGGATCGGCCGGCACCCTCGCTCTCATCCTCGGTGTCCTCGTGCTGACCCACAGCGCGCACCTGTGGGAGGTCTTCCTGCTCGCGACCGGGCTCGGCGTGGTCAACCTCTTCGACAACCCGGCCCGGCAGACCTTCGTCTTCGAACTGGTGGGAGGGGACCTCCTGCCCAACGCAGTCAGCCTGAACAGCGTTTTGATGAACTCGGCGCGGGTGATCGGGCCCGCCATCGGCGGGGTTCTCATCCTGACGCTCGGGGTGGGGACGTGCTTCCTGGTGAACGCTGCGTCGTACGCCGCGGTGATCATCGCGTTGTCGATGATGCGGGTCCACGAGCTGCACCGGCAGCCGGGCGTGGAGCGGGCCAAGGGACAGGTCCGCGAGGGGCTGCGCTACGTCTGGGCAACGGCCGACCTCCGGATCCCGCTCCTGTCCATGGCCGTGGTGGGGGTGTTCGCGTTCAACTTCACCGTGACGCTCCCACTGCTCGCGAAGTTCACCTTCCATGGCGGCGCGGGGCTGTACAGCTCGTTCATGGTCGCAATGGGTTCGGGCGCCGTGGCCGGGGGTCTCGCCGTGGCGTTCCGCAGCAGGCCGTCCACGAGGTTGCTCGCCGGCATCGGCATGGTCTTCGGCGCGTCGATCCTGGGCGTCGCCCTTGCTCCGGGCCACGCCGCGGTTTTGGTCATGCTCGTACCGATGGGCGCCGCGTCCATCGCGTTCGTGGCGACCAACAACGCGACTCTTCAACTGCGTTCGGACCCCGCCATGCGCGGCCGCGTGATGTCGCTCAACGCCATCGCCTTCCTCGGGAGCACGCCGATCGGTGCGCCCCTGCTCGGCTACATCAGCGACGTCAGCAATCCCCGCGTCGCGCTGGTCATGGGCGGCGTCGCCACGCTGCTCGCGAGCATCCCGCTCTTGGTGCTGGGCGTCCGGCAGCGGCCCCGCCGGCGACAGCGCGGCGAGGACGCGACAACGGTGGTGCGGTTGGCGACGGCCGACGCCGCGCTGCCGCCCCAACTGCGGCAGCAGACCGGTTAGTCGGTCACGACGGACTCTGGAGCTCCTCCGCGATCGGAGTCAGCGTGGCGCCCAACTCGAGCACCAGCGCGACCAGCAGATCGTCGACCGAGATGATCCCGGCCAGGTCACCGTCCTCCAGCACCGGCAGTCGACGCACACGGGCCTCCTGGAACGCCTTGAACGCATCGAAGATGTCGCGCGACCCCTGAATCGTCACGGGGTTCGCCGTCATGACCGCGGCGACGTGGTCGCTCGCCTTCCGTCCGGCACCCATGCCCCGTACTGAGAGATCCCGGTCGGTCACGATCCCGGTCAGGTCGTCTCCCGACACGACGAGCAGCGACCCGATCCCATGGTCGCCCATGAGCCGCGCGGCCTCTTCGAGTGTGCACTCGGGCGGCACCGTCACCGGTGCTGTTCTCAGGCACTCTCTCACGAGCATGTCAACCCTCTCCTCCTCACCTTGCTCACCTTGCGTGGTCCGCCGGAACTCTTACGGCGTCTTGGTCTCCTTGGGCAGCCCCAGCGCCCGCTCGCCGACGATGTTGCGCTGGATCTCCGCGGTGCCGCCCCAGATCGTCTCGGAGCGCGAGAAGAAGAACAGGGACTGCAGGCTGTCGACCGGATAGCCGGCTTTGGCCCGGCGCGCGCCCCGCAGCATGGTGTCCGCACCGTCGCGACCCAAGAGGATCTGGCCCTCCATGCCCAGGGTATCCAACGCAAGGTCCATCGTCTCCTGGTGCGCTTCTGACCAGAACATCTTGTTGCACGCACCCAGCCGGGCCGTGGCGTGCGTGCCGTTGAGCGCGTCGGTGAGCGTTCGGTAGCCGTTGATCTGCATGATCTTGATCTTCGACCACGACCGGGCCAGCCGCTGACGCGTCAGCGGATCACGATCACGGCCCTTCCGGCGTGCCACCTCGAGGATCTCGCCGAACTCCCGCTGGAAGCGGCGGTACCCGGTCGTCGCCGACGTCCCGCGCTCGAACCCCAAGGTGGTCATCGCCACCTTCCATCCGTTGTTGACCCCGCCGATGACGTTGTCCGTGGGGCAGCGCACGTTCGTGAAGAACACCTCGTTGAACTCCGCAGACCCGTCGACCTGCTCAATGGGCCGAACCTCGACGCCATCCTGTTTCATGGGGACAAGCAGGTAGGAGATCCCGGCGTGCTTCGGCGCATCGGGGTCGGTGCGGGCTAGGAGGAAGATGTAGTCGGCGTACTGCGCTTGGGTCGTCCACACCTTCTGCCCGTTGACGACCCATTCGTCGCCGTCGAGGACGGCCCGTGTCTTCAAGCTGGCCAGGTCGGAGCCGGCGTCCGGTTCGCTGAAACCCTGGCACCAGGCGATCTCGCCCCGCAGGATGCCAGGAATGAATCGCTGTTTCTGTTCTTCGGAGCCCCACTGCAGGAGGGTGGGCCCGACGAGCGTGTCGCCGAAGAAGTCGGCCCGGAGCGGTGCCCCCATCCGGGCGAACTCCTCGTTCAGCACGACCTGTTGCAGCAGCGTGAGGCCCTTGCCCCCGTATTCGGCGGGCCAGCTGGCGCAGATCCACCCTCCTTCGAACAGCTTGGCCGTCCATTCCCGGTTGAAGGCCTTGCGGGCCTCGGGCGTCATGGAGAATCCCGGCTCGCCCCAGCCCTCGGGCAGGTTCTCCGTGAGCCACCGGCTGATGACGGCGCGGAACTCCTCCGCCTCGGGGGGATAGATCAGGTCCATGCCCGCACGGTACCGCCGGTTTCTAGCCCGACCGCGACCCCCGGGGCCGTTCCGGTGCACTCCACGCAGGAGAACGGCCCGGTGCTAGGGCCGGCGAGGGCCGTTTGCGCCGCACGAGGGCGTTCGGGGAGGCTATGCCGCCATGGTGGGTCGAGTTCGGACGTCTGTTGCCTAAGACCCCCCGGCAAAAGTGGATCGAGACCAGGGAGTCCTGGGAGCGCTCGCGCCACCTGGAGACGCCGGCCCCTGTCCCATCCATACCGCCGCGACCAGGGGGTCTGCGCATCGCCTTCCTCACCTACCGGGGGAACCCGCGCTGCGGTGGGCAGGGTGTGTACACCCGGCACCTGACGCGAGAGCTGGTGGCGCTAGGCCACTCGGTGGAGGTCTTCTCAGGCCCGCCGTGGCCCGAGCTCGACCCCGGCGTCGGGTTCACACCGATCGGCGGGCTGGACCTCTATCGCGACCCGGACCCCTTCCGGGTCCCACACCCCCGAGAATTCACCTCGAAGGAGGATTGGCTCGAATTCGCGATCATGTGCTCCGCGGGCTTCGGCGAGCCACTCACCTTCTCGCTCCGGGCGCGCGAGCTGCTGGCGCAACGCCGGGACCAGTTCGACGTCGTCCACGACAACCAGTGCCTGGGTTCGGGAATCCTCGGAATGGTTGAGGACGGGTGGCCGGTGCTCACGACGCTGCACCACCCGATCACGGTGGACCGTCAACTTGCGTTGTCGCATGCGACGACCCCGTGGCAGCGCTTCACGACCCGACGTTGGTTCGGGTTCCTGCGGATGCAGCTGCGGGTCGCCCGAGCCCTTCCGGCCGTCGTGACGGTGTCGCAGAACTCCCGCAACGACGTGACGGCCCAGATGCAGGTGGCCCCCGAGCGGATGACGGTCGTCCCCGTCGGCGTCGACCACACGATCTTTCGTCCCCGGGACGACGTGTCTCCGGTCCCGGGGCGCATCATGGTCACATCCAGCAGCGACGTGCCGATGAAGGGTCTCGTGCCGCTTCTCGAGGCGGTAGCCAAGCTGCGCACCGAGCGAGACGTCGAGCTCACCGTCATCGGGCGACCGAGCGAGGGCGGAAGGGTCGACAAGGCGATCTCCCGGCTCGGGCTGGCCGACGTCGTGCGCTGCGTCAGCGGTGTCAGCGACGATGAGCTGTCCCGCCTGTACGGGGAGGCGGAGGCCGCCGTCGTCCCCTCGCTCTACGAGGGGTTCTCACTGCCGGCGATCGAAGCGATGTCGTGCGGGGTCGCGGTGGTGGCGACGACCGGTGGTGCCCTGCCCGAAGTGATCGGCACGCACGAGGAGACCGGGCTCTTGGTCCCGCCGGACGACCCCGGCGCGCTCGCGCTCGCCATCGGGCGCCTCCTCGACGATGCTGCGCTGCGGGCGCGGTTGGGCGCCGCGGGGCGCCGCCGCGTCGTGCGCCGGTTCACGTGGGAGGTGACGGCCGCGGGCACCACGGCCTGCTATCGGGCCCTCCTGGAGGGCGCACCTCTTCCTCGAGCGCCGGGGGAACCGGCCGGACCGTCGATGCCGGGAGACGCGGCCTGATGCTGACCGTCGACTACGACCGCCTCGGCCTGCGCCCGGCCGACCGGCTGCTCGACCTGGGCTGCGGGTTCGGCCGTCACGCCTTCGAGGCCGCGCGGCGCGGGGCCGTCGTGGTCGCACTGGACGCCGGGGCGGACGAGGTGGCCCAGGTGCGCGCCACGCTGGGCGCGATGGTCGATGGGGGAGAGCTGGCCGCCGATCACCCCGCCACCGCGGTGCAAGGCGACGCGCTCGCGCTCCCGTTCGCCGACGCCACGTTCGACCGGGTGGTCGCCTCGGAGGTGCTCGAGCACATCCCCGACGACGCCTCAGCAATGCGTGAGCTTGCCCGTGTGCTGCGACCAGGAGGGACGATGGCGGTCACGGTGCCGCGCTGCGTCCCCGAAGCAGTGAACTGGGCGCTCTCGGACGAGTACCACGACACCCCCGGGGGCCACGTCCGCATCTACCGGCGTTCGACCTTGGAGCGTCGCCTGGCCTCGGCAGGGCTGGTGCCGACCGGGCACCACCATGCGCACGGGCTGCACTCGCCCTACTGGTGGCTGCGTTGCCTGGTCGGTCCGAGCAACGAGACGCATCCCTTCGTCGCGGCCTATCACCGGCTTCTCGTCTGGGACATCGTGCGAGCGCCGCTCGTGACCCGGACCGCAGACCGCGCGCTCAACCCGCTCATCGGGAAGAGTCTGGTCGTCTATCTGACCAAGCCCGAGGCCGGCCTGGCCGGCGTGCCGCAGACCGGTCCGGCACCGGCGCACGACGTCGTGGGACGACGCGGACCGACCTCGCCGAGACACGGGGCAGCGGCGTGACCGCCGAAGACATCCGCTCCGCCGAAGTGACGGCACCGGAGGTGCCCGGCATTCTCTCGAGCTCCGACGTCCTCGCGACGGGGCGGTCGATCGCCGTGGTGCAGAGGCACGATGGGATGATCCCGTGGTTCGAGTCGGGTCACTGCGACCCGTGGAACCACGTCGAGGCGGCCATGGCGCTCACGGTGTGCGGCTTGGTCCCCGAGGCAATGGAGGCGTACCGGTGGCTGGCGCGGCGCCAGCTTCCCGACGGCAGCTGGTTCAACTACTACCAGGCGGACGCGGTCAAGGATCCTCGGCTCGACACGAACGTGTGCGCGTATCTGGCCGCCGGAGCCTGGCACCACCATCTCATCACCGGGGATGTGGAGTTCCTCGGTGAGCTCTGGCCCACCATTGAGGCTGCCATCGACTTCCTCCTCCATTCGCAACAGGCGGATGGTTCAATCCTGTGGTCGGTCGACTCGGCAGGGCGGCCCGAGGGATACGCGCTTCTGACCGGGTCGTCGTCCATCTACCACTCTCTGCGCTGCGCCGTGGCCGTAGCCGAGTGCCTCGCGAAGGATCGCCCGGAGTGGGAGCTCGCCGCCGGACGGCTCGGTCACGCCGTGGCCCATCACCCGGGCGCCTTCGCACCCAAGACGGAGTTCGCCATGGACTGGTACTACCCCATGCTCAGCGGCGCGGTCGAGGGCGACGCGGGCCGGCGCCGCATTGCCGACGGGTGGTCGACCTTCGTCATGGAGGGTCTGGGTGTGCGCTGCGTTTCGACGGGCGACTGGGTCACTGCAGCCGAGACCGCAGAGTGCGTGCTCACGCTCGACGGGCTCGCGATGCGGGGCCACGCATTGGAGCTCTTCGAGGCGGGACAGAACCTGCGTCTTGGCGACGGGTCGTACTGGACGGGAGTGGTCTACCCCGACGAGGACACGTTCCCGAAGCACGAGCGCACCACGTACACGGCCGCAGCGATGGTGCTCGCGGCCGACGCGCTGTCGAACACGACGCCGGCGGCGGGGTTGTTCCGGGGTGAGGGCCTTCCCGAGGCCCTCGACCTGGCCGAGCCGCACTGTGGCGACGCGGTGGACGGCTGCACCGTCCACGAGCTGAAGCGTCGCTTCTCGCTGTCTGAACGTCCTCCGCACTGACACAACACACCGGCACAACACACCGGCTGCACGTGCACCCCCGCGGCGGGCACAGTGGCGCAGTCGACGCTTCACTGTCCGTGCCGTCACCAAAGGTTTAAGCCGCCGTCACCGCGGCGTCGCCGTCCGTTCATGTCGCCGGGAGAGATTCGCATGCACACCCACTCACGAGGAGGTACGCATGCTTCATCAGCTACGTCACGTCCGACGCGGGCGCCTTGGAACAGCGATCGCCATCGCGGCGGCGGCTGCGCTCGTTCCCATCGCAGTTTCCGTCGCCAACCCATCGCCGCAAGGTCCCATGGGTGGGCAGGCGTCCGCCTTCCAACAAAGTGGGGACGGCAACGGGCAACCGGTACTCCGGGCCGCGTTGCCGCCGGGCAAGGTCAAGCACATCCTGCTCATCGAGCTCGAGAACGCGGGCTTTGCGACGACCTTCGGTCCCGGCTCGCCGGCGACCTACCTCAACGGCACGCTCCGCAAGCAGGGCGAGCTGATCGACAACTACTACGCCACCGGCCACTTCAGCCTCGACAACTACATCTCGCAGGTCTCCGGCCAGGCGCCGACACCTGAGACGGACGGCGACTGCCCAGGCGCCTCGGCCACCGCGTTCACGAATGTGGCGCCGGGAACCGACGACCCGAACCCGGCCACGAACCCCGGGCAGGTTGACGGCAACGGCTGCGTCTACCCGGCACCGACCGCGACGAGCCACGGCGCCCCGACCATTGCCGACCAGCTCGACGCCGCGTTCCCACCGAACCCGACCACAGGGGTGGCCCAGTGGCGCGAGTATGCGGGCGACATGGGCAACAACCCCGTGCGTGATGGCGGCACCCCCGATCCCACCGGCGGCACCGACTGCGCGCACCCGACCGTCGGTGGAGTCGACAACGCGGAGGGGGCCACGGCGACGGACCAGTACGCCACGCGGCACAGCCCATTCGCCTACTTCCACTCGATCATCGACAACCAGACTGTGTGCAATGCCAACCTGGTTCCGCTCGGGACGATGCAGAGCAACGGCACTCCTTCGCCCACCGGACACCTGGCGCGCGATCTGTCGAGCGTGTCGACCACCCCGATGTTCGGGTTCATCACTCCCAACACCTGCGACGACGGCCACGACCACACCTGCGTGGGACTCAACGCCGACGGCACGCACGTGGGCGGCCTTGTCGCCGTGGACGCGTTCCTTCGGCATTGGATGCCGCTGATCCTGAGCTCGCCGGCCTACAAGGACGGCAGCATGCTGGTGGCCATCACCACCGACGAGTCCGAGCCGGACGCGAACGACCCTCCGACCGCGAGCTCGTGCTGCTACGAGCAGCCGGGGCCGAACATCCCCGCGCCGGGCGATCTCACGGCGACCACGAACACGGCGCCCGGTGGCGGCAAGGTCGGGATGTTGCTGCTGAGCTCGAAGGACATCGTGCCGGGCAGCGAGGACACGACCGGCTC
>JBPYFR010000176.1:0-2934 GCA_051985685.1 Acidimicrobiales bacterium
GTGTTGTGCATGGCCTTCGCCATGGTGGTGCCGACGGCGACCATGCCGTGGTTCGCGATGAGCGCCGCACCACGATTCTCGAGAGCCTTGACCACCTGCTCGCCCAGCTCGGCCGAGCCGCTCGGACAGTACTCCGTGCAGCGGATGTCGCCGCCCAGGTAGACCGTGAACTCGTCGATGCAGCTCGGGATGTCCTGATGGGCGACGGCGAACATGGTCGCGTGCATGGCGTGAGAGTGGATGCACACGGCGATGTCCTCGTAGGCGTTCTGAACCGCCATGTGGAGGTATTTCTCCGAAGTCGGGCCTCGTTCGCCGGAGACGACGTCGCCATCGGGGTTCACGATGACGATGTCGTCGGGCGTCATGATCCGGTAGTCGAGCGACGACGGGGTCACCGCGACGTTGCCGTCCTCCATGCGAGCCGAGAGGTTGCCCGAGGTCCCCTCGACCAATCCCTTTTCCAACAGCTCCTTGGCCGCGGCGCAGATCTGCTCGGGTGCGTTCTCAATGAAGGTGGCCATTGCCGGCGTGCTCCTCACCGCTCGGGAGCGATCGTCGTCGCCCTCTGGTTGCCTTGGTTCCTCTGGTTGCTCTGGCTGCTCTGGTTGTGGTCGCCCCGATGGTACCGCTCGCGCCGTCGTCCCTGACACTGCTGTCAGCAATTGGACCGCCGAGATAGTCTGCGCGACATGGGACTTCTGGACGGTCGGGCGGCGGTGGTGACGGGTGCGGGTCGGGGCATCGGGCGCGCCATCGCCCGCTGCCTGGCGGCGGAGGGGGCGAGCGTCGTCGTGAACGACGTCGGGGCCTCACTCGGCGGTGGGGGCACCGAGGAGGACCCCGCCGCCCTGGTCTGCGCGGAGATAGTGGCGGCCGGAGGCACGGCAGTGCCGAGCCACGACTCTGTGAGCGATTTCGAAGCCGCGGGACGGATCATCTCGACGGCGCGGACTGCCTTCGGCTCCGTCGACATCGTGGTCAACAACGCCGGCATCGTGCGCGACCGGACCGTGGTGAAGATGGACGAAGCCGACTACGACGCCGTGATCGCGGTGCACCAGAAAGGCACCTTCAACACCGTGCGCCACGCCGCTCCGCTCATGCGGGAAGCCGGCTACGGGCGCATCGTCAACATCACGTCCTCGGCGGGACTGCGCGGCAACTTCGGGCAGACCAACTACGGCGCCGCCAAGGCCGCCATCATGGGCATGACGTTCGTGTGGGCGCTCGAGCTCGGCAAGTACGGCATCACGGTCAATGCCGTGGCGCCGGCGGGCTTCACCCGCATGACCGAGGGCCTCTACGCCGGCGCCGAGCCGCCACCCGACCAGGACCCCGCACTGAACGCGCCCCTGGTCGCGTTCTTGGCGTCAGAGGGTGCGTCCTACGTCAACGGGCAGGTGCTCGGGCGCACCGGCTACGCCTACACCCTCTTCCAAACCCCCCGCCAGATCGCCACGATGTGGAAGGAGGGCGGATGGAGTCCCCAGGAGGTCGCCGACCACTTCCACGAGGTGCTGGGCCAGCACCTGCAGCCCGTCGGCATGGGCGAGCACCCGCTGCTCGGCAAGCGCGACTGACGGCTCGGCACCCCGAGTCGCCGGTGTCCGACGACAGACTCCATGGGGTGTCAGTAGGGTAGGAAGCGCACCACAGCGCCGACCTGCAGGGAGGGACCATGGACGTCCGCGACAAGATCTACATCAACGGGGCCTGGGTCCCCTCCACCGGGAGCGGCACGATCGAGGTGATCGACTCCGCGACAGAAGAGGTCTTCGCGACCGTCCCAGAGGGGACACCCGAGGACGTCGACAAGGCGGTGCAGGCCGCCGCCGCGGCGTTCCCCGGCTGGGCCGCCACGTCGCGCGAGGAGCGGGGCAAGCTGCTCAGGCGCATCGGCGAGGCCCTCGCCGCCCGCACCGACGAGATCGCAGAAGTGATCTCCCACGAGCTCGGCATGCCCATGACGCTGACGGGGTCCATCCAGGTCGGGTTGCCGGCGGGCGCGTTCGCCGATGCGGCCAACGCAGCCGAGACCTTCGAGTGGGAGGAGGAGATCGGCAACTCGCTCGTCGTGCATGAGCCCGTTGGCGTCGTGGGAGCCATCACGCCGTGGAACTACCCGCTGTACCAGATCGTCCTGAAGGTCGCTCCCGCCTTGGCGACCGGCAACACCATGGTCCTCAAGCCCAGCGAGGTGGTGCCCATCAACGCGTTCATCCTCGCCGAGGTGATCGACGAGGTGGGCCTCCCGCCGGGGGTCTTCAACCTCGTGAGCGGTGTCGGGCCGGTTGTGGGCGAGGCCATCGCCGCGCACCCGAAGGTCGACATGGTCTCGTTCACCGGCTCAGTTCGGGCCGGCCGGCGGGTCATGGAGCTGGCCGCCGAGAGCATCAAGCGCGTCTCGCTCGAGCTCGGCGGCAAGTCGGCCAACATCCTGCTCGACGACGCCGACTTGGCGACCGCCGTCCCTGCGGGCGTGTTCGGCTGTTACCTCAATTCGGGCCAGACCTGTTCGGCGCTTACCCGCATGATCGTCCCCCGCGAGAAGCTGGCCGAGATCGAGGAGCTGGCGGCGGGTGCGGCGGCGGGCTTCGCTCCCGGCGACCCCTTCGAGGCGGGCAAGCTGCTCGGGCCGCTTGTCTCCTCGGTCCAACGGGAACGGGTGCGCGGCTACATCAAGAAGGGGATTGACGAGGGCGCCAAGCTCGTCGCCGGCGGGGCGGAGCCTCCGGAAGGCATGGACAAGGGCTTCTTCGTTCAGCCAACCGTCTTCTCGGAGGTGACGCCGGACATGACCATCGCCAAGGAGGAGATCTTCGGCCCGGTCCTGTCGATCATGCCCTACGACACCGAGGAGGAAGCGATCGAGATCGCCAACGGGACGCCGTATGGGCTCGCCGGCGCGGTGTGGAGCGCCGACCCCGAGCG
>JBPYFR010000177.1:0-6287 GCA_051985685.1 Acidimicrobiales bacterium
CCCAACGTGGTGCTCACCCCGCACATCGGCGGCGCGACCTACGACACCGAGTCGAACCACACCGGGACTATCGCCGAGGACCTGTGCCGGCTCCTGGCGGGCGCCCGGCCCTTGCACATCGTGAACCCCGAGGTCCTCAAGGACTGAGCCGGTCTTCCGATCAAAGAGAACCGCAACGGAACATGCCCGCCCGCCAGCCGACCATCGTCGCGACCTCCATCGGATTCCAACCCGAGGGGCCCGACCCCATGAACCTGCGCCCCGGTCCTTCGTACCGGCTCGCGGCGGATCTGGCCGGCGCGGGCGACCACCCGCGCCTGTGCATCCTCGCCACCGCCACGGGCGATGACTCGCCGCGCCTGGCCTCGGCGCACAACGCCTTCTCCAAGAGCGGCTTCCTCAGTTCGCACCTGACCCTCTTTCCCATGCCGAACGTGCCCGACGTTCGTGCCCATCTGTTGGCCCAGGACGTCATCTGGGTGGGCGGCGGAAGCACCGCCAACCTGCTCGAGCTGTGGCGCCTGCACGGGCTCGACGTCATCCTGCGGGAGTGCTGGGAGGCCGGAGTCGTGCTCACGGGCGTGTCCGCCGGCTCGCTCTGCTGGCACGTCGGCGGCACCACCGACTCCTTCGGCCCCACGTTGGTTCCGGTCACCAACGGCCTGGCGTTCCTCCCCTACTCCAACAGCCCCCACCATGACGTCGAGGAGCAGCGTCGCCCCCTGATCCGTCGCCTGATCGCAGAGGGCACGCTGCCCGACGGATTCGGCACCGAGAACGGCACGGGGCTCGTGTTCTTCGGCACGGAGCTGCGCGAGGCTTTCACCGAGGTCGAGGACAAGGTCGCGTACTCGCTCACCAAGGAGGGGGACTCCACCCGGGAGATCGCGCTCCCGACCCGACTTTTGTGACCTTGTGGATCTGAGCCTGCGTGCCGTTCAGGCGGCGACGCCGGCCCAGTCCGACCCGGCGTGCACCGTCTCGGTATCACGCCCGGACCGCAGCACCCGCCCAGGACGGGCGCCGCTGAACGCGCCCTGGTCGACGATGGCGCGGCCGTTGACGAGTACGTGCTCCACGCCAACGGCATCAGCGTAGAGGCGGCTGGCCCCGCCGGGAAGGTCGTCGCGGGTGCGCACCGCTCCGTGGCCGATGGACTCCGGGTCGAAGACCACGATGTCGGCAAAGCCGCCGGGCACGAGGCGTCCCCGGTCGCGCAACCCGTACAGACGGGCGGGGACGTCGGTCAAGAGGCGCACGGCCTGCTCCCAAGTGAGCAGCCCCCGGGCACGCACCCCGTCGCCGAGCATGGACGTCGAGTAGATCGCGCCGCACATCGTGTCGAGGTGCGCCCCGGCGTCGGAGCCGCCGACGATGGCCCGCGGGTCCTGCCAGATCTGCGCGCGCAGCACCCAGTCCTCCTCCGTTTCGGGGATCGGCGGCCGGAGCCCCGTGCGCAGTCGGTCGGCCACGACGACGTCGAGCAACGCGTCGAAGGGAGCGACACCGCGCGCCCGCGCCACCTCTCCGACTGAGCGGCCTTCGAGGTCCTTGTTCTCGGGTGCGAAGGTCTCGTCGAAGATCAGTCGGTCCCAGACCGCCAGCGCGCGCAAGATGCCCGCCTCGTCCGACTGGGCCCCCGCGTCCAGACGGCGCCGCGTTTCGGGGTCCGAGAGCGCCGCCATTCGCTCCTCGACCGGCAGTGCGAACGTCTCGCGCCAGCCGGGCAGCCCGTCGAGGATGGCCCCGTGCTCGAAGCTCAGGCGCAGCTGCATGGTGTGGGGCAGGGTCAGCGCGACGACCGTGGCTCCACGTTCCGATGCGGCGGTGCCCGCCGCCAGCTGGTTGCGCGCACCGTCGGGGTTCATCGACGAGACGCCGAGCACGTTCCAATTCACCGGACGGTCCGCCAACAGCGACATGGTGGCGAGAAAGTCGACCTCCTCCGGTGTGAACCCGTTCAAGCAGCCCGGGACGATCAGCTCCACCGTGGTGCCGTCGTGCGCGCGGACAGCGGCGGCCAGGCGCTCCATCTCGGGCCGGCTGGCTGCCCGCGACGGGACGGGCTGCCCGTCGCCGTCGTTGTGCGTGTGCACCTGCGAGGTCGAGAAGCCCAGCGCGCCCTCGGCCAGCGCGGCGTGGAGCGCAGCCTCCATGGCGGCCAGGTCCTCCTCGCTGGCGGTGCCGCCCACGGCGCGCTCGCCCATGATCAGCCGGCGCAGGGTCGAGTGGCCCACGAGGAAGCCGGCGTTGACCGCGATCTGTCCGTCCAGGCGGCCCAGCCAGTCGCCGAACGTCGTCCAGTCCCAGGGCAGCCCGGCTCGCAGTGCGGCCAGCGGCATCCCTTCGACGCGAGCCATCATCCGGGTGATGTAGTCGGCCCCCTCGGGGCCGAGCGGCGCCAGCGAGAACCCACAGTTGCCACCGAGGACGGTCGTCACGCCGTGCAGCGGGGATGGGCTTGCGTTGCCGTCCCAGAAGAGCTGGGCGTCGTAGTGGGTGTGCAGGTCGACGAACCCGGGCGCGACGATCAGGCCGCCCGCGTCGATCACCGTGCTGGCGTCCGAGCCGCGGCCGGCGTCCGGCCCGACGGCGGTCACCCGTTCCCCGTCGATCAGCACGTCGGCGCGCACCGGCGGAGCGCCGGTTCCGTCGACGACGGTCCCCCCGCGGAGCGCCAGCGTCACGACGCGCCGTCCGATTGGGCCGTGGCCGGGCCGGGCCGGCGCACCTCGACGCGCTGGCGCGCGAAGGCCTGCATGCCCTCCGTCCCCAGCTCCACACCGAAGCCGGACTGCTTCCATCCGCCCATCGGCGCGTACATGTCCATCGCCGACATGCCGTGCGCGTTGACGAAGACGATCCCGGCGTCGAGGCGCGTCGCCACGTCGGCCGCCAGCGCGTCGTCGTTACTCCACACGGACGCGCAGAGACCGAAGGTGGTGTCGTTGGCGGCTGCGACCGCCTCGTCCACGTTTGTGTACGGGATCACGGGGAGCGCGGGCGCGAACTGCTCCTCGCGCACGATGGCCGAGTCGGCCGGCGGGTCGACCACGAGCGCCGGCGAGACGAAATAGCCGCCGGCCTCCTCGTCCTCCGCCCGCACCCGCCCCGGCCGGTACACCGTGGCGCCGCTGCGGGCCGCCTCGGTGAGGAACCTCTCCACACGGTCGCGGGCCGACGCCATGTGCACCGGGCCCATCGTGACCTCCTCGGCCAGTCCGTCGCCGACCACTTCGGTGGACAAGCGATCGTGCAGCGCGGCCACGGTTCCGTCGAGCCGGTCCCGGTGGACATAGAGGCGCTTGATGGCCATGCACACTTGCCCGCTGGTCGCGAATGCAGCCTCGACGAGCCGGTCCGCCAGGGCAGCGTCGACCTCGATATCGGGGGCGAGGACAGCGGGGTCGTTGCCGCCGAGCTCGAGCACGACGGGGCGGGTGGTGGCGGCCGCCGCGCCCATGACGGCCTGGCCGGTGCCGACGCCACCTGTGAAGGAAACCATGTCGACCTCCGGATGGGCGACGAGCGCTGCCCCCAGCGCGGCGCCGGGGCCGTTGACGACGTTGAGCACACCGGGCGGAAGCGATTCCGCCATCGCGGCGGCGATCAGGAGCACGGCGCCCGGACAGGTGGGCGGCGCCTTGACCACGACCGTGTCGCCGGCCAGCAGCGCCGGGAGCACCTTGTTGCCCATGACCGAGACGGGCCAGTTGAACGGAAGGACCGCTGCCACGACACCGTGGGGCTCCCACGAGATGCGTGTCGCGCCACCGCTCACGGTGCGCGGGGACAGCGCCTCGGCCACCAGGGGTGCGAACGCGGACGCCATCCCGGCCATGAGAGAGGAGTCCATGACGGCCTCGGCGTAGACCTTGCCGTGCTCCCGGCTCAGCAGCCGGGCCAGGTCTCCGGCCTCGACTGCGGCCACGCCCGCATTGGCGGCCGCGATCACCCGCTCCGCCCGCTCCTCCCCGGACAGTGCGGCCCAGCCGGGTTGGGACCGGCGGGAGGCCTCCACGGCCCGGTCGAGTTGCACCGGCGAGGTGGACGGCGCCTCGAGGACGACCTCGGACGGCCGGGCGGGATTGGTGACCGGGTAGGTGCCTGCGACGCCGGCCTCGACACCCCCGTCGATGACTAGGCCGACGCGGGTCGTGACGTCCTCGGCGTGTGTGGTCATTTCGCACTCCCGGGCAGGTCGCTGACGATCCCTGACGATAGTGTCATGTGCTCGTGGGAGCCGTCGAGACCGAGCACGCGGAGGGGCAGGCCACGCTGCTGCCCGACCCCGAGCCCCGTCCCATCCGGGTGCCTGTGATCTCGGTCGACGACCACCTGATTGAGCCCCCCGACTTGTTCGAAGGTCGCCTGTCGGACGCCCTGGAGGACCGCGCGCCCAAAGTGGTCGAGCTCGAGCACGGCGCGCAGGCGTGGGTGTTCGAGGAGAACCTGTACCCCAACGTCGGACTCAACGCCGTCGTCGGTCGCCCGAAGGACGAGTGGAGCATGGATCCCGCCCGCTTCGAGGAGATGCGGCCGGGTTGCTTCGACATCGAGGCGCGGGTGGTGGACATGGACCGGGGCGGCATCTGGGCGGCGCTCTGCTTCCCGTCGCTCGTGTCGGGGTTCTGCGGTGCCGTCTACTCGCGAGCGAAGGACGCCGAGCTGGGGTTGGCCTGCCTGCGCGCGTTCAACGACTGGCACATCGAGGTGTGGGCGGGCACCCACCCCGACCGGATCATCCCGTTGCAGCTGCCCTGGCTGGCCGACGTCGAGATCGCAGCGGGCGAGGTGCGGGCGAACGCGGCCCGGGGCTTCAAAGCGGTCAGCTTCCCGGAGTTCCCGGCCCGGCTGGGGTTGCCGTCGATCTTCAGCGGGACGTGGGACCCGTTTTTCGCCGCCTGCGAGGAGACCGGGACGGTCGTGTGTCTGCACACCGGCGCGTCGGGCTGGGCGCCGCTCGCCTCGGGCGACCCGCCGTTCGAGATCATGCCGACGCTCTTCCCGGTCAACGCCCTGATCGCCGCCGGCGAGTGGTTGTGGTCCGGCGTCCCGCTCCGGTTCCCTCGCCTCGATATCGCCATGTCCGAGGGCGGGCTCGGCTGGGTGCCGATGCTCATGGACCGGGCGGACTACGTCCTCTCGCACTCGGCGTCAGGAACGGAGAGCACGGCTTGGCCCTCGGACCTGCTCCCGAGCGAGGTGCTGCGGCGCAACTTCTGGTACTGCTCCATCGAGGACCCGTCCGTGGTCGGGCTGCGCCACAAGATCGGGATCGATCACATCATGGTGGAGAGCGACTACCCCCACGCCGACTCGTCCTGGCCCGACACCCAGCAGGTGCTCGCCGACGCCTGGGGCGAACTCCCGGACGACGAGCTGCGTGCGGTGGCGGCCGGCAACGCCGCCCGGTTGTTCCGCCACCCGCTGCCCGCCGTCGACGACTGGCGCGTCGCCCCGGCGTGACCGGCTGATGGCGAGCGGTCCGCCGACGGCGGGGGCCGCAGCGTTACCGCTCCCGCCCCGGGCCGGACCGATCGTCGACGCGGACGGCCATGTCGTCGAGCCCGAATCGGCCTGGGCCGCTCTGCCGGAGCGATACCGACTGCGTATCCGCGCCGATGGGCACGGATACGAGCACGTCGTGGTCGGCGACCGAGAGATCCTGGCGGTGCCGCTCGGCAACCTGGCCCGCCCCGGCTCCACCTTTCACGACCCCTCGACGTTCCGACCCTTGTCGGACGCGCAGCCCGGGGGCTGGGACCCGGTGGCGCGGCTCGCCGATATGGACGTAGAGGGCATCGACCAGGCGGTGCTGTATCCGAGCATCGGGCTCTACATGTCGGTGCTCGACGACGCCGGCGCAGCGGTCGCAGTGGCCGCTGCGTACAACGAGTGGCTGGCCGGCTATTGCGCCGCCTCACCGCGGCGCTTGTTCGGCGCCGCCATGCTGCCGATGCAGGACCCCGTGGCGGCGGCACGCGAGCTGCGGCGCGCGGTGGGCGAGCTCGGCTTCGTCGGCGCCTTCGTGCGACCCAACCCGTGCCTCGGACGCTCGCTCTCCGACCGCGCCTACGACCCGGTGTGGGACGCGGCCGAGGAACTTCGCGTCCCGATCGGGGTGCACGAGGGCAGCTCCGTGATCGTGCCGACTCTGGGATCGGACCGCCCGTTCAACCCCTTGGTCCTGCACGCGGTGTCGCACTCGTTCGAGGAGATGCTCGCCTGTGCGCAGTTGATCGCGTTCGGGGTGCTCGAGCGCCACCCGGGTCTCCGCGTCGTGT
>JBPYFR010000178.1:0-14543 GCA_051985685.1 Acidimicrobiales bacterium
CCCGATCCCGCCTTGGTCGATGCCTACAAGAGCGGATTCATCACCACCCAGATCGCCCGCAGGGGCAACGCGCTCGACACGGGCATCAACGGCTACGAGAGCGAGTTCAGCCACGACGTCATCGGGATACTCACCAACCTCTTCACTCAGGGCTACTTCTCCAATGCCCATTCGTTGTTGACCGAGGCCCGAAACGTCGTCGGCGGGCAGGGGCAGTACCCCGACGGCCTTTGGACCTACACCGTCCCGTGGGCGGTGTACCTCATGAAGACCGGTGACACAGCCTTCGTCCGCGCCAACTTCGATGTCGCAGGCCCGCTGGGTGCGATGGATCAACCCAGCATCGCGGACGCCGCCCACGCAATCGAGGCGGATCGCACCGGGCCGTCAGGGACGATGGGAGTCTCGAACGACATCGACACCATGGGCTACTGGACAGTCGACGACTACGAGGCGCTGCTCGGCCTGGCCGCCTACCGCTACATCGCCGGCCGCCTCGGGATCGGCGTGGAGAAGACGTGGGCCGCGCAGGAGTACGACAGCCTGCTCTCTGCCACGAACGGCGTGCTCGGGCAGACCATTTCCGGCGGTCACCTGGACTATCTGCCCTGCTCGCTGGTGCAACCCAATACGGAGAACCGCTGCCAAAACCCGCAGGACGCCAACTGGACGTCACCGTTCGGCTTCGGCACCTGGGCCTGGGAAGCGTCCCTCCTGGGCACCGCGCCGAGCGGCCCGGGTCTCACGATGATCGACCCCACCTACGCGTATGGCTTCGGGCGCCTGCGCGGTGTCCTTCCTCCCGACACGACGGGCGGGTTCCCCGACGACTACTTCTACTCCAGCGCCTACAACGCGGCCCAGGGCTCGGCCGGGCTGGCCGGCACCGCGTATCGGGACCAAGGGATCCTCGGCTACGAGTTCATGATCACCAACACCCAGAGCGGTCCCTTCTCCTGGTGGGAGAGCTCGAAGACGCCCCTGGCGAATTCGCCCTGGGTGGGACAGCATCCCGCGGATGGCCAGGGATCCGCGCCGCACGCGTGGGGCATGGCCGGCGCGAACAAGGTGCTGCTCGACTCGATCGTCGCCCAGCGCGCCGACGGCGCTTTGATCGTCGGACGCGGCCTCCCTTCCTCCTGGTTGAACCGGACGCCAATCTCGGTGACCAACTTCCCCACGACCGGCGGCAGGCGGATCGGCCTCACCATCACCTCCACCGGGAGCGCCATCACGCTCAGGCTGCACGGACGCGCGCCAGGACCGGTCCTGTTCCAACTTCCCTCCTTCATCAACAACGTCGCCTCGACCTCGACCGGCCATATCGATCAGGCCGCCGGATCCGTCGCCCTCCCGACGGAAGCTGACAAGGTGACCGTGGAGATGAAGACGTCCCCTTCCGGCTGACGATCACACAAACGTGCCCACCCTGTGCTTACGCTGGCCGTCTATGGGATCGGGCCACCGATCGACGTGACTCGGGCACCGTGAAGCGATGACGAACCCTCCCGCGGCCCCTCCCCCCACGCCTCCTGCCCCGCCCTCGGCACCCGCCGACCCGCTGGCCTTGGTGAAGACCCGGAGCTACGTGGTGTTGCTGCTCTTCGGAGCGCTGGTCGGTCTACTGGTGTCGTTCGTCGCCTACTTCTTCTTGAAGGGCACCGGAGAGACGCAGTCGTGGTTGTTCTCCACCCTCCCGAAGCAGCTGGGATTCGTCGGCGCACCGGTGTGGTGGCCCCTTCCGATCCTCGTCGTGGGCGGCCTCGTCGTCGCGCTGGCGATCCGCTACTTCCCCGGGACAGGCGGACACGTGGCTGTGTTCGGGCTCAAGCCGGGCGACACGCAACCCATCGAGCTGCCCGGGGTCATCGTCGCCGCCTTCGCCACCCTCGTCTGCGGTGCCGTGCTCGGCCCAGAGGCGCCCCTGATCGCCATCGGGACCGGGTTCGCCATCTTGATCATCCACCTCATCCGCCGCGACGCCCCAGCCATGGCGGTGACTGTGATCGGGGCGGCTGGCGGTTTCGCGGCCATCAGCACCTTGCTCGGCTCGCCCATCACCGCCGCCTTCTTGCTGATGGAGGCAGCCGGACTCGGTGGGCCGACCCTCGGCGTCGTGATGCTGCCCGGGCTGCTCGCGGCCGGCGCCGGTGCCCTCATCTTCGTCGGCCTGAACAGCTGGACCGGCTACGGCACCTTCTCGCTGGCCGTCCCGAACATTCCACACTTCACGCGCCCGGACGGGAAAGAGATCTTGTGGGCCCTCGTGATCGGCGTCGCCGCGGCGGTGATCGGCACTGCGATCCGCCGTCTCGGATTCTTGCTCCTGCCCGTAGTCGAGCGGGCCCGACTCTTGGTGACCCCGGCCATCGGGCTCGGCGTCGGACTCCTGGCTGTCGCCTTCGTCGAGGGCACCGGCAAGAGCAATTCGTACGCCCTCTTCTCCGGTCAGACGGAGCTCACGCCACTGATCGAGCATGCCAGCACCTTTAGCGTGGGTGCCCTGGCCCTCCTGCTCGTGTGCAAGGGCCTCGCCTACGGCGGCTGCCTTCCCAGTTTCCGGGGAGGTCCCGTCTTCCCCGGTATCTTCCTCGGCGCGGCGGGCGGGATCCTGCTCTCGCATCTCCCGGGGCTCCCGATGATCGCCGGCGCCGCCATGGGGATCGGGGCGTTGACAACCGTGATGCTGAACGGCATGCCGCTGACCTCGGTCCTGCTGGTCGAGATCCTGTTCGCACCCGACGCGGTCCCTCTGGCACCCCTGGTGATCGTGGCCGTGGTGGTGTCGCACGTGCTTGCGGTGTGGTTGGCACCTGCCACGAAAGACAGTGCCTCCACGCCCTCAGCGCCTGCTTCGACCTGACGATCGGACCAGACGTGGTGCGCAGGTCGACCAGGTACGTCAGGAGTCAGCCTCAGCCGACCCCGACTGGGATCGACCCTTTGACGCTGGTGCGGTACATCTCACGGCGCACGCCCGCGTAGTCGTTCAGCGCGTTGTGCATGGTGCAGCGGTTGTCCCAGATGGCCAGCGTCTTGACCGACCAGCGCAGCCGGCAGGTGAAGTTCTCGTTGATGCTGTGCAGATTCAGGTGCGACAGGAGCGCCTGTGACTCCTCTTTGGACCAGCCGGCGAACCGCACCGTGTACACCGGATTGATGTAGAGCGCCGGCCGCCCGGTCACGGGGTGGGCCCTCACGACGGGGTGCGTGTGCTCTGCGTAGGCGTCGGGTGACGGCGCGATCGCCATGGAGGTGAGATCCTTGACCTGATCCAGAAGGCCGCCCGTGCCGTAGGCCAGACCAGCAGAGTGCACGGCCCGCAGCCCGCGCAGCGTCTCTCTGAGCCCCGGCGACAACGTCTCGTAGGCGAGATACTGGTTGGACCACACGGTGTCGCCGCCGTGGTCGGGCACGTCCCAGGCGTGCAGCAGCGTGTAGGCGGGCGGCTCGGGCAGGTAGCTCAGGTCGCTGTGCCAGGCGTTCGCGAAGTTCAGGGCGTCGTCGGGCTCCTTGATCACCCGGATCACGTAGGGCCGGTCTTGCAGCGGGTCGACGAAGGGCGTGACGTCGCGCCCGCCGAGCAGATCGGTCACCCGCTCGAGGTCGTCCAAGGACAGATCCTGCCCGGGGAGGAACACGACCAGGTGGTCGGCCAGCGCGTGGCGCAGCTCCTCGAGCTCCCCCGCCTCGGTGACCTTCGTGAGGTCGATGCCCCTGACGGTTGCCCCCAGCGCGCCCGCCACCGGTTCGACCACCAAGGAGGTCGTCCGTTGCGCCATCACGGCACCTCCTCTCTCAGCTCGGGTCTCAGGTCAGGCCAACCCCAGCAGCTCGGCCCCGTTGCGCCAGAAGAAGCGCTCGCGGTCCGCCTCGCCGAACTCCGAGACCGCGTCGCCGAACGCCTCGAAGGGGCGCCTCCCGCCTTCGGGGTGCGGGTAGTCCGTCGAGAACATGAAGAGCTCGGACCCACACTGCTCAATCAGCCACGCTGTGTCCTCGAAGGGGAACGGCGTGAAGCGCACCTGACGCCGCAGGTATTCGGACGGCAGGAGCGGCAGGTCCCGCAGCACCGGCTCGTGCCTCGAGAAGGACCGGTGTGCGTGGTCCACATTGCGCAGCAGGCCCGGCACCCACGTGGCCCCGAGCTCGATCGCCGCCCCGCGCAACGTCGGGTGGCGCTCGAACACGCCGTCGAGCGCCATGCAGGCCAAGAAGCGCTCGGGCGAGTGGTGCAGCACCGGGAAGTCCTTGGACCGGAGGTTCTCGCCGCCGCCCAGCCAGTCCGTGGGACGTGGGAGCCCGTTGTTGTGGAACGCCTTGGGCAGCAGCCTGCCGCCACCGACGTGGAGCACGAACGGCACCCCCGCGTCGGCCAGGCAGGCCCAGACGGGATCGAGGTCGACGTGGGTGGGCGAGAAGTCGCCGGGCGCATCCGAGGGCACCCACAACGCGGCGACACCCGTCTCGAGCGCCGCCTCGAGCGTGGCCAGGGCTCGCTCAGGGTCGCGCAGGGGCAGGTAGCCCACCGCCTTGAGGCGCCCGTCGGGTGCACAGAAGTCGGCCATGGCCCGGTTCAGCGCCTCGGTCCCCCCGTACAGGACGTCGGGATCTTTGGAGGACGCGAAATGAACCAGGGCGAAGGTCGGGAAGACCAGCTGTGCATCGATCCCGAGCGCGTCGAGCACACGGGAGCGCACCCCGGTGTCGAGGGCCCCCGGCGCCATCCACCCCTTCGGGCCCTTGATGACCTCGGGCCCGATCTCCTGGTGGCGGTGGCCCTCCCAGAGCTCGGGCAGGCTGGCCATCAGCTCGGCCGCCCCTGCTCCCGCCCCCTCCAGGCCCAGTGGTGCGAGCCGCCCCCGAACGGCCTCGTCGGCGTACCGGCCCAGCCAGTCCGCCGTCTCCATCAGGTGGCTGTCGGCGTCGAAGATCGCAGGTCCCACGGTGCCCCCCTGCTCTGAGCTCCTGGAATGCACCCGGAGTGGACGAAGGTGCGGCCAGCGTAGACCCGCACACACGGCGTCTGCGCCAAGTCCCCTGTCCCAGACAACATTTATGCAGCTCATATCTTTCTGTGACCCGGCGCTCAGTTCCCGGGTATCGAATGGAACCCGGAAGCGAAGGCCACCCGTCGGCGTTCGCATCAGAGGAGCCTGAATGACCGAGGAAGAGAAGGACGCCGCAGCGGGGGAACCGCTCGAGAACTCGGAGACCGACGCGGCACCGATCGCGTTGCCCGAGACGACCCCCCCGCCCCCGGCCCAGCCGTACACCGCCCCCACGGGTGCGCCGCCGCCGGGGCAGCCGCACACCCCTCCGATGGGCGTCCCGGCGGGCTATGGGCCTCAGGGCTCCTACGCCATGGGCGCGCTGGCCGGCAATCCCATGCTCGGTGCCCAGGGATCCCCTCAGGCGGGCCCGTCCGCCGGACCGGGAGGCTTCGGGTGGGCGGCGCCGCCCCCTCCCACTTCCACCGGACGGGGCGCGCACCGCATGCGTACCGCCGCCCTAGCCGGCGCTGCCGCGCTGGCCGCGCTCGGCCTCGGCGTCGGCCTCGGCCACCTCACCTGGAGCACCGGTCCCTCGAGGTTCTCGGCGCTCCCGTCCTCAGGCTCGGGCCGTCTGCCGAACCAGGGCAGCCCGACCAACCCCTTCGGCAATCCGTTCGACCCCGGTAACTCCGGAAATTCCGGAAATTCCGGCAACTCCGGGTCGTCCAACTCCTCTGGCCCGAGCGACGTCAACTCCATCGCGGCGAAGGTCGACCCCGGCCTCGTCGACATCAACACGACGCTCGGCTACTCCCAGGAGCAGGCCGCCGGCACCGGCATCGTGCTGACCTCGAACGGGGTCGTCCTCACCAACAATCACGTGATCAACGGCGCCACGAGCATCAGCGTCACCGACGTCGGCAACCACAAGACCTACAGCGCGACCGTGGTTGGCTACGACCGCACCCATGACATCGCGGTCCTGGCCTTGCACAATGCGTCGGGTCTCCAGACGGCGCCTGTCAGCTCGTCCAGCCTCTCTGTGGGGCAGGACGTGGTCGGCGTGGGGAACGCCGGCGGCACGGGCGGCACGCCGAGCGCAGCCGGTGGCACGGTGACCGCGCTCAACCAGTCGATCACGGCCAGCGACGAGGGCGACGGCACTTCGGAGCAGCTGACCGGGCTCATCCAGACGAACGCCAACATCCAGCCGGGTGACTCGGGCGGGGCGCTGGTGAACGACTCGGGCGAGGTCGTGGGTGTCGACACCGCCGCTTCGGCCGGGTTCTCGTTCCAGTACAACGGGCAGTCCCAGGGCAACGAGGGCTTCGCCATCCCGATCAGCACGGCGTTGGCGATCGCCCACCAGATTGAGGGCGGCCAGGCGTCGGCCACCGTTCACATCGGGACGACCGCCTTCCTGGGCGTGGAGATCAACCCGCAGGGTGCGAACGCCGGAAACGGTGGCAACTTGGGACCCTTCGGTGGCTTCTTCGGTAACTCGGGCAACAGTGGCTCGAACGTCTCTGGTGCTGCGGTGGCCGGCACCGTCACCAACGGTCCGGCTCAGGAAGCGGGTCTGGCTCAGGGCGACGTGATCACCTCGCTCGGCGGCAAGACGATCAGCTCGGCCAACGACCTCACCAATGCCATGGCCACCCACCACCCCGGCGACAAGGTGTCGGTCGGCTGGACAGACACCAGCGGCAACACCCACACCCAAACCGTCCAGCTGAGCTCGGGCCCGCCGCAGTAGCCGGCGGTGCTCACCGGGCGCGCCGCGCGCGTCTCAGGTGTGATGGAGGGTGGCGGGTTCAGCCGCCCTGAGACCCGACAGCCGGCGAGGAGATCCGCCGGCACCACCTGCGAGCTCGAGCGCGAGGTCCCGCACGCGGCTGCGGGCGGCGCTCATTTGGTGACCCTCGAGGAAGAGCGACTGCGCCGCGTCCGCGAGCGTTCGCCGTGTCGGGCCCGAGCGAAGCAGCGTGGCGCACGCCCGCGCGAACGAGGTCGGGTCGTCCGCACAGAGGAGCTCTCTCCCGCCTTCGGCATCGAGTCCTTCCCCTCCGACGGTGGTCGAGACCACGGGTATCCGGTTGGCGAAAGCCTCGAGGATCTTGAGCCTGGTCCCGCTCCCGTACCGGATCGGCACCGCCACGACATCGGCTTTGGCCAGCTCGGGGCCCATCTCGGGCACGCGCCCGACGACGGTGACCGAGGCACGCGAGGCGAGCCCTGTCACCGAGGTATCGGGTTCTCCCACGAGCCGGACCTCGACGTCGGGGATCTCCTCGCGCAACCTCGGCAGCACGTGCATCACCAGCCACCGCGCCCCGTCGGAGTTGGGTGGGTAGCAGAAGTTGCCCGGAAAGAGAACCGTCGGGTGAGCAGCGACGTCGTCCCGGCCGGCAGGCACGTCGGGAGCCTCGTAGCCGTTGGGCACCACAGTGGCGTTGGCAGCACCGAACCGCGTCCGATCGAGCTCGCTGCACACGACGACGCGGTCTACCTGTGCGGCGATCGAGTGCTGATAGCGCCTCCAGCGCCTCGTGTTGAACCGGACTTGGGCGACCGCGGCGGCTTTCCGCAGGGAGGCGAGCGGGGCCGCGAATGGTGACCCACGGCCGACCCCGACGTCCGCCTCGTCGCGCATGACCGCCAACCTGCTCCGGAGCTTCCAGTCCTCGAGATCGTCAAGGTCGACGACCGTCGCACCCAGTCGCGGCCGGCCTACCACCTCGAAGGTCGGTCCTTTGCTCACCCAGACGAAGTCGTAGTGATCCGCCCAGCTCCGAAGGAGCTGTGGGGCCTCCGGTACTCGATCCTTGGCCACCTCGAGAGGGAGACCGCTCGTGATCCACCCGACCCGCCCACGCAGCGACAGCTCGGGCCGGGGCCTGTTCACCGTCCTCACCCGGCGGATCCGGAATCCTTCCGGCACGTCACAGAGCTCTTGTCGGCGCGCGGGGACCAGTGCAAAGAGGTCGATCTCACCCAGGTCAGCGAGCGCCCGGACCACCGATTGCAGGCGGAGGTGAGAGCCGAGCGTCGTCGGCCACGGGAAGTCCTGGGCGATCACGAGGCTCTTCATCGGCGACTCACCCTAGTGGTGCTCATTGTGCGGACTCTTGGGCGATTCCTGGTCTCGGGGCGGATGAGTTTCCTTGACGGCTTCGGTTGCGCCGAGAACCTGCCTCGACCCCAACCGACGTTTCGCGGCGTCGAGAAGACGGATCCACGCACGGGCGCCCGTCGGCGACGCTCGGAGTGACGGGGTCCGTCCGCAGGGCGAACGCCTTGCACCGATGGTGACGTCAGAGATCAGGCACGATAAAATGACCTAGTCTCGGCGCGCCGGATTCGACCCTTATTCCCCCTCCGTCGAATCCAAGGCGCGTCGGGGCGCGTCAGGGGGTCTCCGTCTGCGGATCGACGGTGGGGGTCCGGGCCGAACCTCCCCACGCGAACGGGGTTTCATGGCGGCCAAGAAAGCACGTCGAGGGCGTAGGAGGATGGTCGGCGGGGCGCGCCCTTCGAATCTGCGGTCCCACTGGCGGGGCGACGGCACGCCCAAGACCACCTACCGGAGCCAGGCTGAAGCCTTGTCGGTCGTAGACGAGCGGCGACAGGACGCCGGGATCGAGCTCGGCGCGTATCGCTGTGAGGTCTGCTCCGGATGGCACATTGGCAGTTCAGACCGAAGAGATGGATGAGGCACTATGAGCGGGCAGCCTGAGAGCGAAGCACAAGATTGGCTGCGACCCCGAGGCGTGTGTGCCGAATGTGGGTTCGATTGGGAGCAGTCCGACTACGAACACCTCGTCGGCCACTGCGTCCGCAACGTCGCTGTGTTCGGTGGAGTCCTCTCGCAGATCGATCCGGCGGAGGCCGTCGAACAGGGTCTGTGGTCGGCCAGCCGATATGTCTGGCACACGGTCGACGTCCTCCGGTTCGGCACAGAGCGCCTGTGGACGATCAGCGCCGACCCCGCCTTTGGCGTGCCCGCGTGGGACCAGAACGTGATGGCGACCGTGAGGAGCTACGACGCGTTGTCGCCCGTGGTGGGTCTCATCGCTTTACTCGCCGCAGCCGAGGATTGGAGAACCGCCGCGCTCGAAGCGCCACGCGACGAGTCGACGCCGCACCCAGAAGCCGGTGCCGTGTGCGCTTTCGACATCGTGCAGCGCAACGCTCACGAGGTCTGCCATCACCTGTGGGACATCCGGCGAGGACTCGACCGGCTCCTCACTGCAGAGTGAAGCCCTCAAGGACGGCCGCACCGACCAGCGCCATTTGCTCGGACGCCCGCTGCGAGCCCCGATGTGGCGCCGCCCCACTCAGGCGCAGCCGGCGGGCTTACCCCCTCAGGGAGTCCCGGTCGCCGGATGGGGCCGGGGTAGGGATGCGGTCGCGGTGAGGACGTGACTCTGCGAACATGGACGCATCGAACACGACAATGGCGACACGCCGACTGACGACGACGGGGAGGTCGAAGAACCACCGGCGGACGGATTCGACCGCTGGCGCAGGGAGTCCGCGCTTGGTGCCGTGGGCACCGGCATCGTCCGCGGTCTGCGCGACGTCTTCGCACCCACTCGAGACGAGCCCGTGGTGGTGGCCGAGGCGCCCGGGGACCCTCCGAACGACGACGAGCGGGTGCGCGTGATCCTCGACCTCGACGACCCTTCGAAATCGGTTGCCATCGTGCCGGAGAAGCCGACAAAGACTCCGCCCGAATAGCTCGCACAGCCCGCACGAGAGGTTCACTGACCACCGCTCATTGACCGGTCTCTGAGCTTGGACATAGCATCCAGTCCAACGGACAGTGCGTCCGATAGATCAGAGGAGTTGTCCAGACATGAGCACGCTGGCGAACCTTGCACCCGTCGACCTCTCCGATTCCCGTTCCTTCGTGCCGGGCGTCCCCCACGCCTGGCTGGCCCACCTGCGCCGGCACGACCCGGTGCACTGGCAGGAGGAGTCCGGGGGACCGGGATTCTGGTCCGTCACCCGTTACCAAGACTGCGTCACCGTCAACCGGGACTACGAGCGCTTCAGCTCGGCCGCCAAGGGCACCATGCCCTTCGAGATCGGCGAGGAGGAGGTCGCCCAACAGAGCCTGATGATGCTCAACATGGACCCTCCCCTCCACACTCGCTACCGGCGCCTGGTGAACAAGGGCTTCACGCCGCGCATGGTCCGCGACCTCGAAGCGAGCATCCACCGCTCCACCGAGGCCATCCTCGACGAGGTGGTGGAGAAGGGGTCCGCAGATTTCGTCACCGACATATCCGCTGAACTGCCGCTCAGGGTCATCGCGGAGTTGCTCGGCGTGCCAGACGGTGATCGCCACCGGATGTTCGAGTGGTCCAACCGCATGGTTGGCAACGAGGACCCCGAGTACCAGCAGCAAGCGGAGATGGCGATGACGGCGGCCATGGAGCTCTACGCCTACGCCTCAGAGCTCTTCGCCAAGAAGCGCATCGACCCCCATGAGGACCTCATGAGCGTCCTCACCGCCGTCGAGGTCGAGGGTGAGAAGTTGAGCGAGCTCGAACTCGAGTTGTTCTTCCTGCTGCTCACCGTCGCCGGGAACGAGACCACGCGAAATCTCATGTCCGGCGCCATGCACGCCTTCTTTCAACACCCCGAGCAGTGGCAGCGCCTCCTCGACAACCGCAGCCTCGTACCAGGCGCCGTCGAGGAGATGCTGCGCTTCGTCACACCAGTCATGAACTTCAGGCGCACCGCAATGTGCGACGTCACCCTCAGCGGCAAGGACATCGCGGCGGGTGACAAAGTCGTCTTCTTCCACGCCTCGGCCAACCGGGACGAAGATGTGTTCACCGAGCCCGATACGTTCGACGTGGGTCGCGACCCCAATCCTCACATCGCGTTCGGCGGCGGCGGCCCGCATTTCTGCTTGGGCGCCAACCTGGCCCGCATGGAGATCCGGGTGATGTTCGAACACCTGCTCGAGCGCCTGCCCGATATCCGTCAGGACGGCGAAGTCCAGCGCCTACAGTCTCAGTTCATCAATGGCGTCAAGCACCTCCCCGTCGCGTTCACCCCGTCGACCCGTGCGGTCCGCTGATCCGGCGCGCTGAGTCCGGCGTCGTGGCCCGCCGCGCCCCCGACACGCTGAGGGAGGTCATTCGCGACTTCCGGCGCGAGCAGATCATTGAGACCGCACGACGCCTGTTCGGCGAGCGCGCCACAACAGAGGTCCCGATGGACGAGATCGCAGCCGAGGCCGGGGTGGCGCGTTCGACCGTGTACGTCTACTTCACCAATCGGGACGAACTACTGCAGGCTTGCGTCCAGTCGATGTACGAGCACCTGCAAGACGCGATCGCCGTCGTGAGCGCCGACGAGGCGACGCCCTATGAACGGATGCGTCAGCTCGTGCTCGGCCTGCTCGAGCGAATCGACGAGAGCCCGGCCTTCTTCCGCCTCGCCATGGCGACCCAGTCCACGACCGGCGCTGCCGGCTCCGCCGCCGTCGGCGGGGCGCTGATGGTGATCGGCCTCGACATGATCCGACTCCTCGAGGAGATCGTGACGGCCGGCATGGAGACCGGCGACTTCCGGCCCGACCTCGACCGCGACAGGGCCGTCGTCCTCATGGGCCAACAGATTTACGGCGCGCTCTCGGTGCGGGCCGGCGAACCCGACTCGGTCCCGGCCGTCCAGGCCGCCGACGAGATCTGCGACTTCGTCGCCAGGGGGTTCGGCCCGTGAAGTTCGACCTGTGGATCCCCACCGCCAGTCCGATGACGACCCACGAGCATCTCGACGCTGTAGCCGAGGGAGCGGAGGCTCGAGGCGTCGCGACGATCTGGGTCGGCGAGCACGTCGTCCTCTTCCAGGACTACGCCAGCCGATACCCCTACGCGGAGGACGGCCGTATCCCCGCGCCCTCCGGCACCGGTCTCCTCGAGCCCATGGTGACGCTGTCGTACCTGGCTGCCCGGACCCGTTCCGTGCGCCTCGGCACCGCCATGCTGCTGCTCCCCCAGCGCAACCCCGTCTACGTCGCCAAGGAGGTGTCGTCCCTCGACTGGCTCTCAGCGGGGAGGGTCGACCTCGGCGTCGGCGTCGGCTGGCTCAAGGAGGAGTTCGAGGCACTCAACGTGCCCTGGGAACGGCGGGGCCGGCGCACCGACGAATACCTCGAGGTCCTGCGCACGCTGTGGTGCGACGCCATCTCGGCCTACCACGGCGAGACCTACGACCTCGCTGCCTGCGAGATGTACCCGAAGCCGGTCCAGCAGCCCCACCCTCCAGTCCACATCGGTGGCGAGACGCCGGCGGCACTGCGGCGGGCGGCGCGTCTGGGCCAGGGCTGGCACACGTTCAACCGCTCGCCGGCAGAGCTCGCAGCGGGGCTGGCCGAGCTCGACGTCCACCTGGAAGCGGCCGGGCGGCCACACGACGAGCTCCGCATCACGGTCTGCCCCTACTTCCAGCAGCTGACTCCCGACGCCGTCGCGGGCTATGCCGAGGCCGGCGCAGACGCGGTGGCCGCTCTCTTCTTCGCGTTCGGCCCCGACGAGGTGGAGAAGGCGTTCGACGATCTCGAGGCCTGCCGCGAGGCGGCGGAGCGCACCGAGGGCTGACAGCCGGGGGTCGACGGACGCGCCGCTGACGACCGCGCCGGGCCATCCAACATTGGCCCCGGGAACGACCCCTGCGCGAGGGGTTCATCCCTCGGGACGATCCCTTTGGCGCCGGCTGGGCGGTAAGCAAGGACGATGCAGCTCGTCCCGAAAGAAGCCCCAGCTCAGCGAGCACTACGATGGGAACCCCGCGCGGGAACGAAAGATTTGATGTCGCCCAGCACCAGGCACCTGTACCCGAGCACCAGGCACCTGTACCCGCATTGGCTTCGCACCGGGTCTCCCGCCCACCACTCGGCCGCTGTGGAACCGAGCCGGCAACTTGATGGTGCGTGGAGGATCTGGGAGCGCCTGCGGGCCTTCGACCGACGCTACGCACTGTACGTGGACGTCGTACTCGCGGTCGGGCTTTTCCTGCTCTGCTCGGGTTGGCTCGGCTCCCAGGAGATCCATGGCTTCCACACCTCCGACCTGTGGTTCGTGGCGGGCCTGACACTGCCTCTGGTCTTCCGGCGTCAGGCCCCCATGACGGTGTTCCTCGTCGTCGCGGCCGTCGCCTTCGTGCAGTGGTTCGTTACCGGTGCGCTGTTGGCCGACGTCGCTCTGCTGGTCGCGCTCTACACCGTCGCCGTGGAGTCCGATTGGATGCTGGTCGCCGCCGCCACGCTGATCCTGGAAGTCGGCGTCGTCATGGCGACGGTGCGCTGGAACCTGACCGGCAACGCTCTCAAGTCCTTCGTCTCCCTCACGGGTCTGACCTTCACTGCGCTCCTGGCCGGGGTCGTCGTGCGCGCGCTACGGAGCCAGCTCGACTGGCTCGCGGAGCGGGCCGTCCGCCTCGAATTCGAGCGCGACCAACAGGTCTCCCTCGCCGCTGCGGCGGAACGAGCCCGAATCGCCCGGGAGATGCACGACGTCGTCTCGCACAACATCCAGGTCATGGTGACCCTGGCCGACGCCGCTGCCACGACCCGCGACCCCACGCGGTCCGCCGAGACCATACGCGAGGTCTCTGTAACCGGGCGTCAAGCTCTGACCGACATGCGTCGGATGCTCGGCGTCCTGCGCGACGAGCCCATGCCGGCCGAACCGACCGCGGCTGCCCCGCTGGAGCCTCAACCCGGCCTGGGGGAGCTCGGCGCCCTCGTCGAGCGCGTCAGGGGAACAGGCCTCGCCGTCTCCGTGGAGGAGTCGGGGCGGCCCTTCGCCGTATCCGGCGCCGCCGGCCTCACCGTCTACCGGATCGTCCAGGAGGCTCTCACCAATGCGTTGAAGCATGCGGAAGAGCCCGCCACGGTGGAGGTTCGGCTCGAGTACCGCGATCCCGACCTCTCGGTCCAGGTGACCGACGACGGCCGGATCCCCGCGGGCACGCACAACGGCTCGGCCTCGGGGGGAGGGCACGGTGTGCCCGGCATGGCGGAGCGAGCTGCAGCGTTCGGCGGGACGCTCCGGGCCGGTCCGGGACGCTCTGGTGGTTGGCAGGTCCTTGCCACCCTGCGCGACTGCCGTGCCCCGGCGAACGCATGACGATTCGCGTCGTTCTCGCTGACGATCAGGCCCTGTTGCGCAAAGGGTTCCGCATGATCCTCGAGTCAGAGGCGGGCATTGAGATCGTCGGCGAGGCCGCCGACGGCGCGGACGCCGTGCGGCTAGCCACGCTGTACGCACCCGACATCGTCCTGATGGACGTCCGAATGCCGCTCATGGACGGGATAGAGGCCACGCGCAGCATCACCGCGTCGAGCGACAAGACACGCGTGCTCATTCTCACCACGTTCGACCTCGACGAGTACGCCTTCAACGCATTGCGGGCCGGTGCGAGCGGGTTCCTGCTCAAGGATGTCCCTCCGGCCGAGCTGATCACCGCCATCCGAACCGTGGCCCGGGGCGACGCCGTGGTGTCGCCCCGGGTGACGCGACGCTTGCT
>JBPYFR010000179.1:0-7574 GCA_051985685.1 Acidimicrobiales bacterium
GATCCGGGAACACGTTTGCAACCGAGGTTGCGGGAGGCGGATCGGGATCGTGGCGTGGATGGCGATGATGGGCGCCAAGTCGGTGGACTACCACCGTGCGACGGTCGTAGAGCGCGCGGATGACTTCGCCAACCAGAGCCTCGACTACTACGCGTCGAGGGGGGAGACGCCACTGGTGTGGGGCGGCTCCGGGACAGAGGGTCTCGGTCTCCGTGCAGGGCGTGCCGTCGCGTTGGCCGAGTACGAGGCGCTCTTCGCTCCCGGAGGCGCACGTGATCCCGTGTCGGGTGTCCGGCTGGTGGGATCGACCCGTCCAGGCATGGAGGTGATCGTCTCGGCACACAAGTCGGTCGCCGAGCTCGGGGTGATCTACCTCGGGGACGTGATGCACGGGCTGCTCGATGCAGAGCGGGACGCCACCTTGGCCTACCTGGACGAGGTGACGAGGGCGCGTGGCGGCCGGCGCGGACGCGCCCGGACGCCGACGGCAACCGGTGGGCTCGTCTACGCGCACACTCGCCACGCGACGTCCCGTGCGGGCGATCCCTGCCCGCACGATCATGTGCTGATCGCCAACCTCGTCGAGATGGGCGATGGGCTGGGTGGCTGGAAGGCGGCCGACACCGCCCTGTGGCGTGACGAGCTGCACGCGGCGACGATGGTCGGCCGTCTCGCATCGGCGCGACGTGCCGTGGAGCACGGCTGGGGAATCGAGGCCGACACCGGACCGTCGGGGTCGCTGCGGCACTGGCGGTTCAAGGGGATCCCCGACGAGGTCCTGGAGTTGCACTCCAAGCGCGCCCGGGAGATCGACGCGCACGTCGAGGCCCGGGGAGCCTGGAACAGCCCACGGACGCGATCGGTGGCGGCGCGAGAGTCCCGCAAGGCCAAGCGCTTCGAGCCCGAGGAGCGTCTCATGGCGCGCTGGCGGAGGGAGCTGCGGGAGATCGGCTGCTCCCCCTCGATGCTGCGGGACCGCCTCGATGAACACCGCACCCGCCAGCCACCCGAGCCGTTGAGCGAGCGCGAGCTGGAGGAGCTCGTCGCCTGGGCGATCCGAACCGACGGGGAGCTGGCGAGGGAGAAGGTCTTCAACCGGGCCAAGGTGATCGTCGCCGTCGCCCCGACCCTGTTCGGCCGGCCCATCGAGGAGCTCGACCGGGTCGTCGACCGGCTTCTCGGCCACGACGAGGTGCTACCGATCGTCGGCGTCGCCGGCGTGAGGGACCGTCACTACACGCTGGCGTCCGTGGTGGCTGTTGAGCAGGCGATCGCCATAGTCGTCGCCACGGGCACCACCCGACGTAGCCTGCCGGCCTTGTCGGAGGCTGCGGTTGCCGAGGCGATCCGGAGGGCCCAGCACCGGACCGGCCGGCAGCTCACCCGGGGCCAACTCGACGCCGTCGTCGGGATCTGCACGGAGGGACGGCCGTTCAGCTTGGTGCTCGGTGTCGCCGGGTCCGGCAAGACCACCGCGCTCGCCGTCGTTGCCGACGCCTACCGGTCCGCCGGCTACCAGGTGCTCGGCACCGCGACGTCCGGTCAGGCCGCCAGAACCCTCGGCCGGGAGGCCGGTATTGGCGAGTCCCGCACGATCGCCTCGCTGCGCTGGCGGCTCGACCACGGCCGGCTCAACCTGGACCGCCACACCGTGCTCATCTTGGACGAGGCCGGCATGACCGACGATCGGGATCTGCTCGCGGTGCTCACCCTGGCCCGGTCCGCCCACGCCAAGGTCGTCGTGATCGGCGACGACCGCCAGCTCGGCCCGGTCGGCCCCGGCGGTGCGCTCGGCGCCATCCTCAAGCGCCTCGACGGCACCGCACACGTGCTCGACGAGAACATCCGCCAAGCCGACCCCGCCGAACACGCCGCCCTCGACCAGCTCCGCTCCGGGGAAGTCAGCGAGGCCGTCAGCTGGTATGTGGCCAAGGACCGGATCCGACCCTCGCCCGATCGCGCGAACGCCATCAGCGCAACAGTGCGCGATTGGATCGCTGACACCCTCGCCGGCAGAGACAGCGTCATGCTCGCCTGGCGGCGGGCGACCGTCCGAGCCCTCAACGAGGAGGCCCGGGAGCGTTGGACCGAAGCGGGCATGCTCACCGGTCCGGAGCTCCTAGCTCCAGGCGGACGCCGCTACGCAGCGGGCGACCTCGTCGTCACCCTCGCTCCCTCAACCGAAGGGAAGCTCGTCACAAGCCAGCGCGGCCAAGTGGTCGCCGTCGACCCCAACCGGGGGACCGCGACCGTGCTGATGGACGACGGCAGCACCCATCAGGCCGCCCGGGACGACCTCGGCGCCAACCGGCTGTCGTACGCGTACGCCCTCACCGTGCATCGCTGCCAGGGGCTCACCACGGACACCTGTCACCACCTCGCCGACGGCGGCGGACGCGAAGTGGCCTATGTCGCCGCCAGCCGCGCCCGCCACCGCACCGCCATCCACATCGTGGCCGACAACCTCGACCAGGCCGTCGAGGACCTCACCCGCGAATGGTCAGCCGATCGCCGACCCCGTTGGGCCATCGACACCGGCACCCTCAGTACCCGCGCCCAGGTCGCCATCAACGAGCAGACCAAGCAGCAACGCCAAGCCTCCATCGACCTCGCCCGCGAAAGGCAACGCCGGGCCGTCAACGCCAGACCATCAACACCGGCTTCGGCCACCTCCATCCTGGTGCCCGAGGTCCTGCCCGACCGTGGCCTCGGCTTCTGACTCTCCTCTGTCGCCGTGACCGACGGGACCGGCCCGAGCGTGTGATGACGACCGAAACGGCTCCACCGGGCCGCGTGAGCGAGCGCGGAACCGTCGGTTTGGCGCGCCTGCCCGGAGGCCCTTGGGTCTTGTGGCTAAGCAACAGATGAGTCGTTCGGGGGCTACTGCCGCATGGCGATCATCTCTGCCGTTCGTCCTTGCGGGGCAGTTCGTCAGCGTGGCGCAGGATGACTTTCCAGTCGCCGCCTTCGCGCCGGTAGGCCTGGGTGCAGCGCAGAGTCCTGGCCACCGGCTGATCACCGGTGTGACGGGTCATGTGCTCCAAGTCGACGGTGTAGGCGAGACCATCGCCGACGATGGTTACGACGTTCTCCGCGACGCGGTTCGTCGCTTTGATGCCCGCCGACGCCCAATCAAGTCGGGCGCTGACCTCCGCCCAACCACGCTCGTACCCGCCGAACGCGCCCATGATCACCACGTCGTCGGCGTGTGACCAGAGCCGCCTAAAAGGCTCTGGTCGGCCTTCCACCAGGTCGCCTAGTGCGTCCTGGCAGCGGGAAATGAAACGGTCCCAGTCGCTGTCCACAACCAATGATGCCAGAGCAGGGGGGCTTAGGCATCTTTGGGCTACGGCTCAGCTCGACGCGCCAGAACATTCCGGCAGATGAATCGGAGGCGTTGGCGAGAGACGCTCGCCGGTTGGTCGGATTCGGCGATCTGCTCCCGGAACGCATCTCGAAGCCTCGCGAACGGTCCGCTGCGCCCGATCCGTCGATCGGGCGCGCAGGAGCCTTACAGGGGGCGATATTCGGCGTGCCAGTTCTGGCCTCTCCCGAGGTCGGCGTTTCGCGGGCTCATCCACCCGCGAGGCGCTATCGGGACAGCCACGGCTTCACAGCGAAGAGCTTCCAAGATCCCGGCACGCCCTTCAACGCATGTTCGTCTCGGTCCTCGAACTCGATCCCCGATCCAGTGACGAGGTCCTTGAGCGTGGAAGATACGAGGACCTCTTGGGGTCCAGCCGCGGCACCGATTCGTGCTGCGATGTGTACCGCTAGTCCGGTGACATCGTCCCCCCTGAGTTCGCACTCACCGGCATGAAGACCGGCTCGTATCGAGATCCCGAGCCGACGCACCTCTTCGCCGATCGCCTGGGCGCATCGAATCGCCCGAGCCGGTCCGTCGAAGGTGGCCACGAAACCATCGCCGATGGTCTTGACCTCCTTGCCGCGGAACCGACGTAGCTCCTCACGTACGAGGGCGTCGTGCTGATTGAGGACGTGTCTCCACTGGCGATCACCGAGCGCGGCCAACCGTTCGGTAGATCCGACTATGTCGATGAACAAAACGGTCGCCAAGACCCGATCTATCTCCACTTCCGCACGCCGCCCGGTTAGGAATCGGGCGACAGAGTCGACGAAGGAGTCGGTGACGGCGACTCCCGACACGTCGCCATGGGTCTTGAAGGTGATCATCTCGGCACCGGGAATATGCTCGGCGAGATATCGGCCTTGTGCCACCGGGATGATGCCGTTGTCTTCGTTGTGGAGTACGAGAGTGGGGGCCTGGATGAGCGGGAGCGCGTCGCGGACATCGACGCCGAGGATGTATTGGTACTGGGCGGCCGCGGTACGTGGAGTCGCTGACGCTCTCTGGCATCTGGCCAAAGAGCGCAACGACTCGGGGTCATTTGCCAGGCTCGGTTCGACACTGGCCACTAACTCGGTCGTGCCCCAATGTTCACCCAGGAAAGCAACAATCGCGTCACCCTCGTCAGGTGTCACTCCAATCGGATAGTCCTCATCGATGAGCGCACGGCAAAACGTGTTGGACAGGATCACACTGCGCACCCTCTCGGGGTGGAGAGCAGCAAAGAGGATCCCGATCGGCCCGGCATCCACCTCCGCCAGGACTGAGACCTTGGGCGATCCCACCTCGTCCACAACGCACAATATGTCCTCGGTCCAGTCCTCCCAGGTTGGTATGGCGGCTCGGGTCACCCCGTCGGACGCACCGGTTCCCCTGCGATCGAGGATTATCACGCGAGCGAAGGAGGCCATACGTCGTAGGAACCGGGCATCAGTGGGAGTTTCCCAGCCGTACTCCACATGGCTGCCCAGTCCCCAGATGTAGAGGAGGTCGGGCCCTTCACCGAAGACTTGGTAGGCCACGTCGGCGTCCCCGACGGACACGTAACGGGTTTCCGGTTGGTCACTCCCAGCTTGCATGAATGCATTGTTGCCGACCGAGCTGGAGACAGCTACCTGGCTCACCGCTCGTGCCACCTCGCGCCGGCTTAGGCGCACAGAATGGCACGTTCACATCACTCACCCGGGCACGCATAGTCGGCGTTCGGCTCGCGCACTGCGTTGCCATCTCCCTTCCAGTCCATACGGTTGCCTCGTAGTCGTCGATGCGAGGTCATTTCACGCCCGTGACGGGCGTTGGGCTCGACATGTGAGGTGTAGGCGCGAGGTCTCCGTAGAGTTCGTGGATCAATCGATCGAGGTCGTCGGGCTCTCGGGGGGATTCCCATCGCTCGACTTCGGTGAGCGCCCACTCCGCCCAGCGCTCGATCATGACGGTGTAATCGAGAAAGAACTTGGCGATGAGCAGCGACAGATGCAGTCGGTCTGGGAACGGAAACCCGCTGGCGATGCTGCTCGTCACCGACTCGATGTCTTCGGTTAGTGCCCCGGCCGCAAGGTCACGGATGCCGCGCAGGTGGGCGAGCAGTTGTTCGTTGGTGAGGTGCTCGGCGAAGAAGACCTTGATGAGGCCTTCCCACTCGAGAGACGGCCCCCGACCTGACCGTGCCATCCAGTCACGTAGTGCCTGTCTGCCTGCAGGCGTGATCGAGTACACGGTACGTCGACGCCGACCGACCGAGTCGCGCGCTGCGGTGGCGAAGCCCGCCCGGACGAGAAGCTTCGGCTGCTCGAAGAGCTGGCGCTTCGTCCGGGGCCAGAAGTGCTGCAGGCTGCGGTCGACCTGCTTGGCCAGCTCGTACCCGCTCCAGGACCGCAGGGCGAGCAGACCGAGAATGGCGAACGAGGTGGTCGACAGCTTTTCCGCCGCCTCCTCCTTGACATTGTGACGAGCTGGGCTCATAGTGCTATTAGCACTATAGCGCGTCGAGGGGATGGTGCGATGAGCGTTCGGTCGACGGCCCGCTCGGCGGGCGAGTCAGGGGCATCTCCCCGGATCGAGGGGCTGCCTGATCGGGAGTCGCTGTTGGACTTCCATGCGCGGATGACCGATCGGTTCGCAGACCTGTTGCGAACCATCGAAGACGGCAGCACCCGGGTGCCTCGCCTCACCTGGAGTGTCGCCGAGGTGGGGGCCCACGTGCTGTCGTCGCTCCGCGGCTACCGCAACGGAGTCATCGGCGGAGCCCCTGCGTGGAGCGCAACTCCCCACGGTCAGAATGAGAACGACGCCTTGCTCGGGCTCGCACCCGAACGCGATCCGGTCACGTTGGCGGCGGCCGTCAGCGAGGCTGGGCAGAGCTTTCGTGACGCTTGTCGGGAGCGAACCGGCGAAACGCTGCGCTGGCACGGTGGGGTCGAAGCACCCTGGGTGGGAGTCGTTGGCGCGTCGGCCGGTGACATCATGGTCCACGGTTGGGACATCGCCACGGCCTGCGGCCAGCCATGGCCTATCGCCGCCGCCGACGCCGGCCTGTATCTAGCGTCGTCGGTCTATGTCACCCCGTTCATGGTCGACACGGCCAAAGCGGCCGGCTTCACCGCCACCTTCGAGTTCAAAGTTCGCGGAGGGGCGGCTACGACATTCCGGTTCGATCACGGCTCGCTCACCGTGTCGCCCGGGCGCCCTGCGCGGGCCGACTGTCGCGTAGTCGTCGAACCGGTCACGTACACGCTCTCGGTCGTGATGGGCCGCATCCCACAATGGAGACCGATACTCACCGGCAAAATGCTCGCCTACGGCCGACGCCCATGGCTCGGCATGAAGCTGCGCCCCATGATCCACCGCGTCTGACTCAAAGACCGGACGGGCTAATACCGGAAGCGTGCACATCAGCGGGCCGCGCCAGAACATGAGCGCATCGCGTTACGGCCACGCCACCGAGAGTCGCCCCAGATTCGGCGATCCGGCGCCACGGGCGGTGGGCGCCGTCGATCCGGTGGCGGCGCCCAGAATGCCGCGGTGCTACCGGTTGGCGCCGGCGATGAACATGGAAACGACGTAGGTGGGGTGCCGGTCCTGGGAGTCCCTGGCTCAGTCGTCTCGCATGGTTGTTCTTGGGTCGGCGTGCGAGGCGCTTCCTGGACATCCCGCAAGGGCACACCCGCGTCAAATGCCGCGGTGATGAACGCGTGGCGCAGGGTGTGAGGTACGACACCATCCAGCTGGGCGACCCGACGACATCCGGATGCTCGTCGCGTTCATCACGGGCGTCACCGTCATCGAGCTGGGGCCGTGGGTCAAGCGTGGAACAACGGGCGGTGAAATCGGGTCAACACGGGGCACCGGCGGTCAATCGAAATAGCCTCTGAACAGGCATTTCGCGCAAAGCCGCTGATCGGTGGATCGGCCCGATCCCATTCCTAAACCGTGCGTCGCAGGTTCGAATCCTGCCGAGGGCGCTCACGAAGGGCGCTCACGAAGGCGCAGGTCAGGAGCTTGCAGCTTGGGGACGGCGGCGGGGCGGTTTGTCGCCATGGAACAAACGTGGAACAACCGGATCGACCTTTTCGCCGCGGACGGCGGCGGACGCGCAGTGGCCTACGTCGCCGCCAGCCGTGCCCGCCACCGCACCGCGATCCACATCGTGGCCGACAGCCTCGACCAGGCCGTCGAGGACCTCAGCCGCGAATGGTCAGCCGATCGC
>JBPYFR010000180.1:0-2963 GCA_051985685.1 Acidimicrobiales bacterium
GCCGGCGGGGCCCGACGCGGGGATAGATCAGTCGGCTCGCGAACTGGGCCCCGATCATGACGCCGAACGCCTCTGGGAAGGTGGAGAGCCCCGACTGCAGCGCCGACAGCCCGCGCGCGTCCTGGAAATAGAGAGGTACCAGGTACAGCAGCCCGAGGAACGCCGCCGCGGCGAGGAACATCACCACGTTCGTGGAGCGGAAAAGGCGTCCCGAGAGCAGATGCAGATCGACCATCGGCCGGTCGGTGCGGAGCTCGACGACGACGAAGATCACGAGAAGTAAAGCGCCCACGAGGCCGGTGAACACGATCTCGGGCGACGACCACGAGGTGAGTGGCCCCTTCGAGATGGAGTACATGAGAAGCCCCAGTCCGCTGCCACCGAGGAGGAAGCCCGGGAGGTCGAAGCGGCCGGGCTCGGCGGCACCGATCCGGTCGAGGAACAGCCACCCGAAGGTCACGGCGGCGATGCCCAGCGGCAGATTGACGAAGAAGACCCACCGCCACGAGAGCTCGGTCACCAAGAGCCCGCCCAGCACCGGGCCCAGCGCGGGCGCCATGGTGGTCGGGATGGTCAGAATGCTGGCGGCACGAACCCGCTCCGACGGTGGGAAGACCCGGTAGAGCATGGCCATGCCGACGGGAGCCATCATCCCTCCGCCGGCACCCTGGACGACGCGGAAGATCACCAGCTGCGTCATGCTCTGGGCGACGCCGCATAGCACCGACCCCAGTGTGAAGACCGTGACAGCGGTGAGGAGGACCCGCTTGCCGCCGAAGCGGTCCCCCAACCACCCCGAAGCGGGGATGAAGACGGCCAGGCTGACCAGATAGGAGATGACGATTCCGTCCACTGCCGTGGGGGCGATGTGAAAGTCGCGACCGATCGTCGGCAGGGCCACGTTCACGATCGTGATGTCCATGATGTTCATGAACATGGCGGACACGAAGACGGCGCCGACGACGATCTTCTGGCTCATGTGGGGTACGTGCACCGTCGTCTTCCTGGTCGTTCGCATCCTCGTGCAGAGGTCGGCCGCAGGTGCGCCAGGGCGCGCGCCACGGCCAACGTCCCCCACGATTCAGTGCTGCACCCTATGCGCTCCAACACCCGTGACGGACGACGTTCTTCCGGATGACCCGCCCGATCCACCCCGAGACGCCTACCCTGGCCACAACACGGCCGAGGCGGCTGTGTCGCGATCGCATCGGGAGAGAGCCGAGGTGAGACCGTGAGACATTGGCGCGTCGTGCGAACGTGGTCGCTCGCACTCGGAGCGCTGGTGGTAGGTCTACTTTCCTTGGTGCCGACCGCGGAGGCCGAGGGTGCGTCGGCCCCGACCAGGCAGCGAACCGTGTGGCTCTGCCGGCCCGGGCGGTCACCGGACCCGTGCACCTCGAGCCGAGCCGCCACCAGCGTCAGCGCCAACGGGCGCACGCTCGTCGTCCCCTCGTCGGCCGCCTCGCGTGCGTCGAGGAGGTTCGACTGCTTCTACGTCTACCCGACGGTCTCCCGGGAGCAGACGGCCAACGCCGACCTTCGGGTGCAGCAAGCCGAGATCGCCGCGGCGATCGTCCAGGCGTCACGCTTCTCGGCGACGTGCCAGGTGTGGGCACCCATGTACCGCCAGGCCACGGTGAAAGGGCTCGCCACCATCAATGCCACGGAGCTGAACACGGCCTACCAGAGCCTGCTCTCGGCCTGGGACGACTATCTCGCCCACGACAACGACGGCCGCCCGATCGTCGTCATCGGTCACTCCCAGGGTGCGGCCATGGTCATCCGGCTCCTGCGAAGTCAGGTCGACCCCTCGGCACGGCTGCGCCGCCGGCTGGTCTCGGCGATCATCCTCGGCGGGAACGTGCAGGTCCCGGTCGGGCGGACCGTAGGAGGAAGCTTCCGCCACATCCCAGTCTGCCGGTCCGCGGCGCAGACCGGGTGCGTCATCGCGTACTCGACCTTCGGCACTCCTCCGCCGTCGAACTCGCTGTTCGGCCGGGCCGGCCGCGGCGTCAGCTTGCTGTCGGGCCAGCGGACCACGGTCGGTCAACAGGTGGTCTGTGTGAATCCGGCCACCTTCTCCAACGCCCCTGGCCCGCTGTCGCCGTACTTCGTGACAGGGGGCCAGCAACTCCGGGGTGTCACGGTGCGCACGCCCTGGGTGACCTTTCCGGGCCTCTACACGGCCACGTGCGAGCAGAGCGCGGGCGCGTCCTGGCTGCAGGTCGACGCACCCGCGACGCCGGGCGACCCCCGTCCCACCGTCACCGCGTCACTGGGACCGACGTGGGGCTACCACGTCCAGGACGTCAACCTCTCGTTGGGGAACCTCGTCCGCGCCGTCGCCCGTCAGGAGGCGGCCTACCGCTGACCAGATCCGGGCGGGTGCGAGCACCCGTGACGTGGGTTTGCACGGACCGGCTGTCCGCACCCGGGCGGCCGTAGACTCTGGCGGTGCTCAAGGTCGTCGCCGTCGCCAATCAGAAGGGCGGCGTGGCGAAGACGACCACCGTGCAGTCGATGGCGGTCGCGCTGGCGGAGCGGGGCCACCGCGTCCTGGTCGTCGATCTCGATCCGCAGGCGTGCCTGACCTTCTCGCTCGGATTCGATCCGGACGAGCTCGACTCGTCGCTGCACGACGTCCTCGTTCGCCGCGCCGATGTGGCCGATGTGATCCGGCCGGCACCGGGCGTCGAGGGGCTCTTCCTCGTGCCGGCCACGATCGACCTGGCCGGTGCCGAGGTGCACCTACTCAGCCGGACCGGGCGCGAGCACGTGCTGGCCCGTGTGCTGGAGCCGGTCTTGCCGGAGTACGACGCGGTGATGATCGACTGCCCTCCCTCGCTCGGCGTGCTCACCATCAACGGCCTCACCGCGGCCGAGGCCGTGATCGTGCCGTTGCAGTGCGAGGCCCTGAGCCACCGGGGTGTGGCACAACTGCTCGAGACCATCGAGGACGTCCG